>CAYMMP010000008.1:0-3407 GCA_964391625.1 uncultured Thermoplasmatales archaeon | reverse complement strand
CAATATTTCTTCACCTAAAAAACAAAATAAAAATAGTTTTTTTAATGTTGCCTATATTATTCTCTTTCTTTCCTTAACATTTCTTTTAATCTCTGCATTCTTACAATGAAATGGATTCTATCCTCTAGCGAACAGACATTTGCAACGTATTTTATTTCTTCGACTTCTTCTTTTGTGGATAACAAACCTACGACCAACATGTTTTAACATGTTATTTTTTATATTAATAAGTATATAATAATTATTGTACATATGTTATCCAATATTATTTTCGAAAATTAAAAGTTATATAAAAATATATATTTATGATTGCTATGTTGTATATATAAAAATTATTTTTTAATCTGGTCTCATCACTTTAGCAATTCCGGCAATGAAGCCTAATGCAACTGGGATTAGTACTATGATATAAAGTATCGGAATCTTTCTAAAAATTACTGTGATATCATATCCATAATAATATAATAAAATAACTAACGCTAATAAAACAGGAATTAATAAGGCAAATATTAAGGGTAAAGATTCCCTATTCACTTCTTCCCTCCATGCATTTTTATTAATTTGCTATTATGAATAATTTTTGATACGATATCAATGTATATAATTAAATACTTTTAGGTATGTCTCTAAATATATATTAGAATCCAATATCTTTTTTTATCGGGGAAAATTTGTTATTTCCTTTGAAAATTTCATCTACTGGGCAGCTTGTGAATGCTAAATCCATGTAGTTGGGTCTATATCTTCCGTCTAGTGTATCCCAATAGATTTCAATGCTTTTATCATCGATTGCTAAGATTATCCCTTTATATTCTCTGCTACCTTTTCTATCTCTATATACTCTCTTTACTCTGTCGCCTAATTCAAATGCATCATACAAAGATGGGTATTTTTCCTTTTTTCGTAGTATCATATTATCAACCCATGCCATCCACTATTGTGTAACTTTTTGTAGGTCCTATTATTTAAAAGTATTATGCTAAAACACATATAACGTGAAAATGACAAAATGGATTTATTCCAAAAATATAATACATCATTTTTAATTCATAATCTGACTGATAGATATGAAAAAAGTAATTTCAACAATCATTATTTGCGTTTTATTCCTGGTTATTTTGAATTTTATATCTCCTGCAGCTAAAAGCGGATCTGAGAGTAATAACACTTTGTTTGTTGGTGGAGATGAAAATGGCAACTTTTTGACTATTCAAGAAGCAGTTGATTCAGCCAATGATGGTGACATTATATTTGTTTATGCTGGAACTTACAATGGTTCTATTACAATTGACAAGTCGTTATCCCTAATTGGAGAAGATAAAAATACTACAATAATTGATAGCCATACTTTTGGAGATGTATTAATTGTTACGAAAGATTGGGTAAATGTAAGTGATTTTACTATTCAAAATGGTCAGAAAACTGATTGGATTGAAGGTGGTTATGCATACATAAATTCAGGAATCAGAATACTCTCTGGTCATGTAACTGTTGATCAAAATGTGATAGTTAACAATACATATGGAATATATATTGAAAATGGAGAGAATAATCAGATAATTTCAAACCACATCTTTGATAATGGGAAAGGAATTCGCATTTCTGGTTTTAATAATACAATTGCTAACAACAACATTACAAACAACAATCAAAATTATACAACAAATATTACATTGATGGGTGAAAATAATTTTGGGATATATCTGGTGGCAGCCAACGACAATAACATAACTGGCAATACAATTTCAAACCATTTGGGCAAAGGAATAAAGTTGTCTCTACTCTCTTTAAATAACACTATTTACAAGAACAATTTTATTGATAATGCTGTGAACGCGTTTGACGATTCAAATAATTCTTGGGATAATGGAAAATTCGGAAATTATTGGAGCGATTACACAGGTAAAGATAAGAACGAGGATAAAATCGGAGACACTCCTTATTTGATTCCTGGTGGGGACAATAAAGATAATCATCCTCTAATGGAGCCATATAAAGAATTTACAGTTGATGAAGAATCAATGCGTTTTATGCTTATCTTAGGCACAATTCTTGCGATAATCTTCGTTATCCCTATAGCCTACTATTGGTATAAAAACTTCCACAAAAAGATTGATTAGTGTCGTATGTCTATGTAGTTTTGATAGTTCCAAGAACTGGCTCATAAATTAGACCTTTATCCATAAGTGATGTTAAAGCCTCTTCTATAGCATCTTTTTCAATACCTGCTTTTTCACATTTTTCAGTGATTTTGTCCCATGGGGCTCCATCATCCCCTTCAGTTTCTTTAATAATCTTTAGAACAGCATCTTCTACTTCTGCAAAATCTTTATCAGTTTCACCCGCTTCAGTCTTTTCTGTTTCGTTTTTAATGTCTTCCTTTTGCTCTATTTCTTTGATAGGTTCTTCTTTGATAATTTCTTTATTTTTTAGGTCAGGTAGGTTTTCTTTCTCAGGTATTAGATATTGCAATGATTCCTGGATTAATGTTACGTACTTATTCAAATCAATTTCACCATAATTGCTCAAAGCAACAACAATTCCTTCAGAAAGCTCTTTACTATAACCTAACTTATGAATTTCAAAAGCATTTTTTTCTTCCATTTTCATGGCTTCGAAAACTGCTTCGATTCTATCTTTAGTATTTTTACATGTTTCGATGATCCATCTATCTCTAACATCAGCAGATACTTCCATTATTTTCTCAGGTCGGACAGACACATACATTGATCCTTCTTCTGGAGTATATGTTCTAACCTTTCCTACGACTGCCACAAATGCAGGAACCTCTATATCAGCAAGCACATTTGTAACATCTTGCTGATATTGCCCAGAATACAATGTAAAAACGCCGGTAGGATCAGATATGTGAGCTCTGATTAAATCCCCTCCTTCTGAGACATTTTCGACGTCGGTCAGTACACCTACAATAAATAAACGGTTAACCTTTGCACCTAAAGGGGTAACTACATATGACGGAGTCATCTCTTCTTTGCTTTTTATTTCAACAGATGAGTCATTGAATTCTCCTGCAAAAACTCTCCATGCATTTTCTCGTTTCATAGCAATTCCTCAATTTCTTTCAATAAATTTTCTCTTTCTTTATTCAAATTAACGTCAATGAGTTCAGCACTTTTTGGAATAATAGTTGTACCAAATTCATCACCTAAAGCATTGCCTTTCAAAATAATGCGACGGGCGAATAGCTTTGTATTAACATCATCCAATAAATCTTCATTGTTCATTTTTTTGATATCATCGAGTTTGACTCCAAGTAATTTTTCAGATAGATTTTTGTTAAGTGTGCTACTAACAGCGCCTGTCCCATCATCTACTACAATTTTAAGTCTAAGATCCAAATTTCCCTTTACTTTGCCATGTATGCTACATTCATCATTTATAAGAAC
>CAYMMP010000007.1:3069-34630 GCA_964391625.1 uncultured Thermoplasmatales archaeon | reverse complement strand
TCCCATCCCCTCCTGTGTAAGAGGCCAGCCCCCCTTCTTTTTCCTCTTAAACCCTTTTGAAAACAAATATATAGTTTTATTTTATACCCGCAATCCATGGCACATGAAAAAAAGGCAGATAAAGTTGAAGGCAAAGCCCCATATAGAATCGAAGACGCATTAAAAATAGCAGATGATATTCTTAATCTCTCTAGGGAAAAAAAGTACAATTTTGGTGCATTTGTTCATGGGTTAATCTTTGCAGACGAATATCTGCAGTTCAGTTATAAAATTCCACCGCAACAAATTGCAGATATTAGAAGGGGATGCCGTAGATATTTTAAGGAAATTGAAAACGCTAAAACAAATATAAAATAGACTTGCATAATCAGAAGTATATGCATCCAAAAATTATATAAAATTTCAAAACATTTAAATGTCGGAAAGCAGGAAAATATTGAAGTTTGATAGGATAGATGGGATGTGTGAATAAATGGGATCAGAATTCAAGACGCAGGTTAAACTGGATTATATCCAGGATTTTGAAATGATGTTTGAGAGGATGAAGGTACATCGTCCTAGAGAGGCAGCTGTCTATTATTCAACGCTTGTTGTTGATTGTCCAAAGGAATTTTCTGAATTTCTAAGAGTGGCAGAAGATCTTGCAAATATCACGAGAAGGCCCCTTGAAACGGGCAGAGCTTCCCTTTTGAGAAGCGGATTAATCGCAAAAGTACTTTTTTCAAATGAATCAGATGAAGATTTTGGAAGAGAAAGCTATTTGCCAGTTCATCCAAGGACTATTTGGGAAGATGTAAAGTCAGACTTAAAGCAGGTAGTTGCAGAGGACACCTATAAAGTTATTGAGAATCGAATAAAAGAATATGGCGACCATTACACACGTAATTTTGAGAAATATGGAATAAAACTTAAGAGAAATGGCAATGTAACATTACAGTATAGTGGGAAATGGATATTATACAATATGTTAAATAACTGTATTGAGAAGAATAATGGACTCAAAATACAAGTTGGTGGAGATCGCTTCTTTAAAGATCCGTTCCTTAAATACTTCAAGAAATTTTTAGAACTTGATACAAAGGTAAAACTTATAGTCGAAAATACAGATAAAATGGACCTAATAAAAGAACTTAAAAAAATATATGGCGACAACCTAGAAATCAGATATTTTTCAGAAGAAGTGTCTGGTACCATGAGAAATTTTGTTTACGGAAAAGAGATTGCAGTAAACGGTATTAAGATATTGCCAGACAGTAATGATGAGCCATCATATGTGGGAACAGCGTATGTAGATCTTCAGGATATCGAAGTGTTAGATGAGCGTTTCAATAACCTATGGGATATGGCAAAACCTTGGGCAGAAATCCACAGTCAGAAAAAAGAGAACGCTAAAAAAGATAATTAATTTTACCTAAATCGAGTTGTTTCAAGATTACTTAGGGCCATAGTGTTAATATTGTATCTTTTATGAACTGCTGAAGCGATATCTATGCATTTTGATTCTTCACCGTGCCCAAATATAATTCTTTCAGGTCTTGGCGACATATTGTTGATATAGTTCAAAAGTTGACGTCTATCACTGTGACCTGAGAAGCCATCAACTGTTTCAGCATTCATGTTCATTTTGATGTTTACTACATTCCCACCAGTGTTCAAAGGTATTTCTTCCCATCCTTTTTGTATGCGTTTACCTAGTGTTCCTTCTGCCTGATAACCAACAAATGCTATGGTGTTCTTTTTATCCTCTGCCCATTCCTTGAAATACTCCATTACAGGACCGCCATTCATCATACCACTCGTGGCAAGTACTGCACATGGTTCTGGATGGCTATGTATTATTTCTTCTCTCATCTCATGACTGTCTACACGTTTAAAAATATCTGACAACAATGGATTTTCGCCTTGCTGGAAGATTTGAGCTCTAAGTTTATTGTTTAGGTATTCAGGATATGCTGTATGTATTGCAGTTGCTTCCCAGATCATTCCATCAAGGTACACATTGATTTTAGGTATCTTTTTTGTACGGATAAGATTTTCAAGCACAATCATAACTTCTTGGCTACGCCCGACAGCAAAAACTGGAACTAAAAGCTTGCCTTTCTTTTTAACAACTCTTTGGATTATATCACTAAGTTTCTGGGTTGCCTCTTGTCTGCTAGGTTGTAGATCTTCTCTCCCCCCATACGTTGATTCTAAGAATATTGCTTCGAGACGTGGAAAACGATTAATTGCAGGGTTGAATAACCATGTACGCTCGTATTTTATATCACCACTAAATGCTATATTGTATAGCCCCTCGCCAACATGGAAATGCGCAATAGCAGATCCGAGGATGTGGCCAGCATTATGAAATGTCAGTCTTACGTCAGGAGTAATATCAGTTGTGTCACCATAATCAACAGCTATGCAATGTTTAATCATGTCTCTTATATTTTCTGCAGAATAGGGTATCTTTTTTGCATCTGCAGCAGCAACTTTGAGATAATCCATCTGTAGAAGCGTTGCCATGTCTCTTGTAGGAGGTGTACAGTAAACCGGTCCATCATAACCATATTTGTACAGTAAAGGAACAAGACCAGAATGATCTAAATGAGCATGTGTAATAATTACAGCATCAATTGTTTCAATTGGTAATACTTCTGGTAAATGCAGATATGGAGTTGCATTATCTGAAGAGACATCGACTCCACAATCAATCATTATCTTACTGTCTTGAGTATGTAGTAGAGCACAACTTCGACCTACTTGTCTAAAACCCCCTAATGCAGTAACACGGACGAACTTTTCACCGTCAGATACCCCTCTATGGAGTCTACGACCAACTTTTCTTAGAATTTCCTTACGCTCCTCACTCATACTGCGCAGATAACCGCGGATTTCTTTGACTGTTTTAGATTGTATGGGCGGCGTGCGTATGATTCTTGGACTCCAGTTTATTGACCTTCTAATCTCATTTAGGAGATGTCCTTGTTTTCCTATTGCGATCCCAGGTTTAACTGCCTCTATAGTAACTTCCCCTACTTCAGGTAAAAAATAAATATTTGTAATTTCTGCTTCTTTGGGAATAATCTGTTTTATTTTCCGCTCAGCTGTGTCAGCATCTGTTAAAACACTCGGGTCTGGACGGATAGCTATTCTTTTTTGAAGCATTTTTGCAAGCTGTTTAACAATTTCGTCATTTTTTGCAAACTTATCTGGATGTTTTGTATAGATAACAACTAAAGCCCCTTCAAATTCAACATCTGTAAAGTCTATGCTGGGAGGTATAGTTGCTCTTACTTTTCCCTTAATCTCACGTAAAACGTCGTCTACAGTCATTTTATATCCTTCTATAAATTTTTTAATAAACCGAATAATTAAATTAAAGATTGAAAGTTATTTAATCAAAGATTATTTTTCTAGTTTTTCAGTTCGTTTTTTGATTTCTTCTTGTGAAACCTCTTTGAAACCATCTTTGTTGATAATTGCAATGTTTGTTAATCCACCAGATGCAGAATCGCGGCTTTTTGCAGCATGAACTGCTCTAATAGCTATATCCACACCTTGGTCACAGGTGATATCCTCTTTATAGAGGTCTTCTAATACACCAAACACATAAGGAGATCCAGAACCACCAGATGTGTATTTATCAGGGATAGCACCGCCAGCAGCATCTAATGAATAAATGTGCCCACCTGTGTTATCATATCCTCCTAAAATCAACTGAACGTAATAGGGATAAAATTTTCTTTGGTTTAATATGTTTGACATAAGTGTAGCTGCGCTTTCCACAGGAATCCTAGTGTCTCGTTTAAGTCTGTATAAATTTGCTTCAGCACTAAGGTATCGTGCCAAAACCTGCAGATCGCCGACAAGTCCTGCAGTGCATAATGCCAGATGTTCATCCACTTTATATAATTTTTTTGTTTCTTTATGAGCAATCAAAGTGCCCATGGTAGCTCTTGTTTCAGTTGCAACTACAACACCATCTTTACATACCATTCCTAGTGTAGTAGTACCTGTTTTAGTAACTTTTTCTTGTTCCATAATAACTCCTCAAAAACTTGGAAAAATACAGGTTAGAATCATTCATCCTTTATATATAATTTGCGTAAATTCTACTCCGAGAACAAAGCAGCCACTCTATCTACTTGATCTTTATGTGCCAAAACAGTTACTTTGTCTCCTGAAAATAGCTCAACGTCTTCTGTTGGTATGATAAACTTACTATCTCTCTCAACAGCTACTATCAAACTTTTTTTAGGTAGTCCTATCTCCTTAATTTTTTTATTTGAAAGTTTGGAATTCGGTGAAATCGGTAAACGGAAAATCTCGGCATATTTACCGACATCCATATATTCTTCAACATTAGGATGTTTGATTGATTTATAGAGATGCTCTGCCATTACTAGATCTGGGCTTTTTACCATTTTTACGCCTTTTTCCATGTACATTGGCTTGCTCTCTTCTTGATTCACTACAGAAACTAGATGTTTAACTCCCTTGTTTTTTGCAAGTGAACAAACCATTAGATTTGTTGCATCATCATTCGTAGTTGTTACTAATACATCTGCCTTTTTAACTTCAGATTCATCTAAAGTTTCCTCCTGAGTGGCATCTGCATTTATTGCAACAGCATCGTATTTTCTTGCTATCTCTTCACACCTTTCTTGATTTCTATCTATAACTATAACGTTATGATTGCTATCTTGTAAAGCACGCTCAGTAAGCCTTTTACCGATGCCGCCTGCCCCAATTATTACAATGTACATAGTTTGCCCTCAATTAATTGTTGAAATTGAATGGCCTGGTAAATTTATGGTTATTATTAAAGCTTTTGATTAATTGTTGTAATTAATATTATTGTGCTAGCAAAATAATTCTAAATTTGCATAATTAACTATAAAGCTATATTTTATAAATCTTGTTAAGTTATAAAATTAATTAATTAATTTTAAAAGCTAATTTTACAAATCGTGATAAATTTTGTCAATAAATTCATGTTAAAATTTGTCATTGTGAATACTTTGCTAGATTGATAGATAAACTCTAGCAATGTTAAATGTGTTTGCTAAAAATTAATTTTCGTAAAATTTAGCGATTTTCCTATATTTTTGATAGTAGCAGCATATAATAAGAAGAGAAAATGCACATATTACACACATGAAATTAAATTATTCGCTGTTTTTCTCCTTATAATCTCTAGCTCATATGGGTGAAGCATCTTACCTGCTGGGTAACCTTTGGTCTGCCGAAGGTTACCTTTAGTGGGCTAATTTTCGAGTTTTTTGGCTGGCAAGCCACCACGTTTTTTAATTAGATTTTGAATTTTGTTAAATTCTGAATCGTCAATTATTTTTTCATGATCGCTTTTATTTACAAAATCTTCCCAATGTAGATATCCACAATATGTCGGATTTTTTAATATTGCAGAAATGGTCTTTTTCGCCCATAAACCCCCCCTTTTCGTTGGAATTTCACTAGAATTGAGCATTTTAGCTATTTTACCTAGACTTTTTCCTTCCAAATACCAGGAGTAAATATCTTTAACCACTGAGGATTCGTTCTTATTGATTTCTAATTTCCCATCTGTATAATCATAACCATATGGTATGTTAAAACCTAGCACACCACCATTGATTCGTGCTTTCTGTTCCATCCCAATGTAAACTCGCTCGCCAATTTGTTCAGATTCAAGCTGAGCAATTCGCTGAATGATGTCCATGACAAATCTTCCCATTGCTGTTGATGTGTCTAGGGATTCGGTCATCGAAACGAATTCTTTTTCGTTTTTTTTCAGCTCCTCCATCATCAACATAAAATTTTTAGAGTTTCGATGAATCCTATCCATTTTGATTACTAATAATACATCCCATTTGTCCATCTCTTCCATCATTCTTTTGTATGCGGGTCGTTTAATGTATCTCCCAGAATATCCATCGTCGATATATTCGCCTCCAATCTCCCAATCTCTGGCTTTACAGTAGGATCTAAGCTTATCTAGTTGAGCATCTAGCGAAAAACCTTCTTTTGCTTGATCTTCAGTTGATACTCTGGTATAAATTGCAGCTCTTATTAGTTTTGCATCCATCCATTATATCAAATTTCGTTTTTGGTTAAAAGCATTACGCATGCTAAATAATATCTATCATAATAATTCTGCATTTTTAGACAATAACTAGCACGTCACATAATATCAATAAAAGTACTAATAAACACTAAAACATTAAAAATCAACTAATTAACTTAACAGTATTACTTTTATTATTGAGTTGGCTTAATTACCGGCTTTCAGACTTGGATCGCCGAAAATTTCCCAAATTGAAATAATGAGATAATCGTGAGTGAATTTTGTTGAGTGCATATTCAGATAGTTATTTTGCGCATCAACAAACATCTGTCCCAAATAATCATCACCTGCACTATAACTATCAAAGAATTTTGCTGCCATATAGCCATTTAGGCCTTCAGCATTTGCCGATCCATGGTACCCATAACTAATATTTGTGCAGGCAAGTGCAGCAATTGCGCCTCCATTGCTTTTTTTAATAAAATTCCAAGCAATGCATGATGAATCATCTAATTTACCGCAAGAGCAAGCATCTAGTACCACAATTGGCAATTTATCTCGATTCCTTAGTGCAATAACATCTATATCGCTAAAACCTCTTAGTATCGGACGCTTTCTAAAAAGAGCTGGAAACTTGTAAGTTGCATAAGTTGATGGATTACCGTGACCTGAAAAATAAACAAAACCAGCACCATCATTTATTGCTCTCCTTATATAGAAATTGAGCAAAGGCTTATTGTTTTTATCTGGAAAGAGGTTTGATGAATATATTTTTATTTGATTAAAATCTTTCATTGATTCTGCAACAATATCGCACATGTATTCTCCCTCTTTTAAAAATATTTCAGAAGAATTATAAATTAACTGTGACAAAATATTTTTTGGTCTTAATCCACTTCCAGCAAGAACACATCTGAGAGGAGTAAATGTGTCTCCACCGATGAGAATGATATTGTTGAACCATTCTTTGTTGTTATTATTCTCATATGATATAATTTTGTTAAGTACGATATCTAGCTCCTTAGTAGTTTTACAATTTAAACGTCCAAGATACACATCAGGATAATAGTCAATTTTTTCAGTTACCCCTTCCCAATTGTTTTCACCAAATATGTTATTATTATTTGGATCCCAGTCACAAAAACTACCATTTGCATAATATAAGTCACTATAATATAAATCACTAATTGAAGCTAGAGATTCCTGTTTTTTAAGTTTAGAGCGATTATATGCAGCGTGATAATATCTACCTGGAATTTTATTTATATCTCCAACTAGAATAACATATTTTATGCCCCATTTTTCTGCAGCATTTTTTATAAATAATTTGATTTTTTCTTGTTTATCTCTACCATATGTTATAAAATATCTTTGATTATAGATATCTTCTACATTGATTGATTTTGTTCTTATTCCAATGTCATTTTTATGTTTGATAAATGAACTTAGTGAACTTGAAAATTCTCTAGGAGTAATTATAATTAGATCGTAAGTCGAATTAGTTTTATTTTGACAGGCAGATTTGTTTACAAAAAATCTAATTTTCGCATTTTCAATATGATATACTGTTTTTTCTGATTCAGAATATCTTATGGGAAAAGTGTGAATGGTAAAAAACATAGTTCGGTTGCCTTCTGATATTCCACCACCATAGGTTACTCTATACCAAGAATCGGGATAAATTTCATCAGTGTCTTTTTCATTAGATTTAAAAGAAATTCTGTTGAAACTTTGTTCGACAGGTAAAGAACACGTACTTAATTTTTTAGATAATTTTATTTTTTTAATGATAGAATGCTCAAACGAGATATCTTCAATTACAGTTCCCAGTGGGAAGGTATAGACTGTAGTATAGACGGGGACACGAGTGTCTATTTCTTCCAAAGTGAATGAATCTGCGTTTTCATCTATTATTTTAAAAAAGGTTTTTTCTTCCAATATTTTTGGTTTTGAAAAAGTATAATTTTTGTAGAGATAATATGTTTGATTCGACGATTCTTCTTTACTTGTTACAGATATGCCATTTTTTTCTGAAGTTTGTTTAAAGATATCTACAGAGTAATAAAAATAAGTTGAACTTAAAATAACCAAGATTAATATTATGGTTATTAGAAGTTTTTTCATAAAAATTATTTATTATAAATTTATATATAAAGGTGTTGATTAATATTGGTTAAATGACGAACAAATTTTTAAAGTTTATTTGCAATTTGCACTAAAAGTTTACTTTTTGGCATTTTTTTATCAACCAAAACTCGCCCTTCTTTTTTCCACGTTCGAGATGGATGGGCAATGTCTTTTTCCAAAATAGGATTCAATCCAAGAGATTTGGCTGCTTTGGAGATATCTTCAATATTGGGTTTATCAACAGCATATTTTTTTGCGACTTTTCTTCCCGAGAGTCTAGAAATTGATTTATCAAAATAGACTGGCCATATCACGTACTTTTCCTCGCCTCTGGAAACCATGCTGTATCACACAAACAAATATGTTATTAGGATATTAAAACTGCGTT
Source organism: uncultured Thermoplasmatales archaeon (assembly GCA_964391625.1). Classification (GTDB taxonomy): domain Archaea; phylum Thermoplasmatota; class E2; order DHVEG-1; family DHVEG-1; genus CAYMMP01. The sequence goes on along the minus strand of CAYMMP010000007.1, from coordinate 26,066 downwards.
AACTGTTCCAGATTGCCCAGGTCTTGAAGTAACTTCAGCTTTACCCATTTTTGTTTCGATAATGGCGCCTTTATTTATGATATTACGTCTTACATAGTGAATATTTGCTTTGTTTTCAACAACAGACAATATTTCAGTTTTTGTTGCTTTCTTGGTTTTTGGATCTACAATATAAGCAATGTTCGTTGTTTTAATCCTTGTCTTGCGATTATTGCCCATCGTACGTATAATCTTATGGCGTGGCTCACCAATTGTTGTAAGATGAGATTCTCTGCCTATCTCAAATTTACGTTTACCGCGCGCATAGCGTATTCTACGACCAGTTTTTGCCCTTGTTGACTTACCTTGCCAAAGTGCCATATCAACTCGGAATAAAGAACACGTATATAAATAATATGGAAGAGGAACTAAGATGAAGATAAAAATAGGTTAATTAAGACGCAACAGCAGCAACAAAGTGTTATTGCCTTTTGAAAAAATGTTTTTACAAAATCATAAACTTGAAATAGACTTTTTCATTCCAATTCCTGTGCCAGGTAGTATTGAAACAAGAGGCGTTAAAACACTTTTTGGAGATCCAAAGAAAGCGATAATCAAACTAGCCATTCCCATGATTATCGCGATGTCGGTTCAAACCATATATAACTTTGTGGACGCAGTATGGGTTTCTGGTTTTAGTTCCTGGTTGTTCACAACATCAACAGTTGAAGAAACAGGAAAACTCGCTCTGGCTGCGTTGGGATTCGTATTGCCTTTTTACATGATGGCAATAGCCATTTCAACCGGTATTGGGGTTGGCGGTTCCTCTGCTGTTTCTCGCAGAATTGGTGCAAGAGACAAACAGGGTGCAGATAATGTTGCTATTCATTCGATAATTATTACGATTTTAATTTCAATTGTTTATACAATTATTTTCTATATCTTTGCAGAGAAATTATTTATAATCATTGGTGCTGGTGAATCGCTGGGGATGGCAACTTCTTATGGTCACATTATTTTTGCTGGTAGTTTAGTTATTTTTTTCATTAATATTGCTACCGCATTGCTTCGGGGGGAAGGTGATGCTAAAAGGGCTATGTATGCATTAGTTATGGGAGCAGGATTAAATATTATTTTAGATCCGATCTTTATATTCACATTTAGGATGGGTGTGGCAGGTGCAGCTTATGCGACTATCCTCTCTATGGGTCTTTCTGCACTACTTCTCATTTATTGGCTGTTTTTTAGAAAAAATACATATGTCACACTCAATTTTAGAGATTTTAAATTTAAAAAGGAAATTGTTAAGGATATTTTTAAAGTGGGTTTTCCAGCATCCATACAACAACTTAGCATGTCATTTATGATGCTTGTACTCAATTATATTATAGTAACTGTTGCTTCGGCAGGGGATAATGGTGTAGCTGTTTATTCTACAGGTTGGAGGGTTGTAACAATAGCCATTCTTCCATTACTTGGATTGGCAACAGCTGTAACTTCTGTTACAGGGGCATCATACGGGGAAAAAGAGTATAAAAAACTAGATACAGCATTTGTATATTCTGTTAAATTTGGTTTAATGATAGAAATAATAATAGCTTTTTTTATCTTTTTATTGGCACCTTTTATAACAATTGTTTTTACAACTGGTCACGGTTCAGCAGAAATTGCGCCGGATCTTGAAAAATTTATAACGATATCTTGCTTCTTTTATCCTAGTGCTGCTTTTGGTATTGCATCATCGGCAATGTTTCAAGGAACTGGAAGGGGTTTTTATTCGTTGATAGCTACATTGTTGAGGACTGTTATTCTCATGCCAATTCTTGCAATATTTTTCTGTTGTTTTTTCCAATTAGGATTAACTGGAGTATGGTGGGGCATAGTTGCCGCAAATCTTATTGGATCTGTTATATCGTTCGCATGGGCCAAAATATTTATCCATAATTTGAGAAAACAAAAAAACGCAGGGGGTTAAACTAGCTTTAAAACCATTTTTATGTGGTCAATCCCTGCTTCATCAAATGGTTTACCAATTGTTTTAAAACCAAATTTTTTGTAAAAGTCTGTTATGTATTTCTGGGAATGAATTAGGATTTCATTTGACTTATTTTTTTTGCAATAATTAATAAGAAACTCTGTTAATTTTTTGCCATATCCTTTTCTTCTATATTCTTTCAATATAGCAATTCTTTCAAGTTTTACAAAAGTATTTGTTCTTACACGAGCACATCCTATTGGTTTCTTGCCAAGAAATGCAATAAAATGTTCAGATGTTTTATCAAATTCATCCATTTCTATTTTCTCAGGTACTTTTTGTTCCTCAATAAAAACCCTCTTACGAATGTTGAAAACCTGTTCCAATTCCTGTTCTGTTTCAACTTTTTTAACTGTAAGATTATTCACACAATGCGTATTATTATCAGCGATATTAAAGATTTTGAATAGTTTCAATCATCTAGTTTATAAATATATAAGCAAAAAAGATTTTTTTGAATTTGTGATTGAAAGATGATGACGTGGAAATATACCATTCAAACAAGCAATGGGAAGATAATTACAAAGGATCCGTTATCTGCAGAAAAATATAGTAAATCTGGCAACATCGTTTTTTGCAAGCGTGAAACAAATATTTTCAAGTTTCGTTAATAAATATTAAAAAGGGAGCTTTTATTAACCAACTCCAGGTGAATTCATGAGCCCCCCATCTAAATACGTTAGACAACCAATTGTCAGTGTTCTTGGCCATGTGGATCATGGAAAAACATCTTTTTTAGATTTTATTAGGGGAACAACAGTCGTTGCAAGAGAATCTGGAGCCATAACTCAGCATATAGGGGCTACAGAAGTACCTATTGAGACAATATATGCAGTTTGCGGAGATCTTTTAAAAGGTAAGAAATTCACTTTGCCTGGCTTGTTGTTTATTGACACTCCTGGCCATCATGCTTTTACAACATTGCGAGCTAGAGGCGGTTCACTCGCCGATTTAGCTGTTCTTATTGTTGATATTAATGAAGGTTTTAAGCCTCAGACTTATGAATCTATCAAGATTTTAAAACAATACAAAACACCATTCATTGTAGCTGCCAATAAAATCGATGCAATATCTGGTTGGCAAAAAGACGATAGCCCGACAGCAAAAACACGTATTAACAACCAGCGCGTCAATGTAAAAACAGTTTTCGAGGAAAAGTTATATGAGATCATTGGTACAATCTCTGAACAAAAGTTGAACGCAGATCTTTACTACAATATTGGTGATTTTAGAAAAACAGTAGGCATTGTTCCAATTTCTGCAAAAACTGGAGAGGGTATACCTGAGCTTCTTATGATTCTTGTAGGTCTTGCACAAAGATTTTTGGAAGATAAACTTCATATTGAACGCGGTCCAGGAAAAGGAAGCGTTCTGGAAGTAAAAGAGGAAGTTGGATTAGGCACAACAATTGATGCAATCGTTTACAACGGTATAGTGAAAGCATCTGATCAAATTGTCATTGGCACAAACGATAAACCTTTGGTTACTAAAATTAAAGCTCTTCTTAAACCAAAACCGTTGGATGAGATCAGAGATCCAAGAGAGCGTTTTGATAATGTCGATGAAGTTCATGCAGCATGTGGAGTTAAGATATCATCACCAGATTTTGTGGGCGTTGTACCTGGTGCTCCTATTAGAGTTGTGAAAGATAACTTGGAAGAAGTTATTAAAGAAGTAAAAAATCAAACCAAAGTTGATTTTGAATTAGATGAGCAAGGAATTATTATTAAAGCAGACACTATAGGGTCTCTAGAAGCATTAATCAAAGAGGCAAAAGAAAAAGGAATTAAAATTCGCAAAGCTGAAATTGGTAATGTTTCAAAGAGGGATATTGTTGAGGCTGATGCGACTTTAGATCCACTTAATAAATTAATTTTTGCATTCAATGTTAAAATTCTGCCAGAAGCAAAGGAAGAGCTATCAAATGCTGATATTACAATTTTTAACGAGGATGTAATCTATACAATAATGGAAAATTATGATGAATGGATCGAGAAGAAAAAGGCTGAGCTTGAAAGGGCCAGAAGGCAGGATTATATACATCCAGGAATGGTCAAATTTTTATCAGAATATGTTTTCCGTGTAAGTCACCCTGCGATTATTGGTGTTAGAGTTTTAAGTGGCCGCATTAAAACAGGATTAAAGCTTATGAAAGAAGACGGTAAAGTTATTGGCTCGATTAAAGGAATCCAATCCGAGAATAAGTCTGTAGATGAAGCGGTCCAAGGGCAAGAAGTGGCAATATCAATAGAAGGTGTTACAGTTGGTCGACAAATAAAAGGCGAAGATATCTTGTTTACAGACATACCAGCAAGTGATGCAAAAAAGCTTCGCGACATGGATGTTTTAAACCTTGATGAAAAGGATTTACTAAATAAAATTTTTGAGATTAAGAGGAAGACAGATAGGTTCTGGGGCATGTAATTAGATATATATTACTTATAAAAACTATAATAAATCTCTTTTTATTACAGGGTAACCGATGGCATCTAAATCTATTAAAAGTATTAAAGAGGCGGAAAAAAAATCTATTCAGGGCATCGAGAAATCAAAGATAGATGCAGAAAAAATCATTGAAAAAGCTAGAAAGGATGCTGAAAAAGAAAAACAAAAAATAATTCAAAAGGCACAGAAGACGGTAGCTACATTAAATAAAAAGGCAGAAGAGTCCGCAGAAAAAGAAATTGAAAGACTTAAAAAAGAAGGGAAGAATGAGATTACTAAAATTCAACAAACTGCGAATAAGAATATTTCAAAAGCAGTAGATTTAATTGTAAATGAAATTGGCAAGGGGGAGTAAGTAATTTTATTTCCGGCTTCAATGAAAAAAGTCTCGCTGATTGTTCATCAGAGTTACGCAGAGGATGTAATAAAAAAACTCTATGAAACTGGTTTGATGGAAATCAGAAACGTATCAAAAGACGAGCCAGAGATATTAGAATATTCTGAGGAAGCAACTACTCATCTTGAGGCAGCAATTTGTGCTAATTACGAAATTCGTCTTTCAAGAATAATTGATATTTTAAAGAAAATTCAACCAAAAAAAGGTGGGATTAAAGCTTTATTAAATCCAGAACTGCCTACTGTTAAAACAGTTGATGACCGTTCTTTAGAAGAGATTTATTCACATACTGAAGGCATTCTTTCCGATATTGAGAAACATGTTCTTGAAAGTGAGAAAAAACTAGAGGATATTAAAGAAAAAAAAGAGAGAATTGATACAGATTTGAATCAATTAAATTACATCAAAGATTTTGATTTTGATTTGTCAGATCTTGGAGTATCTGATTATCTAATTATAAAAGCTGGTAAAACCACTGAATTTGATGATTTAAAATCACAGATTGAGAAAGTGGATAAATCATTTATAATTTCTAAACAGTTTGGTAGTGGTAAAAAGATTGAATGGGCAGTTGTTATTGGTGCCTATATCTCTGAGAAAGAGGCCATCGAAAAAATAAGTCGCGAAAAACTTACCGAGTTTAATTTTGAAATAGATTCTGGTTCTGTTAAAGAAGTCATAAAAAATCTCCAGAATGAAAAAAAATCCATAGAGCGAGAGAAAAAACAGATAATTGCAGATCTGCGAGACTACGCAAAAAAACAACTTAATGATTTATTGGCGCTGCGTGAAGAGATTCAACTTGAAAGAATACGTATGGAAGTTTCAAAGAACTTTGCTAAAACCAACTCTACGTTTATTATCAAAGGGTGGGCTCTTGAAAAAAATGAGGAGTTATTAAAAACAACATTGACTAAGGTTGCAGAGGAGCATATAATATGTGATTTTGAAACCCCCTCTATCAATCCTGACAATCCTCCGGTTTATCTTAAAACACCACGCTGGGCAGAAGGATTCAAAGATCTTCTAGGAATGTTTGCGTTACCTAAATACAATGAAATCAATCCTACTATCATTATGGGAATCTTTTTCATGGTTTTTTTTGGTGTGATGCTGGGCGATGCAGGGTATGGCTCAGTTATCCTCATTCTATCTTTATTTGGATACTTTAAATTAAAGCATAGTGACATGATCCGATCTTGGTCCTTCATGGGCATCTGGATGGGTATCGTGACAACTGTTTTCGGTTTTCTGACAAACAGTTTCTTTGGTGACTTTATTCCAAGATTTTTCTATGGCGACCCAAATAAACTATTGTATGAGTTAAATATTGGTGGTATTCATTTACCCGTAGATTCAATAAAAGATCCTTTAACAATACTTGCAATAGCTCTGATTTTTGGTCTTATTCATCTTAATATTGGGGTTATATTGGGAGTTTATCAGGCATATAAAAGAAAGAATTATAAAGAAATGCTTACAACAAAATTCTGTTGGATACCACTTCAAATAGGGGGGGGTTTATTAATTAGTAATTTCATATTAAATGTCGAACTTTCGACACCATTGTTTTATCTAGCAGCAAGTTTCGTTCTAATTGGCATAATTCAACTCTTTGTAAGTGAAGGACCCATAGGTTTTTTCGATATAACGGGTTATGTTGGTGATTGGCTTTCGTACGCAAGATTATTGGCGCTAGGTCTTGCAACAGTAGGTATGGCACTTGCATTCAATGTGATTTCTCAATTGATGGGAAATATGATTCCATTCATTGGAATTGTTATAATGATCATTTTACTATTGGTTCTTCACACAGTAAATCTTGGGCTCCAGGCTCTTGGGGCTGCGATTCATTCTCTTAGACTTCAATATGTTGAGTTTTTCAACAGGTTTTATGAAGGTGGTGGACAAGAGTTCACACCTTTTAAAATAAAAAGAAAGTATACAAAAAAAATTGAAAAAGAAATAGAATAAATAATGGAGGAAAAATAATATGAAAATAAAGAGAAAGGCAGCAATAGTGGCAATGCTCTTTGCAGCAATGTTGTGTTTTTCTGCAATATTGGCATTGGCCCAAGATGAGAACGCAGATGATGGTACAGCAGCTAAAGAAAGCGATAGTAACAAAACCCTTGTAATCCTTGGCTGTGCTTTGGCAATAGGAATGGCAGGAATAGCTTCTGCCATTGGTCTCGCACTTGCAGGATCTTCAGCAGTAGCAGTTACAGCTGAAAAGCCAAATTTGTTTGGTAAGTTGCTTGTTCTGCAAGTATTGCCTATGACTCAGTCAGTATATGGTTTGTTAACGGCGATATTGCTGATGATGGGTGCTGGTTTGCTTGGCGGTGGTAGCGCAACTGTAACACCCCTCATGGGAATGGGTGCTGTTTGGGTTGGCTTAGCTGTTGGTCTTACTGGCATTTCAGCTATAAACCAAGGTATGGTTGCATCTTCATCCATTAGTGCTGTGGGTAGAAACCCAGATGTGGCAGCTCGTGGTATAATATTTACTGTTATGCCTGAAACAATTGCAATATTTGGTCTGTTGGTAGGCATTCTTCTAATGACTGGACTTGGATTGCTATAAATTTGGGTTAAGAGAACATGTCTGCAGAAAAGATAATTCAACAGATAAAAAAGGATTCCGAAAAAGAAATTAAGCAGATTTTAAAAGAAGCTGAAAATCAAGCTAAAAGCATTATAGAATCAGCAAAAAAAGAAGCAAAAGATGAAGCAGAGAAAATACTAGCAAACGGCAAAACTCAAAGTGAAAACATCAAGAGAATTTTAATTTCTAAAGCAAATCAAGAGATAAAAAAAGAAATAATGATTGCTAAGGAAAAAATAATTGATGAATGTTTTGTAAAAGCACATTATGAACTATCAAGCCTAAAGGGAAAGGAGTACGAAAAATTAGTAAAACAGTTAATACAAGACGGTCGTAAAAAACTTGGATCAAGTTGTACAATTCTTGTATCAAGAGATACTGATAAAAAAATTGCAAAGGAATTGGGGATTTCTGTTAGCGGAACCATAAAATCAGCTGGCGGAATCTTTCTCAAATCAGCAGATGGACGAGCAACACTTGACAACACATTTGATGGAATTCTAAAAAGAGAAAAAGACAAGATTAGGATAAAGGTGGGTAAGCTGCTTTTCTCATAACATGGGAGTAGATGACTTTGTTAGAAACAGTATTTGACCCTTATAACTATCCATTCTGGATATTGATAAGTGCTGTATTAGCGGGGGCCATAGCTGTCATCTCCCGTCCTTTTTCCACCTATGCTAAATTTGTTTATCCTAATGCTAAGTTTGAAGCAATTGGGAATCCTTACCTAACAGAAAAAGAACTTAACAAACTAGTAGAAAGTAAGAATCTTGATGGTTTTATAGATCTTTTAAACACAAATAAAGACTACACGATAGATGGCAAGAACACTCTTGAGATACAGAAGTCACTTGATGATAACTTTATTCAAACAGTTCAGACCATGAAAAAAGATAGTTCAAATAAGATGAAAGATTTTTACGAAACATATCTGGAAAAGTTTGACATCTATCTTATTAAAAATGTGTTAAAAGACAAAATTCAAAATAAAGAAATAAATAAAAATATACTTGATAAGGCTGTTTTAGATAGTACAAAAAAATTATTACTGAAAATTATTGAAGTTGAAAAGAGCAAAATGCCACAGTTGTTAAAAGAGAATGGATTTCCAGAAAACATAATTGATATGCTCTCTGAAGAAAAAATTGATTTTTTAAAATTTGATACAGAAATTGATAAATTTGTAATTGACAAATTTAAGCAGATACAACTACCATATAAATGTGAGAATGGTAAAAAGAAATTTATCAACTATCTTATTGATACACTTAATATCAAAAACATTCTACGATCAAAACAAATTGGTTATGGCGAGGATACATGTAAAAAACTTTTTTTAGGTGAAGGTCAAGAAATTGCAACTTGGAAATATAATGAATTATCTGAAAGCGAATCTGTTTCACAAGTAATTTCATCATTGCAAGGGACGTCTTATTACGATGCATTGAAAAATGCTATTGAGGATTATAATAAAGAAGGGTCAGTCCAAGTTTTGGAGAATGCTTTAGATGTTAATTTCATAAAACTTGTTAAAGATGTTTCAATAGAGAACTATGTTACAATTGGGCCTACGCTTAGATTTATCGTTTCAAAAGAATTCGAAATTAGAAATTTAAAGGTTATTGTTAAAGGAATTAGTGAAAATTTATCATCTGAAGTCATTAAAAAACTTTTAATCTTGGAGGCGAGCGGATGAAACTGGCAGCTTTTTGTGATAGTGATACTGCAACTGGATTTCATCTCGCAGGTTTGAAAGAAATTTTTGTTCCGGATGGCAATGAAAAGGATATTTGGTTCAATATAATTGAAAGAGATGACATTGGGGTATTGTTCATTACAGAAGAAATTGCCAATTCTATAAATGAATATCTAAAAGACTTTAGACTTAGAAATAGCGTTCCAATTATCGTTGAAATACCTGATAAACATGGTCGGAAAGAAGGCCGTGTGGATTTTGTTTCACGTTTAATTAAAAAAGCAGTTGGAATAGAAGTAAATAAAAAATAATTTGGAGGAAAAATAATGGTAAATAAAGACAAACAAGGAAGAATCATCCGAATATCTGGACCTGTCGTAGAAGCAGATGGTATGCGTGGTGCAAAAATGTACGACGTAGTTAGGGTCGGGGAGGAAAACCTTATCGGTGAAATAATTCGCCTTAATGAAGACAATGCAATTATCCAAGTCTATGAAGATACTAATGGTTTAAAGCCAGGTGAAAAAGTAATTACTACCGGGATGCCGCTATCAGTTGAATTGGGTCCAGGCCTTCTTACTAATATTTATGATGGTATACAAAGGCCATTGCCCGACATCGTAAAAGAAACGGGGGACTTTATCAAACGTGGTGTGGAAGTACCTGCCTTGGATAGAAAAAAGAAATGGCATTTTAAACCAACTGCAAAACCAGGCACAATACTGAAGCCATGTGATGTGATCGGAGAAGTAAAAGAGACATCGATTATCACTCATAAGATAATTGCCCCTCCAGATGTTTCCGGTAAACTGCTTTCTATAGAAAAAGAAGGAGACTATACAGTAGTTGATGATATTGCAACCGTTTCAACTGATACTGGCGATGTAAAACTTCAGATGATGCAAAGATGGCCTGTTCGGAAAGCAAGACCTACTTCAAAAAAATTGGATCCTACGTTACCATTGGTTACAGGACAGCGCGTTATAGATACTTTTTTCCCAATAGCTAAAGGCGGTACAGCAGCAATCCCTGGCGGATTTGGAACTGGAAAGACAGTTATGTTGCACCAGCTTGCAAAATGGAGTGATGCACAGGTTGTTGTTTACATTGGTTGTGGGGAGCGTGGTAATGAGATGACGGATGTACTTCGTGAGTTCCCAGAATTAGAAGATCCAAAAACAGGTGAACCTCTTATGAATCGAACTGTTCTCATTGCCAATACATCCAATATGCCCGTTGCTGCTAGAGATGCTAGTGTTTACACAGGCATTACAATTGCTGAATATTACCGAGACATGGGGTACGATGTAGCTTTAATGGCTGACAGCACGTCTCGTCTTGCAGAAGCTATGCGAGAGATATCTGGCAGATTGGAAGAAATGCCTGGTGAAGAAGGATACCCTGCTTATTTGGCGTCTCGTCTTGCCGAATTTTATGAGCGTGCAGGGCGTGTTAAATTATTAGGTTCAAAAGATAAAGAAGGTTCTGTATCCGTCATGGGCGCAGTTTCACCTCCTGGTGGTGATTTTTCTGAACCTGTTGCTCAAAACACATTACGTATTGTAAAAGTTTTTTGGGCTCTTGATGCTGATTTGGCCGACAGAAGACATTTTCCATCCATTAATTGGTTAAAATCATATTCACTATATCTTGATGAAATCAAAACTTGGTGGAATAAAGAAGTTGGCAAGGATTGGCTTAAATTACGAAACCGCGCTATGGCGCTCTTACAAAAAGAGTCAGAATTGCAGGAGATAGTTAAGCTCGTAGGTCCTGATGCATTGCCACCAAGAGAAAGAGTTGTTTTAGAAAGTACACGGATGCTTCGTGAAGATTTCTTGCAACAAAGCGCATTCCACGAAATTGATACATTTTGCCCTGGCGGAAAACAATATGAAATGTTACGATTGATTCTAAACTTCTATGATTTGACTCAAGATGCCGTTACAAAAAATGTTCTTGTAGACGACATTTTGACTATGAAAACACGAGAAAGGTTGGCTAGGATGAAAACAACTTCGAATAAAGAATATGACAAGAGATTCAAAGAATTGGAGAAAGATCTGGAAAAAGAAATTGAGTCTCTTATCCAAGGAGGTAAAAAATAATGAGCAATAAAGATATAGAATATACGACAGTTTCAGAAGTAGCTGGCCCTTTGATAGTTGTTGAAAAGATAAAAGATGTTGCTTACAACGAAGTTGTCAAAATTAAATTGGCTTCAGGCGAAGAACGTACCGGACAAGTTCTTGAGGCTTTCATGGACAAAGCAATTGTACAGGTTTTCGAAGGAACCAAAGGTCTTGATACTGACAAAACTTCTGCCCGTTTTATAGGAGAAACTATGAAGCTTGGGGTTTCAAAGGACATACTTGGTCGAGTTTTTGATGGTACTGGAAATCCAATTGATGATGCACCACCGATCATTCCTGAAGAAAGACGAGACATTAATGGGACTCCAATTAATCCTTATTCTCGTGAATATCCTAGAGAGTTTATTCAAACAGGGATTTCAACTATTGATGGATTAAATACTTTAGTTCGTGGTCAGAAATTGCCGATATTCTCTGGTGCAGGATTGCCACATAACGAAATGGCAGCTCAGATTGCTCGTCAGGCTAAAGTTCTTGGTAAGGAAGAAAAGTTTGCTGTAGTTTTTTGCGCTATGGGGATTACTGCAGAAGAAGCTAATCTCTTTATTAGAGATTTTGAAAATACAGGAGCTCTTGAGCGTACTGTTATGTTTTTAAATCTTGCAGACGACCCGACTATTGAGCGTGTAATTTTACCACGTATGGCACTCACCTGTGCAGAGTACCTTGCATTTGATCTTGATTTACAAGTTCTTGTTATTTTAACAGATCTTACTAACTATGCAGAAGCACTTCGTGAAATTGCAGCAGCAAGAGAAGAAGTACCAGGACGACGTGGATATCCTGGCTACATGTATACCGATCTAGCGAATATTTATGAAAGAGCAGGTAGGATAAAAGGTAAAAAAGGATCGATTACCCAGATTCCAATTTTAACTATGCCAGACGACGATATTACTCATCCAATTCCTGATTTAACTGGCTATATAACAGAAGGCCAAATAGTTTTAAACCGTGCTCTTTATAAAAAAGACATTTATCCTCCAGTTGCAGTTTTGCCTTGCCTCTCTCGTCTTATGGATCGAGGTATTGGAGAGGGCAGAACTCGTGAAGATCATGCTGGTGTAGCAAATCAACTTTATGCAGGTTATGCAGAAGGATGCGATTTAAGAGACTTAGTTGCAATTGTTGGGGAAGATGCTCTTTCAGATCGAGATAGAAAGTATTTGAAATTTGCAGATGAATTTGAAAAACGTTTTGTTGCTCAGGGGAGACATGAAGATAGAACTATAATAGAAACCCTAACAATCGGATGGGAGTTGCTATCAATATTACCAAAAGCTGAGCTTAAAAAAATAGATGAAAAATACATTAAAAAATACCATCTAGAAAAAGAAAAGCAGAGTAAATAATTATGGTAGAACAAATAATTGAAGGGATAAGCCCTACAAGAATGGAACTACTTGAGCTTCGGAAAAAATTAGTATTGGCCCAAAAAGGCCATAAACTACTGGAGGAGAAACGTGATGCCCTTGTAGAAAAATTCTTTGAGATTATTGATAAAAGAAACATTTTGTCAAAAGAAGTTGATGAAGAGTTAAAAAAAGCATTTTCGTCATTGATACAAGCTCAAATGATATTGGGTGAAAATAAAACAGACGAGGCATCGCAACTTTCAGAATATGTCGGAGAGATAGATCTCGAAAATGACAATATTATGGGAGTGAAAATACCAATAATCAATACTGAGAATATAAAAAAAGATATAAAACCACAATATGGATTTTTTGAAACTTGTTCAAAGTTAGATGATGCACAAAAACAATTTACTGACATAGTTCTAAAACTTATTGAGTTGGCTGATTTAGAAGGCAGAATTAAAGCATTAACTGTAGAAATAGAGAAAACCAAGCGGCGTGTAAATGTTCTTGAAAACAATCTTATTCCACGGTTGGAAGGCACAAAAAAGTATATCGAAATGCAACTTGAAGAGCGAGAAAGGGAAGATTTCTTCCGCAGAAAAAGAATAAAAGCCATTATGGAGTCGAAAAAAGCAAAATGAATTCTATTGAAGATGATCCGGTACTTGGGAGATTTTTTGACACTCCTGAAAAAAAAGCAAAATGGCTCTCTCGAATCAAAATAGCCTACATTCTTTGGGTTATCTTTGTTGTAATCGGCATTATCACAATATTGTTGTGGAATATTTTAAAATAAAAAAGAAAAAAGTTGAGAAAAGTTTAGACGTCTTTTCCCATATCCCATATAGCTTTAATTGCCAATAATCCAACAGCTGGTGCGACAAATATTGATAAACTAAACGACACACCTGCCAATAATGGGCCTATCCATGGTTTTAAAGCCATCGTCATTCCACCTAATGTGTCGGATTGGAATACTCCGCCCATTACTACTAAAGCTATTCCAGCCAATAGAAAACCTGGTGTTTCTTTTGATGTTATTGTTCCTCGACCGTAGACTGCCAAGATACCTACAATTGCACCAATTACAGCCAATACCCATGCTACTGCACCGCCTGTTTCTGTCGTAAAAAATATATCGCCTGCTTTTGACGTATCATCAAGAGATGCTTGTAGCGTTGATGCTTGCACTATACCAAAAATTAGGGCTATTACTATGCCAATCAGAAACGACCAACTTCCTATCTTTATCATTATTTCACTTTTAGTCATTTTTTTCCTCCACCACACTTTTAATATTTTATTTTTGTTGAGAACTTTTTAATCATTTATAAAGATTTCTAAAAATTTTATTCAAAGTAAAATTTGAATTGAGAGTAACAAGTGATAATTAATAATGGTGAGAAAGATTGATATATGGCTCTTTGATACAAAACTAAAAAAATACTTAAATACAATAATATTGTAAATGAGGAAAACGGAGATTTTACTAGCATGGTGGAAGATAAAGAACAAAAAAAGGAAGAGTTAACACCTATTAAGGAGTGGATAAAATCTCAGGATTTTAAAACTACGGCAGATATAGAAGTTCCTGAACTTCTTTTAGATCAGGTTATAGGTCAAGATAAAGCAGTACAGATTGTTAGAAAAGCAGCTGAACAAAAGCGTCATGTTATGCTTATAGGTGATCCAGGTACCGGAAAATCTATGGTTGCACGTGCTATGACAGCTTTTTTACCAAAAGAAGAACTGGAAGATATTATTGCTTATCCAAATACAGATGATCCAAACACCCCTCATATTCGTGTGGTTCCTGGCGGGAAAGCACAAGAGATCGTCAAAGCACAGAGGACTGAAGCAAAAAAGAAAAAAGAACAGCAAAGTAGCATGATTTTTTCTATTGCGGCAATGATTGTGTTAATTGCAGCAATTGCTGCATTTTATCCATTGTTTACTGGCGAAGGTGGAGATATTCATATTGAATATTTATTGTTGGGTGGCATCTTTGCATTTTTCATGATTGTTCTCTTCTCTAGAGGATCTATGTTACAACGAAATACCCTGAATCAAGTTCCAAAGGTACTAGTTGCTCATGAGAAGAAAGACAATCCTCCATTTATTGATGCCACTGCAGCACATTCTGGGGCGCTCCTTGGCGATGTACGTCACGATCCATTTCAGTCAGCAGGTCTTGAAACCCCACCTCATCAATTAGTCGAAGCTGGTGCCATTCATCGTGCCCATAAAGGAGTCCTTTACATCGATGAAATTAATACTTTGAATTTGCCTTCTCAACAGCATCTTTTGACCGCCATACAAGAGAAAAAATTTCAAATTACTGGCCAGTCAGAGCGCAGTTTTGGTGCTATGGTAAAAACAGAGGCAGTGCCTTGCGATTTTATTTTAGTATCTGCAGGTAACCTAGATGCTTTAAAAGGTATGCATCCTGCGTTACGTTCTCGTATCAGAGGTTACGGCTATGAAATTTATTTGAACAGTGTGATGGATGATACTGACGAGAATCGTGCTAAGTTAATTCGTTTTGTAGCTCAAGAAATTAAAAAAGATGAGAAAATACCTCATTTCGACCGAGATGCTGTAGCTGAGATTATTCATGAGGATCAACGTCGTGCTGGCCGTAAAGGAAAATTATCTTTACGTCTTCGTGAACTTGGTGGTTTAATAAGGGCTGCTGGAGATTTGGCATTTGAAGATAAAGCAAAAATAGTAACCAAAGATCATGTTCTTAGAGCAAAGAAAATTGCAAAGTCTCTAGAACAGCAGGTTGTAGATCGTACTATTGAGCAACGCAAGGATTACAAATCTTTTAAGATAATGGGCCAAGAGATTGGGGTGGTAAATGGCCTTGCAGTTCATAGTGCAGATCCTTCTATGAGTGAATTTTCTGGTTTAGTACTTCCCATTGTCGCAGAGGTTACCCCAGCAGGTTCTCAATCAGAAGGCAAGGTTATTGCAACAGGAAAACTCGGGGATATAGCAAAAGAATCTGTCCTAAATATTTCTGCAATCATAAAGAAGTATATGGGTAAAGATATAACAGAGCATGATATTCATATTCAATTTATTGGTACTTATGAGGGGCTTGAAGGGGATTCTGCAAGTATCTCTGTCATAACTGCTGTGATTTCTGCCATGGAAAATGTCCCTGTCCGTCAAGATACTGCAATGACAGGTTCTTTGAGTATTCGTGGTACTGTTTTGCCAATCGGTGGAGCTACTGCAAAGATTGAGGCAGCAGCAAAGGCAGGTATAAAGAGAGTGATAATCCCTAAATCCAATTTTAATGATGTACTGATAGAAGATAAATATAGAGACGAAATTAAGATTATCCCTGTTGAGAGTTTGACTGATGTGATTGATCAAGCTTTGGTAGGTGAAGGTAAAAAAGCTCTTTTGAAAAAATTAAAGGCTATGAAGCCCTTAGATATCAGAGCTAAAGTCGAGCTTGAATCTGAAAGAAAGATTAGTCCAACCCCAAAACCTGCTGAGGCAAAGGACGAATAAATGAAAGCGTTATTTATCGGAAGATTTCAACCTTTTCACAATGGTCATTTAAAGGTAGTTGAAGAATTGTCTAAACAATATAGTGAAGTGATAATCGGTGTTGGATCCTCGCAGTATAGCAATACAATTGACAATCCTTTTTCTTCAGATGAACGAGAACTCATGATTAAAAGATCTTTAAAAGATAAAGGTATTAAAAACTACAAGATAATTTCAATCCCCGACATACATAATCCACCCCAATGGGTTGATCATGTTTTATCTATATGTTCTGATTTTGACGTGGTTATAAGCAATAATTCATTTACAAAAAAGCTTTTTGAAGAGAAAAATTATGAAGTAAAAAAAACACAGTTGTACAATAAAAAAGAATTTTCAGGAAAGGAAATACGTAGAAGGATAGCAAATGATGAGTCTTGGCAAGATCTTGTTCCCAAACCTGTTTTTGAGATAATTAATAGAATTAGAAGCTAGATTATTGTTTAGTTTTTATTCCACTTTCTTCTAATAAAATCAGAAATACCTGCAGATAATGCAGTTAAAGCTGATAAAATGCAGAAATAAAAACCAAGACCAAGACCCCAAGTTGCATGCATGTATACAGTTTCTTCATTTGGTAAAATTACTTCAAGCACACCTCCACCTTGTATTGTGCCCAAACTAATTTCAGTGATTTTAGACATGCCAAAACAATATGCTACCGATACTAAAATCAAAAACAAAATACTCATAGAGATGAGCGCTTTATAGAACCTTCTTTTATAGAGCAAGTTTGGTAAAAAACTGATTCCTATCAAAACAAAACCTACAGATACAATTAATAAAAGTACTCCTAGGAAATCAGTAAAAGCATCTGGTATTGTTGCCAATTCCAAATACGTTGAATCGCCATATTTGACATCTTCAACCATTACTGACGGTATCAAAAACATTTCAGAGTTTTTATTAGCATAACTGTCATTTGTTGAAGCGTTTAAAACCCACCATGGTTGAATCAAAGAAAGTACAATAAAAGCCATGGCCAACAATTTCAAAAAACTATTCAATGAAATTCGCTTAATTATAAATACAACAGTCATTTGAACTATAAGAATTATTGTTAATATAATAACTAATAAAGGAATAATCGATTTTTCTGTTGTAACGACTTTAATTTCTTTATTATTTGTTAATACAAGATTATGTATACCTATGCCTTTGTTTCCAGATTCAACATATACTGTGTATTCTGCTGGAGGCAAAGAAACTATTTTTCCGTCGGATAAAGATTCAACAACCAGTTGCCCATCCCGATAAATATCTATATTTTTCCCATCATCAGAAATTGGAAGCCCTCTAGAATTTAAAAGTTTGACACTTAGATCATATTTTGCAGGGAATGTGATTTCTGCTGAGTTTCCTTCGCCATAAATATTGAAATTTGTTTCTTGGTGAAAACTAGCATATGATAAATGAAGGACATAAACAGCAGGGGGGAGATCTTTAAATCTATATGTTCCATATTTGTCATAAGATGGCAATATTTCTTGTTTTTCATGTTGCTCAGAGCTTGTTAAATATGGCCTTAAATTAACTCCAGGAGAAAAACCTAATGTATCTTTAACATTTGTAGTTAAATCATATAACTCCAATTGAATATTAACATTTTTACGGAGCTTTGGGATTTTATCGTCATATATCTTAAAACCTTTATAGAATCCTCTTAAGACATACTCGCCCAATAAATTAAAAGGAACATTAAATACTGCATCTTCTTCATTTTTTGTGATATTAGTTGCAACAACTGTATCATTTTTATAAAGAGATAATCTGATGTTACCGACATACTTGTTATTTTGGTCAATGGTTTTTATTTTAATATTTTTGGGCCATGTACAAACAACATTAACATCTGCATCAGAGTCTAATTTAACAGGCTCTAAGCCTATAAAACTTGTTTTTTTATCACCAATTTTTCTAAATATTTTTACAATATATTCTCCAGCAGCCAATTTTGGGAATTTTATTTTTGGCGCTCCAATCAATGGTTTTGTTGCATAATTTGTAGAAATAATCTTATTATTTTGATATAGTTCTGCATAAATATATGTAAGGTTTATTAGATTCAAACCTAAACTTTCTAATAGAGATGTATCTGAAAAAAATCTTCCAGTAAGTCGTGGAGTTACTGTTAATGTATATATATTTTCATCTTTTGTACCTCCGCCGACATCCTGTCGATGTTTTATCAATGTTTGAAAATAATCTGCTTCCTTGATAACATCATCATATCCGCCATTCTCAGATGTAAAAAATTCTGCGTTGTACTCAACAAAAAAGTCACCTGGAATATCAAGATCATGGACACCATTTTTTTCGTAGGAATTTCTACCCAAATTTACGTTTGCATAATCGATTTCTGCTCCAATAGCATCAAGAATTTCTTTTTCAGCAACTTTTACTTGTATGCCATCCCGCTCTCCTTTTGTATCTAGTTTTACTATGTTCTCATTTGAAGAAAAAATAATCGCTTGTGCTTCCCCTTTATTTCCCTCATCATAAGAGACCCAAGCCCCTTTTCCTACATCACAATCATCCAAATAGGAAATCAACCATTCGCGTGTTTTTTCCTCAGGGTTTAGAATCATATTATATTCTTTAACCGATCCATCATCTCCAGCAACATGCAAGTATGGGAGTATTTCTCCAAAACGCATTTTTTTAAGTTTTTCGCTAGTTGACTTAAATGAAAAAAGTGCAGCGTATCTTCCATCTGCATTTAATAATCCAGATACTTTCACAGGGTTGAGAACATGATGTCTAACATGTACACTAATTCGTTTAACGTCTGTAGGGCAATAATAATATCTATACGAATTTGTTGTTATAAGATTCCCATCATCCGATTCACTAACAATTTTAAATTCGACCATCAAGTTACCATCTATAGAGATCTCTTTAGAGACAAGCTTTTGATCTGATGATCTTTCATACTCATCTGTTGGACCTGCATGATATGAAAAGCTAAAGGATGCAAGGATTTCAGAACCGAGTAAACCAAACTCCTTAGTCTCAGGTTTTTGTTTCAAAACAACTTGTGAAAAACATCTGTTAATTGCTTTTCCCTTTTGACCTATCCCGTATACAATATATCCATCCTCGATAATTTTATAATAGTCTCCTTCAACAGACACACCAGATATAGGTTCATAATAGTAATAAGAGTCTTCAATTGATACATGATCTACATAATTTGGTTTGCTTTTTGCATCACTATCATAATACACAAAATATCTTTCATTCCCATCTGCAATATCTGGGACTAAAAAAATGACATTGCACTTTTTTATGTGGGTGTGGGTTTGATCAATGTATTCTAAGTTATATATCTGTAATTCTAGAGGATGCCATTGTTTTCCATCCCAACAAAGCACTCTAATAGAATGCTCTTCGTTATCTTTTGCCCAACAGGGATCTCTAAATTCCACTTGAATATCAATTGGTTGATACCTGGCACCGCTATTGCACGTTTCTATTGGTAGTTTGATCTCTTGCCTGTATTTCCAATCACTCCATTTAGGGGGTTCATTACTGTCTGCTAAAGTATTGTAAGCAAAACTTGTAGATAGAATCATAATCAATAGACCAGACACTAATAGTTTTTTGACTAGCATGAGTCCCCCATTTTGTAAGTTATTTGATATATTTCTAATATATAATGTTACCTTTTTAATATAATAATATTTTGTTAGGAAAATTTTATATAATATATAATTATATTTTTTTAAAAAGGAGAATGAACTTGTATAAAAAATTGCTAGCATTGTCAATCTCAATTTTACTAATGTTTAATGTACTCTTTCTTACTAGAACTAACAAAACAACAGATATGGAAGAATATTCTTTATCTCATCTAGAAGGTTCTGATTTTACGGTAGTTGAACAGGCCTACTTCAATGAAAAAATTGAGTTTGATGCAACAAAATATATGACCCCTCAAAAAGACATAAAAAGATACTACTGGGATTTTGGAGATGGTAATATTGCAGAAGGTGCAAAAGTACAACACATCTATAATTTTGAAAATCGATATGATGTAGAATACCCCCTTGTCTATCCAGTGACACTAATGGCTTATGACGGGTATGAATCAATTTCAACAACACATCTTATAAAGGTATATCCAAACACATACACATTTTTCTTGGGATGTGGAAAACTATTAAATGACATTCCTTCAAAAAGTAGTGATGAACTTGGAACAATTAGCATATTTGATGAAAAATCAGAGACAGTATTTTATGAAGTGGAAGGGGCAGTTACAATACCAGAATCTGATTGGACTGCAACATTATACCTTGAAAAGCCATTTTTATTAAAAATAAATAAAATAGGAATTAGTTTTTTTGATAATAATTCAAATGAGATAACAACAGTAGAAAAAAAAATCGGAATGCTTTCATATGGAAGATACAAAACAATAGAGATGAAAGGCTCTTTTAATCACGAAGTAGAATTCAAGTCAGTAAAATTATCGTTATATGGCTTTTCTATCGGAAAAAATGTCAAGATTTTATATGGTGGGGAAAAAGCAAGCAATATCTGTTTTAGTTTTCAAAAATAATTATTCTCCAACTATCTGGACAATTACAGACCTATCTCTAGGTCTTGTGTCCAATTCCACAAAAACAATTTGTTGCCAAGTACCATGAATTAATTTTCCATCTTTAATTGGTATGGTAATACTTGGACCCATTAAACTTGCTCTCACATGTGAATGTCCATTATCATCGTGCCATGTTTCATGATGATCATAATGTTCACCTTTTGGAGCTATTTTTTGAAGGGCTCTTGGTAGATCCTTCATAAGACCTGGCTCATATTCGATTGTTGTAATGGCTCCGGTTGATCCTTTTACAAAAGCACAAACAATTCCACTTTTTATTTTTGATTTGTTTACAATTTTTTGAACATCGTCGGTAATGTCAATAATATCCACTTCGCCATTAGTACTAACATTTATTTCGTCATAATATATGCTCATAATCTCACCTTACTACCAGATGCATCTCTACTAAAAACACCAAATTCTTTAATATTTTTTAGAACTTTTTCATCAAACACAGGACCCTCTTTACACACACGTAGTCCTTCTCCAACACAACATTGTCCACATATCCCAAATCCACATTTCATGTATCTTTCCATTGATGCTTGAAGGGGTATGTTCTTACGACTTTCGTACAGTTTTTTCATCATTAATTCTGGTCCACATGTTAAAATTTGGTCAAACTTGTTTTTTTCAATTAATTCTTTTGCCAAATCCGATGCAAAGCCTTTGTAACTCTTGCTGCCATCATCTGTGGCAACATATACTTCTGCACCAATTTTTTTCAATCGTTCTTCAAAAAACAATTCATTCTTAGTTCCCACACCCAGAACCACTGTACATTTAATTTTATTTTTGATCGCTTTTTCTACTGCTGGAACAATCATAGCTATGCCAGTTCCCCCACCCACAAAAAGAACATTTTTACCAGTAATTTTAAAACCATTCCCATATGGTCCGCGGACGCCTATTTTATCATTTTTTTTAAGACTAAATAAAGCATTAGTTGCATCTCCCACTTTTCTAAAGGTGATGCCTTTGACATCCTTTTTAATGTATGATATGCTCATAGGTATTTCATCCACATCTGGAATCCATATCATAAAAAATTGACCTGGAACAATTTTCCCAGGATAGTTAAAAAGTACTGTTTTTACATCAGAATTTTCTTTTTTTGAATCTATGATTTTTACTATTTTTGGATAGTTCATTTGTGTGCTACTCCAATGATTTCTGATAATTTTTTATAATTATTATTCCTCATCCACTCTTCTATTTCTTTACATATTTTTTTGAAAATGTCTATTTCTCGATAATAAACTCCAGAACCAATTTGTACAGCTGATGCACCTGCCATCATGTATTCTATTGCATCTTCACCGTTTGTTATTCCACCCACCCCAATAATTGGAATTTTAACATTCTTGAATATTTCATAGACACATCTTATACCTATTGGTTTGATTGCCTTCCCCGAATAACCACCCATCTTGTTGGATAACACTGGCATTTTCAGATCAAGATCTATTTTCATAGCTTTTACAGTGTTGATTGCAACAACCGCATCTGCATTTCCTTTTTCTGCAGCCTTTGCAATTTCAACAATATTCATCAAGTTGGGCGAAATTTTTACAAAAACAGGTATCTTGATTGCATTTTTTACTTTTGAAGTTATTTCATTTACCAGCTTTGGATCTGAGCCTATTTCAAGACCATATCCTTTGGCATGAGGGCAACTCATGTTAAGCTCAAGTGCATCTACACCATAGTTTTTCATTTCTTTTGCTAATTTAACAAATTCAGTAGCATCCGCGCCAAAAATACTGCCAATAATTGGGGTTTTGGATTGTTTTAATTTTTTAATTTCATCTCCAAAATTTTCAATTCCTGGATTTGGTAATCCCATTGCATTTAATAAACCACATTCCAATTCTACAATTGTTGGATTTGGATATCCTTCTCTTGGTTTAAGCCCAATTGATTTTGTAATAATGGCGCCTGCACCACAATCAGCAATTCTTTTCATACTTCCAGCATTTTCGTCCATAATGCCAGATGCTAAAATAGTTGGGTTTTCAAGCCTCAGATTCGCAAGTTTTGTGGCTATATTTACCAGGTTAACACCGGACCCTAAAAGAAAATCTAGTATTTAAAACCATTTTAGCCGTAAAATTCATTAAAAGTATAGTGTTCTGCATCTTCATGGA
>CAYMMP010000007.1:0-2969 GCA_964391625.1 uncultured Thermoplasmatales archaeon | reverse complement strand
AAACCATTTTAGCCGTAAAATTCATTAAAAGTATAGTGTTCTGCATCTTCATGGATTATCTAATTACCAAATGGTTTGGAACTTTCATTTGTGATAAAAAAGGAATGAAAAATAAAATTCTTTTTCCAAAAAAACCAGAAGAAATATCAAAAAGATTGCAAAAAATCGATAAAAAAGAGATACTTTTAGAAGAAAAAAAGATTGTTAGAGGAAATAAAACAATAGTTTGTGAAAAAAGGTTGCAAAAAATTGGAGAGTATGCTCCATCAGATCCATTTTTCAAGAAAATCGAATTAAACCCTAAAGATTTTGGTTTTTCAGAAGATTTAATACATATTGCAACAACAATTTTTACAAGTAAAAAAGTTGATGAAGAGTTAAAATCGAGCGATTTACAGATTGTTCAAATGGTAAATGCTTTAGATGATCTAATTCAAACTTCAAATCTTCTTTCTGAGCGCCTAGAAAGTTGGTCATTGATCCCAACACCTGAATCAAGAATTGAACCTCTAAAAAATACATTTTCGACTGTTAAAAAAGAAATCAAGTCACTGGAGTTAAAAATTGATGAAGATATGAAAAAAATTGCCCCAAATATAAGTGATTTAGTAGGGCCTCATATCGGAGCGCGTTTGATATCTCTTGCTGGAGGACTCGAAAGACTTGCCTTTCTTCCCGCATCAACTATTCAGATATTAGGTGCTGAAAAAGCACTTTTTAGATACAAAAAAGAAGGGGGAAAACCGCCTAAGCATGGTGTGATTTTTCAACATCCTACTATCAATAGGGCACATAGAGACAAAAGAGGGAAAATCGCTAGAGCAATGGCTGCAAAGATTTCAATAGCCGCTAAATCAGATGCATTTACTCATAGAGACATTTCAAAGAGCCTCATTGAAGAACTTACCAAAAGAATTGAGGAGATTAAGAAACTATAAAACTATAAGTAGTTGATGTGTATTTTTTTATCTTAATTTAGATTATTAGATATGGAGGAAAAAACGCCATGAGCGATCTTAGAACCGTTCTAAGAGACATTGGTGGAATATTTATAATAGTGGGGGCCATCTCCCTATTTGTTTTAGTTGTACCTCTATATTTTGGTGAATATGGCTCAAAATCAATAGATGGAGTGCTTCCAATTTTAATAACATCAGCAGTGTTTGTTGGTTTAGGCTTACCCATGTATTTTGGTTTTAGAAAGACAGACCCTGCAAACTTTAAAACTGCAATGGTCACAGCAGCTCTTGGATGGCTATTCATATCTGTTATAGGCAGTATTCCATTTTTGTTAATGCCTTATAACATAAACACACTAGCACACATGGATATATTATCTGCCTTTTTTGAATCAATGTCTGGTTGGACCGGCACGGGTCTAACTATGGTAGATAAAGAGAGTCTTTTACCACATACGTTGCAGTTTTGGCGAACATGGATACAATGGATTGGGGGTGTTGGTGTAATAGTTCTTACTCTCAGCATTCTTGCGCGACCTGGTACTGGTTCATATGTTTTATATAAAGGCGAGGCACGTGACAAAAAAACACACCCTTCCATAGTTTCAACTGTTAGAACTATTTGGTGGATCTTCTTGCTTTACACAGTTATCGGAATTGTAATGTTGATGTTGATTGGCATGATTACAAACGATGGCATGGATGGTTGGCAATCGATTAACCATGCTATGACAGGTCTTGCAACTGGAGGTTTTTCTGTTACAGATGACAGTATTGCCAGTTTTGGTGTGATAAGTCAAATTGCTGTAATAATTTTGATGTTGTTAGGCTCTATTGCCTTTGTAGCCCATTATAACCTATTAAAAGGTCGATTTAAGAAGTTTCTATCAGATACTCAGTTAAAAGCAATGATCGCAATTATCATCGTTGGAGTGATAGGCATAGTTTTCATTAAGCTTCATGGCACTGAAAGTGACGTGCTCTTGGCTTTGAAAAGAGGTGGCTTTCAATTTATTTCAGCAATAACTTGTACTGGATTTGCTTCCGTAAAAGATATTCCTTCATGGAATGCATCATCTAAGTTAGTACTATCTTTTGCAATGATTATTGGAGGAGCTGCGGGTTCTACAGCTGGAGGAATTAAGCTTTATAGAGGCATTCTTCTATACAAAGGAGTCAGTTGGAGAATAAAAAGAGCCATATCAACACCACGAAGGGTTTTTGTGCATAAGCTAGGTGATAAGCCGTTATCAAAAGACGATGCAATGGATTTAATCAACGAGGCGGCAATTATTTCTTTTATGTGGCTCATTTTGCTATTTGTTGGAGTTATCGTAATAATGCAATCGATGGGGAGACCATTGGATAACACAATATTTGAGGTTTGTTCAGCTCAGGGCAATGTAGGGTTATCCACAGGGATCACATCAATGGATATGAGTCCAATACCCAAAGTTATGCTAATTTTAAATATGTGGGTGGGCAGATTGGAAATAATTCCAATAATTGTTCTAGTAAAATCACTATTTGGTAGTAGAAGGAATATATTATAAAAAATAAATCATGCCTTTTCTTTTAGTATCTTAAACTGTTCTTCTTGAAATTTTTTGATGTGCAAATCAATCTGTTGAATTGCAGTAAGAAGTTTATATATCTCTTCATCTTCAGGAGAAGAAGGTACAATCTCCTGAGGATTAGCTTCTTTCTTTTTATGGAACTCAGATTGTGTGTATTCACTATGAAGAATTTCACGTGCATTTTTGAGGGTCTTTATCTTTTTATTAAGCTCTGTAAGATTTTCCATGTTCCACATCTCCACTTAGTTATACAGTAATTGTCTTTGACTACAAAAATATTTTTACTCAATAAATAAAGTTTTCAAACCTGTTTTTTCATCTAACTTTCTATATGCATTAGTATTAGTTTTAAGCAGAACCATTTCTACAACAACTCCGACAGTTCCTTCTATAAAATGACCACCTAAAGCATTCTTTTTTTCATCGCCTAAAA
>CAYMMP010000006.1:0-37798 GCA_964391625.1 uncultured Thermoplasmatales archaeon | reverse complement strand
GATCTACAGAACCATCGCCGTTCCAGTCCCAACCTACCTCAATCGGATCATTTTCTACGTCGATTGCATTAACTGAATATGTATATGTGTTTTTTGTTTTACCAGAAGATGGTCCCATTGGTTTTGATAATACAAAAGCAGGACCGTTTTGAATGCCTATTAAATTCAAAATATAAGTTTTAGAATTCCCTCCAAAGTCCTTTACGCATACAGTATATGTTGCTGCCCCATCAGCTACATGAAAGGATTTTTCCATCTCGGATTTAGCAGTATCTAGTGAAAAAGATTTCTCATAAATTTTTGTATTATCCCTAGATACACCGATATACTTAACTAAGAGATCGGCCTTAAAATTGACATATAACTGCGATTTTATAAGTATTGAACAAGGGAATAGAATCGGGATTTGGAAAACGGGCTTATTTAAAAAATATACTGTATTAATTGGTAAAGTTTCATCTGGGCATAAAAATGTTGCTTTTGGCCCTCTAACTGCTTCATAAACTTGAACTTCGTAAGCTCTCCATTTTCTAAAATTACCACCAGACGTAAAAATCTCTATTTTATCTGCATTTTTTAGGTAAACGCTGTCACTGAGTTTTAAATTAAGTGTTTGAGCATTAGCTACATTTTCAGTTTCATAAATCGTTTCCCATTTTTCATTATCTCCATCCTTTACATGTAACGATATTTTAACATACCCTGGATCATTATACGATTGATGAAACAGCTTGACTCCTACTTCATATATATTGTGGTAGTTGCCTTTAAAATCAATAACAATAATTGAATCCCAACCGCAAGCAGGAGCATTCATTAGAACGAAAGATTGCAAATTTTCGTCAATAACCCTATTTTTTTCTATACCATCATCATCACAATTTGCATACACACTTACAGTTCCACCATTCTTATGGGCCGCAATATTATCTCCTTTTACCCACGGGTCTAAACAGGATAGTTGTTGCGTAGGTAAAGGAGTAGGGTCTTGAACTAGAGCCATTCCAGATTGAGCTAGTATACTCATATTTAATATTATAATTCCAATTACTAATATTCTCTTCATTTTTTATCACCCTTTAATATATGTTAATAGTCATTTTTTTCTTCATATATTCTTCTTTATCATGTTCAATTTCTTCTTCACTTTTGATAATTCCAAATGCAAACATTTCAGCTATTGTTTTTTCTTTTGCTTCTCGAAATGAAAGCCCTTTACTCCTGTAGTAAAGAAACCTATCAAGAAAATCAGCAAATTTATTCATGTCCTACCTAATTCCTCCAATCGTTGTTCTTTTTAGCCTCTATGTTATACTTTGTTAATAATGATATTTAAATTTTTTGTAGAATTATGTCAAAAACCACAAAATTACAAGCTAAGGATAGCAACTCTAAAAATATTTATAAAAATATAAATAAACATAGCAAATTTTAGAAACCAATATAAACCTCTTAAGATAGAAAACATAGTAGGAACATAGAGATGATAAGCATAAAAATATACAAACAAGGGAACGACCTATTACTTGCTGCATGCGATGAAGATCTAATAGGAAAAGAATTCGAAGAAGGAAAATATCATTTAGATGTATCTGAACGATTTTACAAAGGAGAAAAAATCACAAAAGAAGTTTTAAAAAAATTCTTAGAAGAATCTACAATAGCAAATCTTGTGGGAAAAGAAACAATAAAATGTGCTATTGATCTAGGTTTAATTGACCCAGAGTGTGTTATAAGAATTAAAGGTATACCTCATGCTCAAATGGTAAAAATGCTATAATTTGATTTTTTTAAGCATATTGTCATAGTGACTGCCTTTCCAATAAATCTTATTACATTTTTTGCAAATCCAAAACTTATCATTTGATTGGAAAGCACCGTTGGGAATTTTGTTTTTTACTTTATTTTTATCAATATTTTCTAAAATAGAATTACAGGTTAAACACCGAGTAAGGATATTATCTTTTTCTATTTTAACATCTTTTAATACCTGCCTTATTTGATTGTCTAGATTAAAATCTTTGATTTCAATAATCTTTAGATTTTCTCTACGACTTATCTGGGCGAGTTCTTTATCACGAGTTATAAGGATTCTATTCTCCTTCTTAGCATTCTCGATCAATCCATCATCATTCATTTCATTGCTAGCATAAAAAGTATCAAAACCATAAATGCGCAGCCATTTAGCAAGTGTGCCAAGCATTCGATCGCATAAAAATTTCATTTTATCATTTTATAATGTACAAGAATTCCTGGCCCGATACTTTGGACATCAACTATTTCAAGTGGAATCAGTTCTTTTTCAATTCCTTCACCACTAGCAAGTGTAGGTGTGTTTTTTCCACCTATTATCATCGGACCAATGTAAACAAACATCTCATCAACCAGTTTATTCTTTAAAAAATTCCAAATAACTCTACTTCCACCTTCAACCATTAAGGTTTTAATTCCACGATCAAGCAAAATCCCTAACAATTTTTCTAGTTTGATTAGACCATCTTTATCTGTTTCACATTGAATTATCTCCACGTTTTCACTAAACTTCTTATCGCATTTTTTACCAGTGACAATTAAAGTTTTTGCATCTTTATTTATTACTAACGCTGATTCTGGAGTTTTGCAATGTGTGTCTAGAACCACACGAATTGGGTTTTTTACTTCTGAAACGTAAATTTCTTTTACAGTCAACTTTGGATCATCCGATAGAATGGTGCCCACCCCTACTAAAACCGCGTCATTATCATTGCGCATAAGATACATTCTTTTAATGTCTTCATCACATGAGATTCGTATTTGTTTGCCAGATGGTGAAGCAATCTTTCCATCAGCACTCATTGCACAATTAATTGTTACATAAGGTCTATTCATATTTTATCACTTAGGATATAAAGGACAATCTTTCTTATTTTCAGGACATATGCCTTTGCTCTTGCATGCAGGTCCTGCTTTCTTAAAGATAATTGGTGCAACTTTTTTTACTTCCCGGAGCATCTTATTTGCGAGCTGTCGAATTTCCCATTGGGCATGTAGACAACATCTTAACTCAAAGAAATTCATCAAAGATCTTGCATTCATTGTGACGATGATGTTTGTGTGAGTTGCATTTGGGAGAACATAACGCGCGTCCTCTGCCGGAATGCCTAACTCTAAAAGATTGTTGTATTCCTTCCAAATATTGTCCATGGTTTCATCATAGGCTTTTTTCATTTTTTTATCCTTAGCAATCTTTGGAGGGGTTACATAACAAGGCTCGTTAAGATTTACATAACGCTGACTTTGTTGAGCGTAACTTGCAATTCTATGACGGACTAACTGGTGGGTTAAAGAGCGGCTAACATCACTTATTGCAAAAGTGAAACAAGTGTGTTCAATAACGCTGGTATGGCCAAGGCCTACTACCTGTTCAAGAATTGCCTTTAACTCTTTATCTGATGATTTGTCTAACTCTTCTGGCTTTGTCTTACTATGCGTTAGTTTTGCCGCCATAGCTGGTAACTTCTCAGGATTAGGAGTGAAACCTATAAGTTTTACATTCATCTAAATTAACTCCCCAATGCTACCCATATAAAATTTTGTTTTATTATTTTTGAGGTTAACCTTCACTAGTTACTTTCTGATTATATACTTGTTAATAAAAACCATAAGCTTTTAAAAAGTAATAGAATTACACTGCAACATAAACTAACTGAGATGTAGGGAGGAATATGATGATAGCATTTATAGTTACGACCTTTGTCTGTTTTATAACATATCTGCTACTTACAACAGGTAGCGGAAAAGATTTATTAGGACTTTGGAGCTGGGCAGAACTAGTTTTTGGAGCTACACTATCGATAATAGTTGGCATTGTCGGAAGAAAACTTTTTGTCAAAAAAAGCTTTAGAATGTTAAACCCTGTTAGGTGGTTTGCATTTTTGGCATATCTTTTTGTGTTTTTTTATGAGATGACTAAAGCAAATTTTGACGTTGCATATAGAGTCATAACTGGCAAAATAAATCCAGGCATAGTAAAAATCTCACCAGATCTAAAAACAGATCTTGGGATCACAATGCTTGCTAATTCTATAACATTAACTCCAGGAACCTTGAGTGTTGACATCGATGAAAATGCAAATGATCTCTACATCCATTGGATAAATGTCAAAGAAGAGGCATTAAAAAAGAAGCCTGTTGATCCTAAATATATCTGTGGAAGTTTTCCTAAATGGGTCAGGAGGGTTGCCGAATGATCGAGGGCTTTGAGACTTGGTATCTTGGTGTGCTAGCGCTCTTATTTTTACCTGTGTTAATGGCCATCATCAGGGTTATAAAAGGACCTACTGTGCCTGATAGAATTGTCGGTTTAGATACAATAAATACAATTGTAATTGTTGGAATGGTTATTTTTGGCCTTGCTCAACAAACTCTCATTTACATTGATGTTGCAATTGTTTATGCTTTGCTATCGTTTATTTCAACCTTATTTATTGCCAAATATTTAGAAGGAGGGGAGTTCTAGATGTGGTTTGATTATCTTATTTATGTACTCCTTGGAATTGGGGTGTTCTTTAATATACTTGCAGGTGTTGGACTACTAAGATTCCCTGATGTATACACTAGATTGCATGCCGGAACAAAATGTACAACTTTTGGCTCAATTTTCATTGTTGGATCGGTTATCCTAATTGGTTTGAAAGTATGGCTTTTTGACAACTCGACAAGCGGCTCTGTTTTAGCATTACACGCTGGATTTGCACTAGTTGCTATCTTGCTTACCAATCCAACTGGGGCTCATGCCATTGCAAGAGCGGCACATCGAAGTGGCGTAAAACCAGTTGGAGCCGTTGTCGATGATCTAGAAAAGAAGCCAGTGAAGAAGGAGGTGAAGAAATAATGGAAGAGATATTATTTAATATAGTTCAAATAGTACTTCCAATCTTTATCATCGTATCTTCTGTTTTTGCTGTGATATTAAAAGATCTTCTCTCTGCCACAATTGCTGTTGCAGCTATGAGCTTGCTACTTTCTTTAGAGTTTTATATTCTTCAAGCACCTGATGTTGCTATTGCAGAGGCTGGAGTGGGAGCATGTTTAACTACAGCAATTCTTGTAATTGCAATTAGAGCGACAAAGCGTATGGAGGATGAAGCTTAATGAATAAAAGAGATATTCTGGCTGTAATTTTTCTTACAACTGTTGCTGTGTTCTTAATCTATAGTGCAATTATGATGCATCCTTTTGGTGTTCCAGATAATTCAGAGATGGACGATCACATAATTGATAATACACAGATTGAAACAGGTGCTGATAACGGTGTGACATCTGTCGTATTTGATTATAGAGGTTTTGATACTTTGGGTGAAGCAACTGTATTGTTTACAGCAGTCGCAGGCGTTATTATGGCTTTCAGGAGGTTAAAGAAATGAGTGGCATGTCCAGAATTGTTAAAACAATGTCCAACATCATCTTTCCTTTTGCAATGATTTTTGGACTTTACGTTATCGCCCATGGACATCTAACCCCCGGAGGTGGTTTCCAGGGAGGTGCCATAGTTGCATCAGCTTGTGCAATGATTCTTGTTGCTTATGGGTCAGTATGGACAATGAGGAAAATCAAAGAAAAACAATTATCTGTCTTAGAAAGTCTTGGAGCAATTGGCTTTATTGGTCTTGCATTTTTTGGTCTCGTTTATGCTGATGAAATATTCTTTGATAACTTTATAATAACTGAGGCGGGAAAATGGCCAATATTTAATCAGATAGGTGAGGGTCTATCAAATATTAACACAGCAGGTGTTCTCCCATTAATGAACTTTGCAGTTGGCCTAAAAGTTATTGCAGGATTATTTGCTATAGTATTAGTACTGGCCTATGCAACTGTTAAAGTCAAGGAGGTGGAATAAGAATGATTTACAACATTCCTTACTTTGCAGTTATCGGGTTAATTATCATTGGTCTTTATGCAGTATTATTTAGACGAAATCTAATCAAAATTGTCATCGGGATTACATTAATCGAAAGTGGAGTGAATCTATTCTTGATTACCCTTGGATATAGAGAAGGCAGCACTGCACCGATTTACACACTATCACCTGGTGGGATAATGGCCCTACCAGTGCCACAGGCATTAACTCTAACAAGCATCGTCATTGGTGTAGCAGTCTTAGCCTTAATGTTATCATTTATAATCCACATCTACCGACATTACAAAACATTGGATGTTAGAAAAATTGGAGGTGATGAAGAATGAATATAATGGATCATCTTCCAGCTCTGGTTATAGCAATACCTCTATTGGGTGCTTTTTTGACACCGTTGATTAGCAAAATCAATGATAAACTAAGAAATATATTTGTAATAATAATTGCTGGTCTAACGTGTGCATTAGTGTTCCTATTAGCAAATGAAGTCTTTACTAATGGGATTCAAACGTATGTTTTTGGAGGGGCGTATAACTCTGGCGATACCGTTGTAAGAATATTTTTTGAAGTAGATGGTCTAAGTGCATTTATGGCAATTATTGGCTGTATCTTGCCTCTTGTTGCCGTAATTTACTCATGGGCTTTCATGAAAGAACACACAGGACTTGACAAATATTACACCTTAATACTATTGATGACAACAGGCATGCTCGGTATGATGCTTACCGGAGATTTGTTCAACTTCTTCGTATTCTTAGAAATTACATCGATTTCATCAGCAGCATTGGTCGCATTTTATACAGATAAAGGTAAGGCAGTTGCAGCAGGTTTCAAATATATTGTAATAAGTTCAATTGGTGCTTTATTTGTACTATTGGCAATTGCACTATTTTATGGACAGTACGACGCTCTTAACATGGCTGTTATTGCGAACAGCATGCAATATTCATTTTTAGACAAAATTGCACTTGTGTTGTTAATAGCAGCTCTTGGCATGAAATCAGGTATTGTACCAATGCACATGTGGTTACCTGACGCTTATGGACGTGCACCTGCTTCTGTAACATTAGCTCTTATTCCAACTACATTGGCAAGTCTATATGGTGTCCTACGTGTAACTTTTACAATATATGGAAATAATTTAATAACAGATAACCCTCTAAAACAAATTGGACAGATAGAGATTCATCTGAATGTTGTACTTGCAATATTTTTAGTTGGACTTGCGCTTATTACAATAGTTGTTGGAGTTTTAATGGCCCTTAAACAAACTGATCTTAAAAGAATGATATCCTATGCTGCTGTTGCAGAAATAGGGTATATGCTTCTTGCAGTAGGTGCGGCACTTTCAGTACTAAAAACTGAAGTAGGGAGCATGGCATTAACAGGAGGCATATTCCACATTATAAATGATGCTTTAGATGTTGGTCTTTTGTTTCTTGTAGCGGGAGCGATATATTATGCAACTAAAGAAACTTCCTTGAATAAGCTAGGGGGTCTTGCAA
The DNA here is from genome assembly GCA_964391625.1 of uncultured Thermoplasmatales archaeon. Classification (GTDB taxonomy): domain Archaea; phylum Thermoplasmatota; class E2; order DHVEG-1; family DHVEG-1; genus CAYMMP01. Next base: position 30,394 of record CAYMMP010000006.1, on the reverse strand, counting down.
GGAACATGAAATACACGACAATATTTTTCTTAATAGGCCTCTTGGCCGTTTCTGGCATACCTCCAATGAATGGTTTTGCGTCAAAACTATTGATATATGAATCAGTCTATCATGTAAATCCAATATTGTCAATTGTTGCAATTTTGTGTAGTATACTGATGTTGGCTGTGTTCGTAAAAGTGTTTCATTCGATATTTCTTGGCCCTAAACAACCCTCTTTTGAAAAAGTAAAAGAAGTACCAAAGAGTATGCTGATTGGAATGGCAATAATTGCTGGTATTATAATTTTCTTTGGTCTATTCCCACATGTCGTTGTGAACAATATCGTAACTCCAGCAGTTGATGCTCTAACTAATTCTGGAATGTATATTAATGCCATATTAGGAGGAGGTGTATAAAATGATCGAGTGGAATTCATTCTTAAAAACCTTTGATACAGGAAGTGGTCTATGGAATCCGCTTGTATGGATCACTGTTATTGTAATCGCCTTACTACTCGTATACATCGTTCGTAGTTTCGGTAGAAAAGAATACAAAGAGGAGACAGAGCAAACAAAACCATTTTTATCTGGTAATCCTGAAGGCGATAAAGAAAAAATGCATGTTAAGGGAAGTAATCTATACTGGGGCTTCATGGAATCAATGAAATGGTCTTACGATTTACTTACAAAGGCACATACTGGAAATGTGAGTGATTATGTCCTCTGGTTTATTGTTATAATGGGCATATTGTTCATCTTTATAGTGGGGGTGTTCTAAGTGGAAGTCGTAGAAATTTTAAAAGTCGCATTACTTGTGATAATCGGTACAATGGGTCTAGCAGGATTTGGGATAATATTTGGTTTGTTGTATAAAGGTATCGATAGGAAACTAGCTGCCCATATGCAAGGCCGTATAGGTCCGCCAATACGACAACCTTTTAGAGATGTAGTTAAACTTTTCACAAAGGAAAATATAGTACCGGAAAACGCGATCCCTTGGGTTTTCAACATGGCTCCTTTTGTTGGGCTCATAGCAACAATATCTATCCTTCTATTCCTACCTATTGGTGGCTTTAACCCATTGGCTGCAGGATATGGAGATTTAATATTGGTTTTGTATCTGTTGATAATTCCATCCCTTGCGCTTGTAATTGGAGGGTTTGCTTCTGGTTCACCATATGCAACAGTAGGTGCACAAAGAGAAATGGCAACAATGATAGCATATGAATTCCCGCTAGCAATAATAATCATTACAATAGCGTGGGTTATTGGAAATTTCAATACTGATGTCACCCCATTTAGCATTACTGCCCTTTCAACTGTACCAGTATGGAGTACAGTTGGAATAATAGGTTTTATTGGTTTTATCATATTACTATTTGTTTTAATATTGGTAACACCAGCAGAACTATCAAAAATACCATTTGATGCACCTGAAGCAGAAACAGAGATAGCAGGGGGTCTTCTAACAGAATATTCTGGTCGTAACTTGGGCCTGTTTTATTTAACAGATGCTGTAAAAACAGTTGTCATGGCATCATTAATTGTTGCAATATTCTTCCCATATAATCTATCAACATTAATTGGATTGGAAAGCTATCCTGCATACGCAGTTGACATAATATTCTACTTAATCAAAGTATTACTAGTAATCCTATTTTCAGTTACACTAATAAGAGTGGCAATAGCACGTTTGAAAATAGATCAAATTGTTTATACATATTGGGTATGGATAACATTGATGGCTTTGGTTGGCTTAATATTAATCATGTGGGACAAACAATTCGGACTGGAAAGAGTAGTTGACATACTAGGATTATGAAAATAAACCAAACTAAAACCCTTTCATCTCTTTTATTTATCTTTATACCAACAGTGTTAATTTTGATAGGTTTTCTATTTTTTCCGAATGTAATCATTGAGGGCTCTCAAATCTACAATCTATTAGCTGTACCCCTATTCATTGGCCTAATAATATTGTTTTCTGGTTTTTTGATTAAAAAAGATTTTTTATCAAATAAGATTAAAATTGTTGGTTGGTTTGTTTTTGCTTCATATTGGTCAGTAATGCCAAAAACACTTTATTTTGGAGAAGAAGAAGATCTTGTCAATGCATTTATATGTATTGCTGGAGTATACATATTTTCTTATTTTGCATATCATGAATGGCTTTCAATAAAAAAAAAGGAGCAGGTGGGTTGTTTAAATTGGATTGCAGGCGCCTCAGCAATTGCAGGGTTAATTTATTTTGGAATTGAACTCAGTCCCCTAAAAGATATTTTGATTGAGTCAGTTGCATTTCAAAGTGCAAAATTACTTGATCTTTTTACTGGAAACGTTTCAGTTTATGGGCATGACATCTATTATAATGGGTCATACGCCGTTACTATAATTTTTGCATGTACCGCCGTTCAATCCTTTGTAATTTTTATAGGCATGATTTTTGCTTTAAAAAAGTTAGAAGCTAAAAGAATATTAATTGGATTATTATTAACAGTAGTTCCAGTTTATCTCTTAAATTTAATAAGGAACGCATCAGTTGTGTATCTAATAGGCAATAACATAACGGATTTCGGTACAGCACACAATATACTCGGAAAGGGCGGAAGTCTTATTGCATTAGTTATATTGCTGTTAATAGTTACCAAATTTATCCCAGAAATTATGAATGAAATAATGTGTTTAACAGACCTTCCAAAAAGAAGAGGCCCACTTGAAAAATTAATTTTCCGCAGGAATAAATAAAATGAAAATTGCCAAAGGCTCGTCACAATGGATTGCTAATTCGCTTGTTGTTGGTTCTGTATTCCTATTCTTATTTATAATTTTTAATGGATTTGAAGTAAGTAGTTTATTTCTCTTTTTATCTTTTATATTTTATTTGTTAACTTTATTTTTCATTATTTTTTTTAGAGATCCAGATCGGGAAATCGGAAAAGGAATTGTTGCTTGTGCAGATGGAAAAATAAGAGAGATTTCAAATTTAAATGATAAAGACATTGGGGAATGTGTTCTAGTTTCTACCTTCATGAATGTGTATAACGTTCATGTAAATAGGATGCCTATCGATGGAATTGTAAAAGATATCAAACATATCTATGGCGCACATTTACCTGCATTTAAAAAAGAGTCAGAGAAAAACGAGCGTGTCATAATAATGGTAGACACAAAAATTGGAAAAATCAAGATAGTTCAAATAGCTGGAACTCTTGCAAGAAGAATTGTTCCATACATTAAAAAAGGAGATAAACTCAAAAAGGGAGATAAAATTGGAATAATAAGACTTGGTTCTAGAGTAGATGTATATTTACCTTCTAGAAAAGTCAAAGTAAATGTTGGAGATTATGTTAAGGCGGGAGTGAGTAATATTGCAGAAATCAATGATTAAATTAGTATCATTTGCTGATTTACTTTCAATTTCTAATGCATTATTTGGGTTTCTAGCAATACTTGTTCTTTTTATGAATTCTTTAGAAATACGAATTCACATCTCCCTCTCTTTAATCTTACTCGGTTTGTTGATAGATGGTATAGATGGTATGGTCGCAAGAAAATTTGGTAGCAGTAGTCTCGGCGAGTATCTAGAATCCATGGCAGACATGACGACCCTAAGTATTGCTCCTGCCGTTTTTGTTTTTTATATTTATTTTGATGTTATTAATGGAAGCATATATCGTTATATTTATTTGCTTTTAGCTCTAATAATATTCCTCAGTTTTGCAATTATACGTTTAGCATCATTTCACCTTATGAAGAAAGATAAGCTTTTTGTTGGGCTGCCTGCCTCTGCAAGTACAGTTATACTTATAATTTTAGCCTATTTTGAAATTGATTTTATCTTTATTTTACCTGCTGTCATCATCATAGGGGCTTTCATGGCATCAGATATACGTTTTCCAAAACCTGATCTTAAAATAAATGCACTTGCTGCTTTTTTCATATTGCTGACTATTGCTTTTAATAAAAATTATTATAGTTTTGCTCCAATACTCCTATTCACAGGGATTTTGATCTATTCAATTATTGGGCCGATTTATCTAAAATTATCTAAAAAACGGCAATAAAAAGCTTTCTAAATAGAAAACGCATTACATATCGCTTGTTATGGACGATATTCCTAAAATTGGTATAACTGGAATGCCCAATGTGGGCAAGACTGAAACCATTGTAAAAATAATTAATTCTCTAGAGAAACACGGCTATGTTGTACAAGGTATGATAACAGAGCCCATCATTGAAAAACATAAGCATGTAGGATTTCATGTAACTAACTGGAGAACCAAAGAAAAAGAGGTTTTTGCCCATACTGATTTTGAAACAAAGGAGAAAGTAGGCAAGTATGGTGTGGATACGAACGCCCTTGAAGAAGTCGGTGTTCCTGCTATAGAAAATGCCATTCTTGATGAAAATGTCAATATTATTGTAATCGATGAAATTGGCAAAATGGAAATGCTATCAGAAAAATTCTGTGAAATGGTCATTGAAGCATTAGATTCAGACAAACCAATTATCGTCACACTTCATAAGAAATCTCGTACACCACTTTTACAAGACGTGCGTAGACGTGACGATATACGAATTCTTGAAGTCACTCCTGTTAACCGTAATCTTTTGCCATACAAGATTGAAAAGATAATGGAAGAAAAATTGCCACCCTTGTTTTGATTATGATTGAAAAACAAATTTTTGAAACTATTACTGAAGGATTTACCGACATTCTAGTTTATAGAAACAAAGAAACAAAAAAAGGACCAGGTACAAAAGAAGGTGTTCCGTTCTACAACCCGTCCATGGAGATGAACAGAGATATTTCTATTCTTGTAGCGCAATGGATGCTGAATAATTCAAAAGATAGATTGAAGTTATTAGATGGCCTTGCAGCATCAGGGATTAGAGGATTACGTTTTGCAAATGAGTTAGATGGGGATTTTGAAGTTTATATCAATGATTGGGATCTGGAATCTTATGATTTGATTAAGAAAAATGTTGAAAAAGGTGGATTTGAAAATATAAAGTTTTCCAACTATAATCTTAACACCCTTCTCTCGGAAAATAGATTTCATTATATTGATATTGATCCTTTCGGCTCTCCTGTGTATTTTATTGATTCTGCAATAAGAAGTATCATTAATGATGGTGTTTTAGCTTGCACTGCAACAGATACTGCCACTCTATGCGGTGTTTATCCGAAGGTCTGTCTCAGACGATATGGTGCTATTCCATTCCACTCGGTAGTTATGAAAGAAGTTGGATTGCGCATACTTCTTGGTTTTATCTGTAGAGGGGCAAACAAATATGACAAAGGAATTGAACCTTTGATATCCTATACCACAGATCATTATTTCCGTGTTTATGTTCGTATTAAAAATGGTGTGAGTCGGGCAAATGATTCACTGGATCATCTTTCTGTAATAAAATCAGGAGAATATATTGGCTTTGAAAAAACTGATAAAGATATTGGTCCACTTTGGCTGGGAAGACTTCAGAGTAAAAATATGATTGGGGATTTACGTTCGATCTTATTTGAAAAACAATTAAGGACTAAAAATGATCTTTGGAAATTACTAGATTTGCTTGAAGAAGAATCTTATTCTCCAGAATTTTTTTACACAACTGACAGTATTGCATCTTATCTAAAAACATCTGCCCCAAAAATGGAATCAATATTTGAAAATCTCAGTATAATGGGATATGAAATATCTAAAACCCATTTTAGTTCAACTGGTTTTAAAACAAATGCGACTTTTGATGTTATAGAAAAAGTGTTTAAATAAAATAGAATATAGGGTTTCCAAGATTTTCAGTAATTTGGGGAGGAAATATGGCAGAAAAAATCCGAGTTGGAGTACTTGCCTCAGGTGGAGGAACAGATCTCCAAAGTATTATTGATGCATCAGAAAAAGGCATGATAGACGCAGAAGTTGTTATAGTAATAAGTGATAATAAAGATGCTTTTGCTCTAAAGCGTGCTGAAAAACACAACATTCCTAGTTTTTTTATCAGTTCAGTTGGCAAATCTAATGTAACGTTTGGTAATGATATTAGTGAAGTTTTAGAAGACCACAAGGTTGATTTGGTCGTCGGCGCAGGATTTATGAAAATTCTCGATACAGGTTTTGTTAAAAAATGGTATGGACGTTTAATTAACATTCATCCTGCTTTATTGCCATCTTTTAAAGGATCAAACGGACAAAAAGATGCTTATGAATATGGCGTAAAAATCTCTGGCTGTACTACCCATTTTATGGATGAGAAGATGGATCATGGGCCAATTATTTTACAGGCAGCTGTCAAGGTGATGCCTGATGATGATAGAGATAAGCTAGCTCACAGAATCTTAGAAGTTGAACATCAAATATTACCTCGTACTGTACAATTATTTGCTGAAGGGCGCCTAGAAATTGATGGCAGAAAAGTAATCATTAAAGAAGGGGATTCTTGGAAAGACAAATATGAAATTATCCCTGATGTTTTGTATTCAGAGGGTTACTGATAGTTGTCTTATATGAACTATAAAGAATCGATTGATTGGCTAGATAGTTTTCAACAATTTGGCATTAAGTTAGGTTTAGAAAGAATCGGGCTTTTATGCGATAAGCTAGGTAACCCCCAGGATAATTACAAAATAATCCATGTCGGCGGCACAAATGGAAAAGGATCTATCTGCCGTTTTCTAGGATCGATATTAACATCTGCCGGCTACAAAACAGGAGTTTATACTTCGCCACATCTTCAAAGGATAACTGAAAGATTTGTTATCGGTGACAAGGAAATTTTAGAGGAGGAATTTATTGCGCTTGTTGAAAAAGTTAAACCACTTGTAGAAGAAATAAAAACAGATGGCGAATCGCCTACTTATTTTGAAATTGTTACTGCAATGGCTTTTCAATATTTCCGTGAAAAAAATGTAGATTTTGCAGTTATTGAAGTTGGTCTTGGTGGCAGATTTGATGCGACTAATATTGTAAATCCAATTCTAACTGTTATTACAAATGTATCTCTAGAGCATCAAAATGTTCTCGGAAACAATATTGAAGATATTGCCTTTGAAAAGGCAGGTATTATAAGAAAAGATGTTCCTATTATTACAGGTGCAGAAGGCGATGCATTAAAAATTATTCAGAAAAAAGCGAAAGAAAATAATTCTGAGATATTTATTGTTAAAGATGGTATCTGGGAAAGAATTTTCAATGACTTGAACTGGCAAGAATTTTTAATAGAAGGTTCTCTTAAAGAGTATGCTGTAAAAACTAAAATGCTAGGTGAGTTTCAGGGAAAAAATATAGCAACTTCGATAGCAAGTATAGAAAATCTTCAATTTAATGGAATTTATATCCCAGAAGAAAGTATTTTTGAAGGCATTGAAAAAACGATTTTTTCTGGAAGAATGGAAATAATACAAAAGAATCCGATTATTATAATGGATGGGGCACACAATATTGCTGGAATTGAGGTTCTAACTGAGACTTTAAAAAATGATTTTACTTATAGTAGATTAATTCTTGTTATGGGTATTTTAGTTGATAAAAAAATCTCTGAGATGGTTAAGATAATAACGCCACTAGTTGATATTGTAGTTGTTACTAAATCTACTAATGAACGAGCATGCAACCCATTAAAACTTAAAAAAATTATAGAAGGATTTGGTTTTAAGAAAAAAATAGTTGTTAAAGAAAAAATCAATGATGCAATTGAATTTGCTAAGTCAATTGCCAATAAAGATGATTTAATTTGTATAACTGGTTCTCTTTTTACAGTCGGAGAAGCAAAAGATTTGTTGATTTAAACTCTCCAAAAATGTTAATAGCATTACAGCAATATCTTAATTTAATGTTTGAAAATAGAAGTGATAAACAATTAATTGCTATTTATGTCATAATCGCTCTACTATTTTCTCTTGGATTCACAGCATATAATCTTTCACCGTATTCCTCAATTAGAAATGAGCCGATAATGATAGTTGTTATCGCTAACGTTTTGTTTTTCTGCATGTTTTATTTTTTATATTGGCCTCTAAAACTAAAGAAGAAAAAATGATATAGAATAACTGTATACCCATCTTTTGTGACAGAGCATAATCCAAATATTATAGATATAAAAACACTAGACAATGCAAGAAAAGAAATCGAAAAAATCGGTAGTGATCCTCAGAGCATTGAAATCATGGCACCAAAAGCCATTTCTAAAGTCATCAGACTTGAAAATGTAGTACTGCAAGATGCAATCATCATAAAACAAGACATGCTTTCCATAGGGGGAGAAGTAGCAGTACCAAAAAACACCTTTGAGCTTCATGAAAAAACTGGCGAAATACTTATTATCGGAACAATTAAACAACTAAACGAACTAGTTGAAAAGTTGAAAAGGCACTACTCCCGATTAAAAAATATAGCAACTGAGCTGGAACATATTTTGAAGGATGTTAAATGAAGAGGTTTGAATTTGGTAAAAAAACCCTGATTATGGGTATTTTAAATGTTACTCCAGATTCATTCTCAGATGGCGGTAAGTTTTTTTCTGTTGATGATGCAGTCAAACATGCAATTCAAATGGAAAAAGAAGGAGCAGATATAATAGACATAGGTGGGGAATCAACACGCCCTGGTGCAGAACAAATATCTTTAGAAGAAGAAATGAATAGAGTTATTCCCGTTGTTGAAGAGCTTGTAAATAAAATCAAAATTCCTATTTCCATAGACACATATAAATCAGAAATAGCGAAAAAAACAATTGATATTGGGGCCAGTATGATCAATGATATTACTGCCCTGCGTGGTAATGAGAAACTTGCAGATATTGTCGCTGGATATAACATACCTGTTTGTTTAATGCATATGAAAGGCAGTCCACAGAATATGCAGATTAACCCAGAATATGATGATGTTGTAAAAGAGATAATAGATTTTTTAAGAGAAAGATCTGAATATGCAATATCAAAAGGAATAAAAAAGGAAAATATAGTTGTCGATCCAGGTCTTGGCTTTGGTAAACGTACAGGAGAAGGTATTGAAGATAATTGGGAAATATTAGAGCGTTTATCAGAGTTTAAGATTCTTGGATATCCAATAATGATCGGTGCTTCTAGAAAAACATTTATTGGAAATATCTATGGAAAAAATAGCCCGTTACCTGTTTCTGAAAGACTTGAAGGTAGTCTGGAGGTTGCTTCTCTAGCTGTTAAGAATGGTGCAGACATTATTCGCGTTCATGATGTAAAAGAAACAAGAGATGTCATTGACAGTATAAAAAGGTAGAAAAAAACATTAAGTATGACTAGATACTCGGATTGTGAAAAATATGGATGATCCAGTTTGTCCGCTAGATTATCGCTACGGAAGAAAGGAACTGAAAGAGATTTTTGGAGAGACAAAAAGATTACAATATTTATTAGATGTGGAAGCAGCACTGGCTCGTGCACATGCAAAGGTTGGCAATATTCCAAAAAGTGCTGCTGATGAAATTACAAAAAAAGCCTCTACAAAGTATGTAAAAGTGGAAAGAGTAAAAGAAATTGAAGTTGAAACTAAACACGATGTAATGGCCGTAACTAGAGCATTTGCCGAGGTTTGCAAGGGAGATGCTGGTAAGTATATTCACTTAGGTGCTACAAGCTATGACATTGTTGATACTGCCAATGCTTTACAGTTTGCCGATTCTACAGCATATCTTAATAAGGCTTTGAAAGAATTAAGAACTTCACTAGTGAAACTAGCTAAAAAGCATAAGAAAACAGTTATGGTTGGTCGCACACACGGTCAGCATACAATTCCAATTACTTTTGGCTTAAAGATGGCTGGCTATGCAATGGAAGTAGATCGTCATCTGGAGCGTTTATTTGAATGTAAGAGCAGATTATTGGTTGGTAAGCTTTCTGGTGCAGTTGGTACTGGTGCAGCTCTAGGTCCAAAGGCTCTAAAACTTCAGGAAGAAATGCTGAAAGAGTTAAAGCTTGGGGTTGAAGATGTTTCTACCCAGATAGTTTGTCGAGACCGTTATAATGAGTTCCTAGGGGTTTTATGTAATATTGCTACAAGTATGGAGAAGTTCGCTACAGAGATTAGAAATCTACAACGAGATGAAATTGGTGAAGTTGCTGAGGCTTTTGAAGCAAAGAAACAAGTTGGCTCATCTACAATGCCCCACAAACGCAATCCAATTACCTGTGAGCAAATATGTGGTCTTGCTCGTGTAATTCGTGGTTTCATAATTCCAACATTTGAGAACAGTATCCAATGGCATGAAAGAGATCTATGCAACTCTTCTGCTGAACGGTTCATAATCCCTCACTCGATAATTCTTACAGATTGGGTTGTCTATCAGATGAATGATGTCTTTAAAAACTTGAAGGTTTTTCCAGAAAGAATGAAAAAGAACATGGAAATTTCTAAAGGCTTACCAATGGCTGAATCATTGATGACCACATTAATTGGCAAAGGTTTAGGTCGTGGAGAAGCACATGAAATTATGAGGAAAACTTCATTGAAAGCAGCAGCACAGAACAAAACATTAAAAGAAGCTTTTAAAGAAGAAAACAAGAAATTAAAATTGCTTACCGATAAAGAGATTGACTATGCTTTAAAACCTGAAAACTATCTCGGAGCTGCCGAAAAAACCGTAGATAAAGTTATAAAAAAACTTGAGAGACATTGATAATTATGAGTGATTTAGAGCAGCTTACAAATAATGCGGTGGAAGTTATAACACCTGAAGAATTGAAAAAAGTTCTACAAAAACCAAAACCTAGAGCATATATCGGTTTTGAACCTTCAGGAACAGTTCACATTGGTTGGAAGATTTGTACAAATAAAATAAAGGATTTCTTAGATTGTGGCTTTGATTTTACAATATTATTGGCAGATTGGCATGCATATATCAATGATAAGTTAGACGGAGATATAGAGAAAATTAAACTCTGTGGCAAATACATGGAAGATTGCTTTGCTGCGATGGGTATTCCAAAAGGCAAAGTAAAATTTGTTTATGCTAGTGATTACGTAGGAGATCCAAAATACTGGGAGCTTGTATTAAGAGTATCAAAAGCTACATCTGTTGCCCGTGTTAAACGTGCAATGGACATTATGGGTAGAGGTGAAGACGAAGCTGAAAAAGATCTATCTAAACTATTCTATCCAGCAATGCAAGTATCTGACATATTTTATTTGAATTTGGATGTTGCATATGGTGGTATGGATCAGCGTCATGCACATATGCTTGCCAGAGATGTATCTAAAAAGCTTGGAAAAAAAGCACCGGTCGCTATACATACGCCATTACTTACAGGATTGCAAGCGGGCGGTCGTATGAACCCAACAGAAATTAAAATGAGCAAGAGTAAACCAGAGTCCATGATATCGATTCATGATACTCCAGATGTTGTTAAAAACAAGATGAAAAAGGCATATTGCCCTGAAAAACAGATAGAAGGAAACCCAGTTTTAGAGTTATGCAAGTACGTCATATTCCCTGAAATTAAGAATGGAATGTTTTTGATTGAAAGACCTGATGTCTATGGCGGCAATCTAAAATTTAAAACTTATGAAGAATTAGAAAAAGCATACTTGGGTGGTTTGCATCCACTTGATCTAAAAAATGCAACAGCGAATTACATTAATAAAATCTTAGAGCCAGTTCACAAATACTTTGAAAAAAATTCAACTAATTATGAAAAAATGAAGAAACTGGGAATTATTCATTAATCTCAAAAAAATAAGTTAATTAACCTCCTCAATCCACCTTTTTATTTTTTAGAGGTGCTGAAAATTTATTAGCTTAAAAAAGAAAAATCTAGCAAAAATATCATTTAATATTTTATGAACGTCAAATGTTCTTGCTTTTTTTACAATTGTAAAGTCAACATTTACAATATCGGGTATGCTATCTACGTGTACTTCCTTGGTTTGTGTTTTCCACCCTACTTTTGAAGCTTTTACAAAATAGGTATCGCAATCTCCACGAGGAAATTGAAAAAATATAGCAAAAGTTCCTTTATTTTCTCCAATACTACTAGTTTTTCCTTTGAATGTTCGTGGATCTTTAGGTACATCCTCTGTAACTTCAATTGTTACTTCGCCAATTGGATTACCGTCGCTTGATGTTACTTTACCAATGAATAAAATATACTGCATGGTTGAAGATTCACTATTTTTTGTCATCGATTTATCAAGTGATATCGCAGAAACATTCTGGCCAATTAAAAAAAGCATTATAACTGATATTGTTAAAATTAGATAGAGATTTTTTTTAAACATGGTATTTTTCCCATTTTTAATAGTGTATATCTCATATATAAATATTATGATTACTATTATATAAAAATAATTTGTAGTAAATTCAACATTGTCAATTTATTATCGATAAGTTTATATATTTTAGTTTAATATAATTTAGGTGGGAATAAATATGAAAAAAATAATAGCAGTATTATTTGTACTGTTACTTTTTATTACAGCATTATCAATTAATATTAAAGCCTCGACCAATACACCAGATGAAAAAAATTCAGAGCCAAATACGACTCAAAACAACAATATTGACCTTATCGTAGCAATCATAAGGCCTGAAAAATATCTATATGTTTTTGATAAAGCAATACTCCCAACTAACTCGGAAAGAGCAGTTATAATGGGAAAATACAGTCAAGGTGTTAGCATTGCAATAACATCTATCAGCCCTGGTAGTGATGACTACAAATATATGAAACTCAAAGAATTTTCAATTGATATTGGTAAATATGGTCATAGTGAAAATTATGCAGATAACCCAATAAATTTACCTTTTGATTATACTTATAAACATTGGGATCACTGTCACGGATCATTTGTTATAAAAGTGACAGCTACAGCCATTCACAGTAAGACGGGATATACAGTCACAAGTAGTGCAAAATTACTAGGATTTGGCTGGTTCTAGAAGTTGAATTTTGAAACGTAAAGCCATCTAATTTAATAGTTTTAAATATTAAAAACGTATATATACGTTCTAACACGTATTAAAACGTATTCTGGTGGTAAAAAATGGCAAATGAAAAGACTATTGGAATGGTGCTATTTGTAATAGGCATAATAATTCTAGTGGCATATAGCATATATCAAGAATTTCAGGACATAGAAATAATAGATCCAATTATTGCCATAGGAGTTGGAGCTGTAATAATCGGTCTATTGGTACTATTCATATCAATTACTATTGAACAACAAAAAGGTAAGAAAAAAATGAAGGAAGAAATAAGTAAGGAGGACCTAGAACCATGATAATAACAAATACAGATTTCGTACCAGGAAAGGAAATAAAAGAGATACTTGGACTGGTGAAAGGGAACACAGTTCAAGCAAAAAATATTGGAAAAGATATTAAAGCAGGTTTCCGAAATATAGTGGGTGGTGAAATAAAAGAATACACAAACATGCTTGCCGAAGCACGAGAAGTCTCACTTAAAAGAATGGAAGACAAAGCAGAAAAACTAGGGGCAGACGCACTGATCAATGTTCGTTTCATGACTTCAGCTATAATGGGTGGGGCGGCAGAAATACTTGCATATGGCACTGCAGTAAAATTAAGATAAATACCATGAAAAAAATAACAATAACATTAAGTGAAAATGTTTGGAAATGGTGGAAGGATAATCCCTGTATTAATTTGTCCCAACTAGCTGAACGAGAACTTAGTAGAATAAAAGAATTAGAGGAAAGGATTCTGGGAATTTATCCGGAGTGTGGAAATCCAAAGCTTATGTTTGATGATAAGAGCTACCGTTGCTCAAAATGTGGATATGTATATAGGTAAGTGAAAAAATGGTAAAATTTTGCCCTAGATGTGGATCAACAAATATTGAATGGACGCTGCCACAAACTTGGTCAAAGTGGGAATGTAGAGATTGTGGGTATATTGGTGCATTCATAATTGAAGATGGAAAAATAGCTGAAAAAATAAGAGAAGATTATCTAAAAAATAAACATAAGGAAAAATAAGTTTTATGACAATCACAATTGTTCAAAGAGTTTGATATTTTGCACGTAATTTTTAGATAAAATCAATTCTAAAACAAATTTTATCCCAATAATCCACCACGCTTATAAATATCCAATTGAGACTTTGAAAAAGGTTTTGCAGTATATTTTTTACCTTGAGTTTTATCAAAAATCTCCCCAGTTGTAAAGTCTATTTCCAAGACATCTTTATCATTTATTTTTTTAGTAATATCTTTAGAAATCATTATCGGCATAGCATTGTTGATAGCATTGCGCTCATAAATTGCTCCAAAGGATTCTGCAATAATTACGCTTATTCCTAAAGACTTGAAACAATCTACGGCCTGTTGACGTGAGCTTCCACATCCAAAATTTTTTCCTGTGATAACAATATCTCCGGGTTTTGCTTCTTTTGCAAAATTCTTATAACCTTCAAGATTGTCAAAGGCATACTGTCCCATTTCTTTCGGATCTGTAATTGAAAGATATCTGTTATGGAAAATCATATCTGTGTCGATGTTGTCTTTCTTAATGACCCATGCTCTTCCTTCGATTTTTAATGGAGCTGCAGTTTTAGCTTTTGGCTTGCTTTCATATTTCTTCCCTTCAACTATTTTAACCTCCTCAGGAATTTTAGGTATATCATCAACAGTTGTAATGTATCCAGCAACAAGAGATGCTGCAACTGTTTCAGGACTTGCCAGATAAATATCTCCTTTGCCTTGTTTTCCAACAAAGTTCCTATTGCCAGAAGAAACAGCTATCTCTCCAGCCCCTGTTTGGCCTATCTGACCAGCAGCACACCCTGCACAACCTGCTGAGCCTATAAGAGCCCCAGCATCTTTGAAAATCTTAATCAAGCCGTATTGAAGACATTGCTTCCATATTTTATCAGTAGAAGGGACGATTTTTAAAACACGTCCAGGGGCGATTTTTCTGCCTCTAAGAATCTTTGCAACTGCATGCATATCCTCCATACGACCATTAGTACAAGATCCTATAAATCCAGAATCAACCTTGGTTCCCTTAACCTCATCAACGCTTACTACATCCTCTGGGTGACCTGGTCTGGAAATCATTGGTTTAATATCTTGGATATCTATCTCAATTGTTTTCTCATACTCGGCGTCAATATCGGCTTTAACGCCACTCCTAGATGGGAATAATATAATTATTCCACCCATCTCAGTTGCCATAGAAGCCATTGTAATCCTGCCGTCTAACGACAATCTATCAACATACTCTCCATAAATTTCAGCAGCATAGCCCAATAGTCCATTTGCACCAATGACCTGCAACATCTTTAGAACTACATCTTTTGGAGATGCATATCTAGAAGGTATGCCTTTAAGAACTATCTTGACAGAAGGAGGTACTTTGAACCATACTTTACCATGAGCCCAAGCGTGAGCGATATCCTTATCACCCATTCCTTGGCCAAAAGCACCAATGGCACCAAGGATGTTAGCATGAGAGTCAGTTGAAATAATAGTGCCACCTGGTTTTGCAATTCCCTCATCAATAACTAGATGCGTACCAATCCCGCGGTTAATATCAAAAATTTTTACGTTATTTTGTCTGGCATAAATACGGCAAATATGTTGATTTGCAGCATATTTTTGATCACATCCTCCTGGGTTACAATCAAATGTGAAAAAAGTCTTATTTGGATCATCTAGAGATAAATTGTTTTCCTCAAGATTTTTTACGACATTAGCACCGCCAAAATCCCTGGCAACACGAACGTCGATTTCAATGTCAACAATATCTCCAACTTTAGCTTCACTATCTGAATGGTTCTCAAAAATTTTCTGAATCATAGTTTTTCCCATAAAAACACCTCGTTTTAGAGTTCTTTTTCCTCTGGACCATCGTATTCACAGTCAACAGAGAACATCTTGCGCATAGGTTTCTCTCTCGTTTGCTCTTCGTACACTTGAGCGGTTAAACCTGCTACACGACCAAGTAAAAAGAATCCTTTACCAAGCCTCCAATCAAATCCCATGTCAGAGATAATAGCAGCTATAGCACCATCAACATTGATTGGTAGTTTTTTGCCAATTGATTTCTCCAATTCGGCCTCGATTGCCTTAGAAAGTTTAATATTGTTTCCTGCGATTTTTAATTCTTCTGCTAGGGAATATAATCGTTTTGTTCTTGGATCGGAAGTATGAACCCGATGACCGAAACCAAGAACGCGTTTATTTTGCTCTTTTGATTCCTTTACAACGATTTTTGCCATCTCTTCAACAGTTTTTCCTTCGTCTTTCATTCTTTCTACGCTTTCTTGAAATAGTTTAGCTCCCTTCTCAATAGCCCCGCCATGTGCATCACCTATAGATAAAATCCCTGCAGCAACAGCGGTAGGCAATGGAACGCCACCTGAAGCTACAACTCTAGAAGCCATAGCAGATGGGGGTGTGACGCCATGATCAATACATGCAGTTAATATTGCATCAATCATTTTTCCATGCTCTTTTGATGGCAATTCACCTTTTAATAGAAGATATACAACATGAGAATAAGGAACATTACCAATAAGATCCTCTTGACGGTATCCTCGAGTAACAAGGTGATTTGGCTCAACCTTTGTAATTTTACTATTCCATTTCATAATATCACATTTTTACCTTTCTAATAACATCCAATAAAGTTCCATCAAACCATTTAACAATTCCAACTATTTCATCAGTAAATTCAAGCTCCTGTGGGCCACCTGTCGCTTCATAGGCCATATTTTTTAGATCCTCTATAGGAACAATATCAATCTTTCCTTTAACCTTTTCAATAATATCTCTTCTTTTTGGATTTATCGCTATGCCCTCATTCGTAACAATGGCATCAACCACATCTCCAGGTGTGGTAATTGTAGTAACTTTTTCCCTGATAATTGGGTTTGTTTTTCTATAAACTGGAACAGTAATCATGGTAAGTGAAGCACCTGCAGCAGTGTCCTGGTGACCACCTATCCCATGGAGCATTCTTCCATCACTATGCGTGTTTACGTCAACATTGAAATTTACATCGACCTCAGTACCGCCCAAGATAACTGTGTCTAAATTATCTATAGCCCTGCTCTTTGCATAAGGGTTAGCATAATGACCTACATTTAAAATAGGAATCCCTGGATGATCAGCAAGATATTTTGCACTGTAATGATCAAAACATTGACCAAAATATAATTTTTTAAATCGCCCGGTTTCGTAAATATCTAGTAGATGTTTTGTAATGCCCCCTATGGCAAATTCTGCAACAATGTTCTTTTCTTCTAATTTTTCACCAAGATACTTAGTTGCAGCAAGAGATATTCCGCCCGCTCCAGATTGATATTTCATACCATTTTTTATTATTCCTACAGCATCCATAAGTTCAACACAACTATGTGCTATGCCTTGCTTTATAGGATCTTCAGTAATTTTTGTGGTCCCTGAAACAATTTTCTCAGGGTTACCAATATTCTCAACCTCTACAACATAATCTACATACTTTTCTGTTATCTCTTGAAATCTACAGGGATAATCTACTAGATTATCAGTAACCACAATTACCTTATCTGCTTTCATTGCGTCTATCTGAGAATAACAGATTGGACCAAAAGCATTTTTTCCTTCAATTCCTGTACAATTGCCATACTCATCAGCAGCAGATGCTGTTATAATAGCAATGTCGATATGCAATTCATCAATTTTAATTGCACCCCAGCGGCCTCCATGAGACCGCAATACAACAGGATATGGAAGAGGATTCTTAGAAATATAATCCCCAACAACACCGTTAATGCTGCCTTCGATGCGATTCACAACGCCTTCTTTAATAAAATCAATTACAGGCTCGTGAACGTTGAACATGGCAGTTTGTGCAACTCTAATATTTTTTATTCCTAGGTCTCTGACAACGCCCAGTGTCATATTTATTATATGATCACCCTCACGAAGTTGATGATGAAAAGAAATAGTCTGACCGTTTTTTAAATCACATTTTTTTA
The DNA here is from genome assembly GCA_964391625.1 of uncultured Thermoplasmatales archaeon. GTDB lineage: Archaea > Thermoplasmatota > E2 > DHVEG-1 > DHVEG-1 > CAYMMP01. Next base: position 12,461 of record CAYMMP010000006.1, on the reverse strand, counting down.
ATGCTTCGGAGAACTCTGTAAGTTTAGAAGTAGTATCATATTTTTTTGCACCTGAAAATGGTTTAATCTCCTCCCCACCAATATTTGTTTCAACCATTCGCCCAGCTGCATTTTTAACTAACATTATTTCACCAAAGATTTTCTAATATGAAAATCTATAAAATCACAATGATGAACGATAAATGCTTCAGCAGTACGCTCACATGTATCTCCTTCATGAGAATGAGCGTAAATTATCAAAACAATCTCATCAGGCAATCCCAATTCTTTTGCCAGAAGAGCTCCAGATACAGGATGTCTAAATTTTTTACCATATTCGCTCTTTACAACTTTATCGTCAACAACCGCATATTCAAGTGGCTTACCTATATCATGAAGTAAAGCTCCTGCGATTAGATGATCTAGGTTTAATTTTTCTTCCCTTTGATCATATACTGCTTTGGCAAGATTTGCGATTCTCTTAGTATGTTCAGTTAATTTTCCAGAATTTTCTAAAAGAAGAGTGAATGGTACATCGTCAATGTTTTCCCATTTGCCTCGCTTTAAAGATTCTTCCCACATATCTACAACTTTTGATTTTATATCTTCATCTTTTATCCATTGTAGCTCTTTTGAAAAAATTTGTTCAATCTCACTTCTCTCTGTCATGTACTATCCCCAAAATTTTTTTCAGTATTGGATATCTACATTATTAACATTATCTACATTATTCCGCTTTTGTAAAAAATTTAAAAAAAGAAAAAAATATCTTTTGGTGATAAGGAGTTCTAATAGATGCCAAAAGTCTTTATCATGATATTTAATTGAATTGTATTATCAATTCTATTTAAGCAGTTGATGCTAATTGTTTGATTCTATGATTAACAACGTAAATTTCCATTACAGACTTTAGTTCGTCAAGTTCTGCGCGGGAGTTTACTTCACTTACAATTTTCATTTCCTTAATCACCACCTTACATGTTATACTTTGTTATTACAACTATTTAAATGTTTTGTGTAATTATGTCAAAATAACAGATATATCAGCATTTTTTGCGGATTCAATACTCCATAATAAAAATGATGGGAGGGAGAAGAGGTGATTTAGAGGGGGTAATTGGATGGGTATACTCTAGAATCCAAATTAGGGCTTCATCCCTTCCCTATCACTATAGATAGAATTGAATTAGCCTTTTAAGTGCCTTTTTCGCAGATGAATATATATGTGTGTGTGCAGCTCGTAGTTTATCTACACCAAATTGTAAAAAAATCAGTTATATTCATCCCAACTCTTAACAATCAAATTTTCAAGTGAAACCGAACTAACTGATTCAGCAAATCGTTTTGCAAGTTGCAAATTAGTGATCAAGGGAATATTAAAATCAATTGCTTTTCTTCTAATAAGATAATCATTATCTAGCTCTTCTTTCTCAATGTTTTTTGGAATGTTTATTACAAGATCTATTTTTCCATTAGCTATATAGGTCAGAGTATTGGGTTCTTTGTTTTCTAATGGCCAATGAAGAACTTTTGCTTTCAAACCATTAGCTTTCATAAAATCAGCTGTACCTTTTGTGGCATAAAACTTGAAGCCCATGTTATGAAGTAGTCTAGCGCCATCTAAAAATTCTGCTTTGCTGTGTATCGGACCAGTTGAAAGAAGTATTGTCTTCTTTGGTAACTTAAAACCTACGGACAATAGACTTTTTAGAAATGCTTCATTAAAATCATCACCTAAACAGGCAACTTCCCCAGTAGAAGCCATTTCGACACTTAGTACAGGATCTGACCCTTTCAATCTAACAAAAGAAAACTGTGGCGCCTTGACGCCGACATAGTCAAGATCAAAGGAACTACGATCTATTTTTGGAACTCGCTTCCCCATAATAATTTTTGTTGCCAAATCAATAAAATTTATCTTGAAAACTTTCGAAACAAAGGGAAAGCTTCTAGAGGCACGTAAATTGCACTCTATAACCTTAACATCGTTATCCTTGGCTATGAACTGAATGTTAAAGGGACCGGTAATATTCAGGGATTTTGCGATCTTTTTTGTGATATTCTTAATTCGCCTCATTGTTTCTAAATACGTTCTTTGGGGAGGGAGAACCATTGTGGCATCCCCTGAATGAACACCTGCATTCTCTACATGCTCAGAGATGGCATAGCAGTAAAGGTCTCCATTATTAGCAACAGCATCCATCTCTATTTCCTTTGCACCTGTTATGAATTTGCTTATAACAACAGGGTGATCCTTACCAACTTCAGATGCTTTTTTTAGATACTCTCGCAACTCTTTTTTACTAAGAGCAATACTCATCGCAGCCCCGCTAAGGACATAACTAGGTCTCACAAGAACTGGATATCCAACTCTATCTGCAAAAGTTTCGGCTTCTTCTAAGCTTGTTAGTTCTTTCCAAACTGGTTGGTCAATTTCCAGTTTATCCAATAATTGAGAAAATTTGTGTCTATCCTCTGCCCTATCAATATCCGTAGGTGAAGTACCAAGAATCGGTACTCCTGAATTGTACAAAGGCAATGCTAAATTGTTTGGTATCTGACCACCCATAGAAACGATAACTCCCTTAGGGTTTTCTTTTTCATATATGTCCATTACTCTCTCAAAAGTCAATTCATCAAAATACAGTTTATCACAGATGTCATAATCTGTGCTAACTGTCTCAGGGTTACAATTAATCAAAATAGTATTATACCTAATTTTTCTAAGAGTTGTAACTGAGTTAACACAGCACCAGTCAAACTCTACAGACGATCCAATACGATAGGCACCTCCGCCAATTACAGCAACTTGATTTTTTTCCTTAAAATTGAGGTCATCGCAACAGGCATTATACGTCAAATATAAATAATTCGTCTTAGCAGGGTACTCAGCAGCTAGTGTATCAATTTGTTTAACGTATGGAGTAATTCCAAGTTTTTTTCTCTTTTTTCGGACGTCTGTTTCATTGCTTTTTGTAAGTTTACCAATTTGCTGATCTGAAAAACCTTTTTGCTTAGCTTCTCTAAACAGATCTGGAGATAGATTCTTAAGGCTGCATCCATCAACATTCTTTTCTACTTCAACTATGTTTTTAATTTTGTACAAAAACCAGGGATCTATCCAAGAGAGATGGTATATTTTCTCAATAGGCATTCCCTGTTTTATAGCTTCAAAAACCGCAAAAATTCGCTTATCTGTAGGTTCTTTGAGTTCTCTTTCAATATTACTAAATTCGATTTTGTTGCATGCAAGCCCTTTCATACCGACATCTAACATACGAATTGATTTTTGCAAAGCCTCTTCAAAACTTCTACCGATGGCCATTACTTCTCCAACAGATTTCATCTCTGAGCCGATGTTTAAACTAACTTTCTTAAACTTCTCTAAGTCCCAACGAGGATATTTAACAACAACATAATCTAAGGCAGGCTCAAAACAAGCTGAGGTGACTTTTGTAATAATATTATCTAACTTGGTAAGATTATATCCCAAAGCAAGCTTGGTAGCAATAAAAGCCAAAGGATAACCAGTAGCTTTAGAAGCAAGCGCGGAGCTGCGACTAAGACGAGCGTTTACCTCTATTATTCGATAATCTTCAGATTTAGGATCAAATGCAAATTGTATGTTGCATTCTCCTACAACTCCAAGATGGCGTATCACTTTTATTGAAATAGCACGTAGTTTGAATATCTCAGAAGATGCCAATGTTTGAACAGGTGCAACAACTATACTTTCACCAGTATGTATGCCCATAGGGTCAAAATTTTCCATAGAGCAAACAACGATACAGTTATCATAACAATCCCTGACGACTTCACATTCTATTTCTTTCCATCCACCAAAATATTCCTCAATCAAAATCTGCTTCGTGAAAGAGAATGCTTTTTTTGTAAGTTCGATAAGTTCTTTTTTATTTCTTGCAACCCCTGAACCCAATCCACCTAATGCATAAGCAACCCTACACATGACAGGATAACCTATTTCATCAGCAACTGAAACCGCTTCGTCAACACTTTTTACAGCCTTGCTGGTCGGAACTTTAAGATCTATCTCTTCAATCTTTTTAACAAATAAGTCTCTATCTTCGGTGTACATTATGGATTCGATAGGAGTTCCCAAAACTTTTACATTGTATTTTTTTAAAACACCTTTTTCAAAAAGTTTGACTCCGACATCTAAAGCAGTTTGTCCACCAAAGCCAAGTAAAATGCCATCTGGTTTTTCTTTTTTAATAATCTCTTCAACAAAGTATTCATCCAATGGCAAAAAATAAACTTTATCGGCAAGATAGTCTGAAGTCTGAATCGTTGCAATATTTGGATTTACTAAAACAGTTTTAATTCCCTCTTCCTTTAATGCTTTTATCGCTTGGCTGCCAGAGTAATCAAATTCCCCTGCTTGACCTATTCGTATAGCGCCCGATCCAAGAATTAGAACTTTTTTTAATTTGTCTTTTTTTCTTTGAATCATTTCATCGCCCTTACAAATAGATCAAATAAAAATTCAGTATCATCTGGACCTGGAGAAGCTTCTGGGTGAAATTGAGCGCCAAAAAATGGCTTTGACACGTGTATTATTCCTTCATTTGTTCCATCATTGTTGTTATAAAACCATTCTCGCCAATCTTCTGGTAATGTACCAGCATCAACAGCATAACCGTGATTCTGAGAAGTAATATAGCACCTATTGCTCCCACTCTCAATACAAGGTTGATTATGACTTCGATGACCATATTTTAGTTTGTAAGTATCAGCTCCCGCAGCCAAACCAAGAATTTGTGAACCAAGACATATTCCAAGAATCGGTATTTTTTTTGACATGGCTTTTTTTACATTTTCAATAGTTTCATAGCATTTTTTTGGATCACCTGGACCGTTTGATATTATGATTCCATCCATTTTTTCATTTAAAAAATCATAGTCCCATGGCACTCTAACAACAGTAAAATTTCTCCTTAAAAAAGCTCTTATTATATTATTTTTTGTACCACAATCAACAAGTATAACTCTTTTTCTACCTTTTTTATATACTATTGGTTTTTCAACACTAACTTCTGAAACAAGATTTCGTTCATTGGGATTTTTCAAAGAAGGTTTTTCATTACCGTAAACAATTTTTCCGAGCATTGTTCCTTTTTTCCTTAGTTTCTTAGTTAATTCTCGAGTATCAACACCATACATCCCTGGAATGTTGTGTTCTTTCATCCAATCAGACAAAGATTTTTTTGCATTCCAATGAAAATAATCCTTAGAATAGTCAGATATAATTAACCCTTGGACTTGTATCTTATCTGACTCGAAAAATTTCAATATATTGTCTTCTTTTTCATATCCTGGTACGCCATAATTGCCTATCAGAGGATAAGTTAAAGATAGTATTTGACCTTTGTACGATGGGTCTGTTAAGCTTTCAGGATAGCCGACCATACCTGTATTAAAAACAACTTCGCCAGATACCGCTCTTTTAGAGCCGAAAGAATATCCATAAAAAACAGATTTGTCTTCAAGGATCAATCTACAATCCTGTTTTGCAGGTATTTTATTACCAGAATCCCATGTCACCTCTCCCAAATTAACCATTAAAAAAATAGTAATACCTTGTTCGTTTTTACAGTTTACCATTTATTTTAAGAGATTTATGTTTTAGGTAACATTTGTAAGGAAACATTTAATAATAAATAATTAAAAATATTTATGTGTCCATAAAACAGCGCTGGTGAGACATGAAACCTAGGATAAGAAAAATTGATGCAATAATAATCGTAACTCTGATAATTGTAGCAGGAGTTGTTTTTTTTAAAGTAGGTTATATACCTAATCCAACTAGTCCTAAGATACCACGTATTGATTTTGAGCAAGATGATATGAATAATAGGCTAATCATCACCTTTGTTTCAACAGATGTTCTATGGGATGACATAAATATCACTGGCGATTGTGATACATCCCTTCTTAGCAAATATGTCATTGAAGGGGACATGTTATTAGATTGTAGAGGTACAATTACAATTACACATAAATCCACAGGCTATTCCTATGGTAGTTGGAGTTTTAAAGAAGTAGAAAAACTGCCGAAATCGGTAACCACTGGTTTACGAGATATTTCACCAAGCGATGAAGGGCCACATTACAAAAAATTATTAGTAAATCGAGAATGGTGGTATTATACGGCTGTTTTTTCCCTAGGGTGTGATCTTCCGGGTTGGACAATCTCAATTAGTTTTAATCATATGGCCAGAACCGATCTGTTTAGCAAACCAGATATGTTAATGGTTACAATCCAAGATCCAAACGGAAATACATATGGGGGAATTGTTGATAGAAAAAGACCTCTTCTTTCTAGAATACTAGAACCATCTCTAGTCGCAGAAGGTTCTGATAAGCTGTTTAAGGTCAGTTTCGAAGATTCATATGTTCAGGGTCTAGCACCAAACTGGCATATTAACATCAATCAGAAAGATATTGATGAAAAGAACGGCATTGTAATTGATTTGCAATATTTTGCACCGTCCTCTGGAATCTGGCTCTTCAACAGCAGACTTCTAGACAAATCAGATGGCAATACAGGAAGTTATATGTTCACAGGATGTGAAGTAAAAGGCACTATAGAGATCAATGGTCTCACATATAGAGTTGATGGAATTGGCCATTACGAGCATACTTGGACTTCCTTGTTAATAACTAAAAATATGGTAGACGGCTGGGATCTATGCCACATCAAATTAAACAATGGATGGAATATCTATTACAACAAGTATTACATTCTTCCACAATTCAAGGCAACTACGACATCAAAAATCAATCCGTTTTCAAATTTAATTATTACAACAGATCAAGGAGAAACAGTTACAATTCTTGATAACGTTGATATTGAAATATTAGAATCAGACAAATTATTTGCTTTACTTAATGTCCCTACAAAGATGAAAATTACAGCGACTTCAAGCGCATCTCAAATAATTCTAGATCCATATAATGTTGTTTTAGATTTAAATATTGAAGCCGCAAAAACATATTGGCATGTATGGAAGTTCCCATCATATGTTGGAATGAAGATAGGCAGATGCTCTGTTTCTGGATCCATATCGTGGACTGATAATGAAGACCACACTGTCGATCTAAAAGGGATAGGAACTATTTGGAATATGAGACATTAGTTTACCTTAATTTCTCCACTATCTGCGTCCAGTATTATTTTGTCTCCATCTTTTATTTTATCGATATCGATTTGATCCATACAGGGAATACCAGCCAATATTACGCCTGTTGCAACAATTGTTTCTGTTTCTTTATTTATTATCCCTGCAGGTGCTACATTGTTTTTCTTTAATCCGTATATGACATATGAGCCGACAGTAGAACCTTTTCCATATGGAAAAACAAGGATTTTGTTTGTTACTTTTTTACCTTCAAGTGGGTGTCCTTTTTCTATGACAATTCCTGTTTTTGCATCTATGCCACCATAAAATCCAATTGGCTCTGTAGACACGATTGCCTCTCCTTCGGCTTTTCCCGGTGAAATTATTCTTCCTTTCATAGTTGTGCCTCCACAAGATCATCGATATTGGCAAAAACCACATTCTGTTTACAAAAACCAGGCAAGTAGTTTGCTGCTTTACCTGAATTTACACCGGTAGTTTTGTATCCCATTTTCTCAATCGGTGAAACGACCATACAAGTGTCAGCAACTACGCTACCTCCTGCCTTTGAAATTATTTCGTTATATCCCATGCGCTCAGATGCTTCTTTAACCATTCTAGAAGTGCAAACCCATATAGGTTTCTTCAATTTTTTGCCAACCAATTTATTTGCCAATGTAGAGATTTCTCTTAGGGATGCATGCGGACAACCAAAGATTACAATATCTGGTTTTTTTCCAGTGTTGAGCTGGTCATAAGTTTCTTTGATTTCTTTCTGCCCCACAGATATCTTTTCCAATCCTTTTTTCTCTACTAAATCTGCTTCTGGCGTTAGTCCCTCAACATGATAAAGTGCAACAGCACCTGAAGCTGCCATAGCTGCACCTAATGCTTTCAGTTGATCAGTATTTGCGTTTTTTATCCCAGAGAAATAAGGAATTTTATTCTTTACTTGCTTACCGACATAATATCCTAAAGCACCAAAATCAGAGTTAAAATCTAAGTCTGCATCAACATTGACTCTGACAGTTGGTTGTCGTTTTTCCCATAGATGCAAGCCATAATTTGGTGTAACGCCACATAATGCTGCAGCTAATGCTGAAGGACCGCCTTCACGATTTGTTCGAGCTCCGATTACAGAATTTGAAAATGAAACTGCTGAACTTTCAGACCAAGCAATATGCTCACGAAACCGGGGGAGATTTCCTGCCAAATAAGGAGTGCACGTTGATGTTATCACAATGCCCATTTTCTTAAAGGCATCCATAATCTTAAGTTGATTTTTTGCAAAATCTTTTGGAAAGCCTAATTCTTTCCAGTTTTCAAGGTCCATTCCTGCAGGGTTGAGATAAGTTAGAACTTTCACTTTAGCCATCTTTGAAGCCATATCTTCAAGAAATTCTGTGCCAGGATCGCCTATTGATTTATATGAGACACCAGCAACTTGTACCGATCCAACAGAGATCATTTTATCTGCACCGTAAATGTCTCCAAGTCTAACTAGAAGTCTGAACATTCTTTCCAAAACTTCGCCTTTTTCACCATCGAGAATCTTTTCTTCTTCTTTTGTTAAATACATTTTGCCAACTCCTTACAATTATTTACGACAATCTCAATTTCCTCTTTAGTAGCATTATCTATATGAATACCGCCCACCACTACAATATTCTTTTTATATTTTTTACAAGCAGCTTCTGCTATGATCTCTAAAACAACATAATCATAATGATTGGCAAATTTTATTGTTTGTGGTTTTTTACCTCGCTCACAAAAAACAATACCACCAATATGAGATTTTTCGCCCCCACCAAGGGTTAATACTAAACCATCATCTAGTTCTTTTTTGTCTAAAAAAACCTTGTATTTGCCCTCACCTGAGGTAATCATTTACATCAACTTTTTTGTACTTTACAATCTCATACTTCTTCTTATCAACGCCAGTCGGAATGGTTGCATCAAAACCAACCTTCGTAGTAAGGGTCTTTTTTCCTGGTTCGTGTTTACCTGAAGGGTCCAAAGAACTTCCAGGTTGATCTGGTTTAATAACTAAATCTTTGTCTCCCTGAAATCGAGTTGCCAATGCCCATTCCATGGCAGTTGGGCTATAGATATCTACATCTTCATCTACAATAGTCACGTGCTTCATACTTTTGTGCCCTTCAAACGCTGCTTCTATTGCTTTTTTGCCGTCATCAGGGTGCTTCTTTTTTATCTGTACAATACCATGGAGCCAAGAGCCCCCGCCAATTGTAACAAGAACATTTTTACAATCTGCAACCTTGGAAACTTCATTGTATATCGTTGGCTCTTTTGGCATGCCCATAAGAATTTTATGCTCAAATCTACCAGGGATAAGAGCTTGATACATTGCATCTTTTCGATGTGTTATACAGTCGACAACAAAAACAGGCTCCTGACGTTCAAAATCCCTTGTTTCAGTTAAATCAACAAACGGACCTTCACGATCCAGTTCCTTTGTTAGACGCCCTTCAATTACAAACTCAGATTCTGCTGGAACTTCTAAATCTTTTGTGATGCATTTTACCAAAGGTGTTTTGTCAAGGGCATTTGCTATACCAAATTCATCGACACCAGGTGGTGGCCCTAGTGATGCAGCAACCATAACAGCAACACTATTTCCAATGCATACCGCCATCTCTAAGTCTCCATCTAATTTATCATAAGTAGTGCGGGTTTGTCTTTTTGCAATTAAACGTGCAGTAAATTTATTTTTACCGATCTCCATCAAACGATGATATGATACATTTCGTCCTGTGTCAGGGTCCTTTATGGTAGCGACAGTAGCAGATCCATATCTCCCACCATCTCCATCTAGATGAAATAATAATGGCAGTTTGCCAATATCAGGGTCTTTTACTATAACCTCTTGACAAGGAGCGTTTTTGACTATCTCTGGCTCTTTTGGATTTCTTAAAGCATCAACTAGTTTGAACAAAAGTTTATCTTTAGTTGTACCAAGACCTTCGGCAATTATATCACGGTTGGAAGTAATGCCAGCAAAAACTGGGAAATCATATCCCTTTACATTTTCAAAAATTACAGGTTGCTCATCTAGGGAATAGATGATATTTGCAATTTCTTCTTTAACAGAAACTGGCTTCTTAATTCGAATCAATTTTCCTTCTTTTTCTAACTTAGATAAAAAAATTCTGAGATTCATATTTAATTACACACCTTCTCTGACAGCGCCAATTACAGTTTTGACGGTTTGAAAACCTTCTTTTTCCATAGCATTGGCCACTTCGTCTTGTAAATCTTTTCCAGGGGTAAGGGCAATCATATTACCACCCAAACCACCTCCCGTGAGCTTAGCACCTAAAGCGCCATAATCTCTAGCAAGTTTTACAAGAAAATCAAGTTCTTTAGAGGAGACTTCAATTTGCTGTAAAAGTTTATGATTTTCGTTCATAAGTTTTCCAAGTTCCTCATAATCTTCATCGATTAGAGCATCTTTTGCAAGATATGCAATATTTTCTGCCCGATCAAAGATTTCTTTGTATTTACCTGGATTTTTCTCTTTGCGCTCACGTACACCAGCTACAGCAGCTGTTGTATTTGCAACCTTTCCTGTGTTTCCCATAACAATTTCAACAGGTGCAGGAATTCTAATCTTATCCATAACTATTGGATCTTTTTTCTCATACCATATAAGTCCGCCAAAAGTAGACGCTGTATTATCTATGCCTGAAGGAGTTCCGTGATAAGCCAGTTCACCCTCATATGCAACTCTATTTATTTCTTCATCAGACAGATTTAGCTGATAATGATTTGATAAGGCCCTAGCTATTGCAACACAAGACGCTGCACTTGCACCTACGCCACTAGCACAATAAAGATTTCCTTCAAGTGTTATATCAACGCCCTTTTTTGACAGATCAACACCAATCTTTTTTATTATGTTATTTATGGAGTCTTTTTGTTGATCTAATTTGTCTTCTTTATATCTAGGAGTTGCTTTTCTGTTATCGCTTAGAGTCCAACCAGATCCATCTATCTGTTCAATTTTTGCCACAGTATACTTACCTATAGCTGAAACGATAGCTGGTATACCATAAACAACAAAGTGCTCATTAAATAAAATAGCCTTACCAAAACCTATGCCCTCGCCCGACATTTACACCACATGTTTGTTCCTTAGTCCTCGGTTTTTCTTAAAAATCATTTTTTGTTGACATACAATAATTAGTATTTATTTTTAATGCTTGCTATTTAAACTAATAATTTCTCAATTTTATAAATAAAGAAGTAGATAGTAGGCTAAGGATAGGCAACGGTTTTTAAGCATATCTTAGATTTTTTAACATACTTTTGAATATAGAGAAGAGAGGTTGATTATTTTTCAATAGTTCATAAATTATATTGTTGTAACTTGCTCTTGCCTTCTTAATTGAAACTGAAACTTTTATGGTTTTGTCTTTATCATTAGATGTTATCTTTATGTTACCAATATTAGTACTGCCTTTTGCCATATTGCTAGTATCTATTGTAACAGTTATCTTTTCAGATTTTGAACCCGATAAAGAACCTGATCTTTTGCTCAGGGTTATCCAATCTTTATCGACACTTGCTGACCACTCTAGATTATCTGCAAAACCAAAAGGATCTTTTGGCGCAGTATTGATAATTTCGAGATCTTTTTTAGCTGTATCTCCCTTGTTTACTTCTCTAAAATTTAGTGTTCCAGGTTGGATATCAAGTTTTGGAGAGTATGTTTCTGCATCGTAAGTATCTGTAACTTCAAACCATACTTTCGCATTGTTTATACCATCTCCTGTGGTTACAGTATAGGAGTCTTCGGTTGTAGTGGCATCACCTATAAGTGTATTTTCTATAAGATCATATGTTCCATGATATATTGCCTCTCTCTTGTCCTCGACACTGTTATCAGATCCACCACCAGGATAAGCACTGACATCAGCAAGGTCATCAGCAAGATTGTCATAATCCATTAATTTAATTGTAACTTCTACTGTAGGGGATTTAGTATAGAAAACATGATCTTGATCTATGTTCCATGTATACTCGTGATTATACTCCCACCAAAAGCCAGATTCACCTGACCCTTCTTTTTTATTGTAATTCTCTTGATATGTGGTTTTACCATCCGATTTTAGACCTACTCTATAATACCATTCTGGTTTGTCTCCAGGTAGAATCTCTATAGGATCAAAATCACCCTCGTCTGTTAACTTATGCATTTTTAAACTAACGGATATTCTCTCATCATCAGGATCTAAAGATTTGTAATCCTCAATATAGTTTGCAGAATATCCAACTCGATTGGAGCCGTATTCAATTCGCATATACCCATCTTCGCCCCAA
>CAYMMP010000005.1:0-41419 GCA_964391625.1 uncultured Thermoplasmatales archaeon | reverse complement strand
CCGGTGGAAATGAAACCGGAGGAGACACCACTGGGGACGAAACAAGTGGCGGTACACCTGGTTTTGAACTGATTTTCGCCATCTTTGCAATAGCAATTGCCCTAATATTCATAAAGAGAAAGAGATAAACTAAAACTTCTCTCCTTTTATCTTTTAGTAATAAGACTCATAATAAGGAAAGATCGCCAGTTACCTGATCTATGATATTACTTGGTGCAGGACCAATTCCTAAGACAGTTTTTGTACCTACAGGAATTTCAGTGCGACCTGCATCGTTAACTATCTTAGTAACTATATTCAAACTCTCTGCTTTTTCTTTGAGAGGATAAAAATCTTTTTCACTTTCTACTTTGGCAACAACTTTTTTTGCACCCTCTTTCTGCCATTTATTAAACCATTTAGAATTTGAACTCTTTGTGTAAAGAGCGCAATCAACAGCAGCATGAGCAACTTGTGTGGCAAGTTTACCTGGTGAAAGTTTCAAATCAGAGCGAGTAACAATCACCATTTTGTATTCAAAATCCATATTATTCATCAGTTACATTATAATCTATTTCTTTAAAAGATTCTTGTCGCCATTTTTCACCCATGCTCTCTGCATTTTCCCGGTCAACAAGTCCTTTCACTAATATTACCTTGTCATCTTCTTCTATGTGCTTAATAGGAACACCAAGATATTTTTTGCCTGATTTTATAATTAAAATATCATTTTCTACCGCAACACTTTCACCAATTTTTTTACCAAGGCCATCTAAAACAAAGCGACAAAGAAGCGAATCTTTGTAATTTTCTTCTTTATCTAACTCATCGCTTTTATTTTTTCCTCGTGAAAAGAATAGAATTATATTAAGTGCACCAGAAATCATAACCCGCTTCACACCAGCAGTATCTGCGATTCTGTTATAAATCTTTGGAATAATACCCCTTCTTAATTCATGTTAAAATATGATGTTGCAATAGTGGGCGGAGGCCCTATTGGAGGGCACGTTGCAAGTAAAATTGCAGAAAAAAATTTCAGAGTAGCAATTTTCGAAAAAAATAAAGAAATCGGGCAACATCTAAATTGTGCAGGTCTTGTTACGCCTAGAGTTCTTGAATTAACTGAAATTCCAAGAAAAGAGATTATACAAAATAAAATTAAAGGCGCTAATGTCCACTCTCCTTCAAACAAAATAATTACAATCGGGGGCAATAAAGTTCATGCCCTATCAATAGATCGTATGTTATTTGACAAGGAAATAATAAGACAAGCAAAGAAAAAAGGAGCAGACATTTATCTTGGAAATAAAATAGCGAGAGTGGAAAGAGACAACAACTCATATAAAATAAAATCATCGGAGAATATAGAATCTAGATGTAAACTATTGGTTGGAGCTGACGGTCCTCATTCAAAAATAAGAAAAAGTTTGTATTTTCCTCAACCCAAAGAATTTCTTACGGGCATAGGTGCAGAAATAATCAATACAAACCTCGATTCAGAATTTGTAGAGATATTTGTTGGAAGAAAGATAGCACCAGGTTTTTTTGCATGGATAATACCAACAAACAAAGACGGAACAAATGCAAGAATTGGATTATGCACAGTTCAAAAAGCGAAACATTCAGCCAAATATTACTTTAATAAAATGCTTAAGCACGAATATTTTCAACTTTATATCAAAAATTGCGAAATAAAAAGAATGGTTGGTGGCACAATACCTCTTGGTGCATTAAAAAAGACATATGCTGATAATGTTATGTTTGTGGGGGATGCGGCAGCTCAAGTTAAACCTACATCTGGTGGTGGGCTATACTCTGGTCTTTTATGTGCAAATCTTTGCTCAGAAGTTGCGATAGAAGCGCTACAAAAAAACAATTTCACCTCAGATTTTCTGAAAAAATATCAAAAACTATGGCAAAAAGAAATAGGATCTGAGCTTAAGAAAGGCATGAGATTCAGAACTCTCTTTAAAACACTTACGGATAAAAGATTGGATAAATATATAGAAAAACTCCAAAATCCTGAACTTATTGAAACAATAAACAAATATGGAGATATTGATTACCCGTCAAAACTTGTCAAACCGTTACTTAAAAAATCAAGATTTTTTATTTAGATCCTGGAGGAGGAGCATAATACTCTTCGTTCCCATATGGGGCCGCCTCTTCGACAATTATTGCTTTTCGTTTTTTTCTTTTTCTCTTCAAGATAAAAATAATAATAATTAAAATAATTAAAATGAACAGAGTAATAGAGCAAGGCATTAGAAGCCCAAATACAAATAATGGAGAGGGGGTGATTTTGCAAGATACTTCTAAACTCATATCTGATTCATACGGCGTAAAAGCAACTTCAATATATTCTCTACCATCTGCTGTTTCTCTTATTTTTGCTTTGTTATGAGAATCCTCAACACTTATAGTCGTTCCCTTGGGGAAGATCATTTTATAGGTAACAGATTGGTTTTTTATCCCTGAGAAATAGTATTTTTGTTCAGGTATGCTAAAAGAAGGCGGAAATAAAGATAAGTCAAATTTAGTAGGGTAGCTGCTATATGCATAGGAAGATATTTTAACAGGATTTTGCGCATCCATTTTATTGATATCTCCATTCCACGCAAGAGAATTATAGAACGTGTCTTTATCTATGTGGCCGCTTATTTCTAAACCGTTCAAAACAGTTTTCATTTTGTTTTCAAAGGAAGTTTTTTCATTTTCCAAAAATGCTTTTATTTGTTCATCGGTAAATATCCCCTCCTCAACACAAACTCTAAGAGCATCAGAAGACAAGTATTTTATAGAAATTTTTTCAGGTAGATTGAATTTATCTTCATAAGTTGTAACATTGTAATTGTGTTTTTCTTCAAAGTTTAATCCAAATACTAATTCGGGAGATGCTTCAAAAAAACTCAATATATCTAGATCAGTGTTTTTGATTTCTATTTCGATAGTTGTTTTTACGTCTTCTGAAGCGTATGGATTTTTTCCTGATTTAAAATCGCCTTCAAAGGGAATTGTGGCATTCCAGGTAAAGATATTTTTATCTTTTAATTTGATACCTGAAGGCATCGATAAGGAGATGTTATAAGCATAACCAATGTCTTTCAGCCTCTCTCCAAAATTAATATCGCCATTAGATGCAGTTGCTTTCGCACCAGAGTTTAACAATCCAAATAAACCTCTCGCCGATATATCACATATTTTTAGGTTAATATCATCATCCTTCAGAATAGCTTTTACAGATGGCATGTCATCCATATTTCCTACATCATAAGGATTTAAACATTCTGTCGTTGTATCATCCCAGCTAAATGCCATGTCCAAAGTCTGATTAAATGAAGATTCCTCTATTGTCGATTTGATTTTTTGTTCTATCGGTTTTATTGTATTTTGATAAATATCATTCCATGAAAACAAATCATTTGCTACAAAAAGCCTTATTCCATCGGATGAAATGTAATTTAAATTTTTAACAAGGGTTGGTAGAACATCATACTTTTGAATGCCTATTGAATTAACTAAAATATTTGTCTGTAGAATTGTATTTCTGCCTGTAGCATTTAATTGGAAGCCTAATAAAATATCCTCCTTTGCCTCTTTGGTTGTTGGATATTTATCTTTCAATATTAACATGCCTGATTTATTTGATTCCATACCTAAACCATTTATTACATCCCATTCAATTACTGCTTCTCCGTTCCATTCGCCATTTGTTTCCTGAAAATCAAAAGGGGTGCCAAGATTTATAGCATAGGTGTTATTCCATCCAAGTTTTGCTTGAAAATTAAAATCATACTCTATATATGCCCCCATGTCTAGTACGCCATTTAAAAAATCATGGGAATTTATGGTTTCATTGATACCAAAGTAGGAGGATGTAAGATTAACACTAAAATCGTCATAAAATTTACCATTTTTATAAGTTGGTATTTGATTTAATGCTTTAACTTCTGAATCTTTAAAGCTTGCTGAAAGAGTTTCATTTATTGATATCTGTAATTGATAACTAATTGCACCAAGCATCCCTGGATTTGTAGTTGAAAATGATTCAATTTGATTGGAAGTATAGGTTGTTCCACTGCCGCTCAATTTTATTTTATTGACTGTTATTTCACAACTAATTCTAAAATCGGTGGCACTTATCATATTGATATCAAAGTGCGCATTTATGTTATTTTCAACAGATTCCTCAGCTGGTATACTATCTGCAAATAAAATAACAGACAGTAATAGTAAGCACATGAACAGCATAGTTAAAGATTTCATCAAACGCATTTCACATCCACATCTATGTGCAGGATTTAATTATATGGTATTTAAAAAACTTTCTTACAAAATTTACGAAACCACTAAAAACTCATATATAATTTAGATATTGTCTTTAAAATGAATTATATTGTTGGTGGAACAGCATCTAAGACTGTCGCTGAAGATCTTGCAAAAATTCTAAAAGCAAGGACGGTAGATACAATTTCAAAGCGTTTTCCAGACAACGAATTATATGTTAGAATTTTAGACAATATATGGGGAAAGGATGTAATAATTGTTCAAACGACCTATCCTGATTCAAACATCGTCGAACTGTTTTTACTTCAAAATGCTATTGAAGAAGCTGGTGCAAAAAGCATTACAGTTGTAATTCCTTATTATGGTTATGCCAGACAGGATACAAAATTCCAAGATGGGGAGGCCATAAGCGCAAAAGCTCTTGCAAATCTCATAAGCTTAAATGCGGATAAAGTAATTACAGTTGATCCTCATAAAGAGCATATACTTGACTTTTTTTCTACATCTGCGTATAGTTGTTCTGCAGTTCCAGAAATAGCAAAATATCTGGATAGAAAAGAGATTGATATGGTGCTTGCACCAGACAAAGGTGCAGTAGATCGAGCAAAAAAAGCATCAAAAATAATTGGCTGTGATTTTGACTACATGGAAAAAACCAGGATTGATGGTACAACAGTTGAAATCAAACCAAAGAATCTAGATGCGCAAAATAAAAATGTGGCAATCATAGATGACATTATATCAACGGGTGGGACAATGGCAAAGTCAATAAAAGAACTTAAAAAACAAGGAGCAAAAAAAGTATTTGTTGCATGCACGCACGGTCTCTTTGCTGATAACGCAATTAAAAAATTGTCAACAGCAGGATGTGACGAGATCATATCAACAGATACAATAATAAGTAATTATAGCAAAGTCAAAATAGCTCCAGCTATAACGAAATTAATTCAATAGAATAATTTTACTTTAATAAGTTATTTATAAGGCTATAGATTTACGGTTGTGTTTACCCTAGGGTGAAAACTCATGCGAAAAAGAGCACAGAGAAGATTTAAGCCAACATTTGAAGAACCTAAGCATAAGATTCAGACTACAACAAAGCTAATCAAAGAAAAAAAACCAAGACACGTTAAAAAAAATATTTGGATTTTTGCCACACTTATTGCCATATTTTTGTTGGTTTTATTTTTTAATACATACTTCAACTACACTACAAATGTTGCATACAATCCAGATGAAGAAGGTTTAGAAAAGTACTACCTTTCTGGTCCTGATCCGTATTACAATATGAGATTAGTGGAAGGAACATATGAAACTGGCAGGTACCCATACTATTCAGAGCCGGATCCGTTATTGAACTACCCCCTTGGTGCAAAAGGAGGCAGAGCTCCTTTGCTAAATATGGCTGCTCTAGGTTTTAGTAGACTTTTAGCCCCATTTATGAGTGAAACTGATGCAATAGGATTTTCTATGCAGTTTATACCAGCTTTATTTGGAGCTTTGTTAGTGTTTCCAGTTTACTTCATTGGAAAAACGCTTTTTAACAGTAAGGCAGGATTAATAGCTGCACTTTTCCTGGCTATTATTCCTATACATATAGGCTCTGGCCATGGTTCTGCATTCTCTCTTTTCGACCACGATTCATTTAACCTTCTAAATTATTTTCTAACGTTTCTATTCTTAATTCTAAGTCTTAAAGAAAAAAATTCTATGAAATCAATTCTATACGCGATTCTTGGCGGGGTCTCTCTTGCTGCTCTAACTATGACTTGGGTAGAAGCTCGATTTCTGTATGCGGTGATAGCAATTTATGCAATTGTACAAATCTTCTTTGACATTTTTACAAATAAAATAGAGTTAAAGGTCTTTAGAACCACCTCAATATTGTTGTTTTCTGGGTATTTAATTTCCTTGCCAGTTATGCTTGCAAGATTAGGTAAAATAACATTAGATACCCCCCTAACTTTATGTATTGCTGTAGTAGCTTTTGGTGCCCTATACTACACATTTGGTAAAAAGAGAATCCCATGGACATTGTCTTTGCCTTTTATTATTATTGTTGCAACAGTTGGTTTAGTGTTTCTATTTTTTGTTAAGGATCTCTCAAAATCTTTTCCGTTTCTCACATCGCTAAAAAGTTTATCTGATGTAATATTTGGCTCAGGAATTTATGGGAATAAAGTATCTATGACTATTGCAGAGGCTAATACTTTTCAAATAAGCCACTCTGTAATGTCTTTTGGTCCAACCCTTTACTGGGTAGGATGGGGAGGATTTGTTTTCCTAATTTGGCAATACTTTAAAGACAAAACGCGACGCGATTATTTATTTATTGTAATATTGTTTATAATTGATGTATGGCTTGCCTCTACAGCAGGGCGTTTTCTAAATGATATGGTTCCTTTGATTGCACTTTTAGGTGGGTTTGTTACTTGGTTTATGGTGGATAAAATTGATTATAAACAGATGTTTAGAAACATAAAGAGTGCTGGCGGAGGGCTACATGGCATTAGACGCGGAATTAAAATTATGCATATAATTGGAATATTATTTATTGGCATTCTGTTAATACTCCCCAATGTTTTCATTACACTTGATGCAGCAACACCTAACAATATTTATCAAAAAGAGGATGGCAATTGGAGCAATTTTAAACTAGAGATGTTTGGTGAAGGTTTTTCTGGTGCATACGGTTTATCAGTTAATAAAGAAATATATTGGTCAGATGCACTTAATTGGTTGCACGAGCAGGATACAAATATTTCAAATCCTTCTGATAGGCCTGCCTTCATTTCATGGTGGGACTATGGATTTTACGAGGTTGCATTAGGTGACCATCCAGCAGTAGCAGATAACTTCCAGGATGGTATACCTACTGCTGCCAATTTCCATACCGCAACAAGCGAAAAGGATGCAGTTTCTGTTTTTATCGTTCGTATATTAGAAGGATCAAAACGTCAAAATGACGGAAAACTCTCAGATGATGTAGTAGAAAAAATATTGAGAAAATACGTTGGCGAAAACAGTACAGACGATATAGTTAAATGGATGGAAAATCCAACATTATCTCCATCTTACAAAAAACCGATTGGAGAAGAATATGAAAAGAACTTAAGCAAAGACTACCCTGTTGGTCAACAGTGGCCTATGAATGCAGTATATCAAGATATCGTAGATCTCTTAGTAAACGAATTAACAGATGATGAGATAACATGGCTATATCATGATTTGCAAGAAAGCACAGGCCTGAGCATAAGATATTATGGTGTAGAAGGTTATGATAAACAAATTTTTAATATATTTGCGTTCTTGGCTGATAAAAGCTTGTTGCTAGTTGGAGCACCTGAAGACGATTTCATTAAAATGTATTATACTGGATATGAAGTCAATAGCAAGGGTGAAAAGATTAAAGACAATATGAGATGGTCTGCACAAGAACTTAAAGAGATGAGTGACGAAGAAAAGCAATTTATCCGAGTTACAGGCACAGATCAAGATTACAAAAACGATTATTTTGATACAATGTTTTATAAAACATATATAGGCCCCTATCAGACTAATTCAGATGGAACAAGAGATTTCTATTCAGGCCAATTTCAGGTCCCCTGTGTTGATATGAAGCATTTCTATGCCGAATATATATCAAATATATCAAATCCTCTATTACAATATAATTTCAATAGAAAAGCAGCTGTTGTAATTGCTAAGTATTATGAAGGTGCTTATGTTAATGGAACCGTTTTGTTTAACAATCTATCAATAAATAATAGTGAAATAGTCATTCAAAAGAACCTCTCATATTCTTCAGATTTAAACATTCCTATAGAGTATGATAAAAACCGCATTGTTTCTACCACAAATCCAGAAGGAAAGTTTAATGTTATAGCAGGTGCTGGTAGTCGCCTTCTTATCCGAAGATATCCTGAGCTTTATTCGCCTGCCCAACTTTACTATGGTTTTCCTTTAAAAATAATCGATCTTAACATATCTGAAAAAGATGCAATGCGCAAATCTGATAATTATGAAAGAATCTTTAATGTTACTATAGAACCAGCAAATATTTCAGGTTATGTGTATAATAATTTAGATAATAATGAAACTTATAATGTGTCAACGGATGAGCCTGTTAAGAATGTAGATGTATACCTTTATGACATTCAAAAGTTTGATAGAGATTCTTTTATCAATAATGGCAGATTAGTTCCCGCACCAGGTGCTGCCCCTCTCAGTAAAACAACAACATCTGATGAAAATGGCTACTATAGTTTTACGAATTTGCTGCCAGGTTATTACGCCATACAAGTGTTTGAGAATAACCTTTTAATAAGTACAGATTTGGCTCCAGTTAATTCTGGAAATATAACTTACAATTATTCCAAACCAAAACTCTCGAATTTGGAAGGTGTGGCTTATTATGATAGCAACTTCGACGGCAAATACAGCCCTGGAGAAGAAGTAAAGAATGCAGATGTAACACTCAATCATGTAATAAGGGATGACAACAAGAATATAATAAACCAAATATTTGTAAATAAAACTACCACAGCAACTGATGGAACATATTCTTTCAAGTCAATAACGCCGGCAATAATCAAAGGGGCAAAGTTAAACGAATACTCGATTAAAGTCGAGAAACTTCCAGATTATCAAACAATACAAACAGATATATTCCCAGAAGAAAATAAGACATTAACTCTCAACATATCTTTAGATCTGTCACCGGTTAGGGTTAGTGGTACGGCAACATATGCTGGAGAAACCGTTGAAGATGCCACCATTACCTTTGAAAAGAACAAATCCATTGGGAGAAATACTGCCGAAGACAATAGCACAAAAACAGATTCAACAGGACATTATGTTATAGACTTGCGACCAGGTACTTACAACATTACAGTCAAAAAACTCGGACAGTATAATGAATTAATCTATCAGCTTACTGATGAAATTACTTTAACGAAAGGTCAAGGTCCGGTGACGAAAGACTTTGAATTAATTAAAAAGTCAGTTACAACAACAGGTAAAGTAACTTACGAAAATGCAAGTGTCGAAAATGTTTCAATAAACTTTTTGCCAGACACCTCACATGAGGGCAATACTGCTACATATAATGTAGCCATATCAAATCAAACTGGAGTGTACGCTGCAGAGTTAACTCCAGGAAATTATAAGATCTCGGCAAACGGTGAATCTAATGAAAGTGGAACACTATATGTATTGGAATTTGAAGGGCAACTGACCGTTACTGAAGAAGATATCAGCACTGGCAGAGAATACAATATAGCGCTTGTACGACAAGAAACTCGATAAAAGTAAATTTTGGTTAGGTTTTTTCTAGCCAAATTTTATTTAATCTTTTTCAATACTTTCTTTTAATATGCTAAATTTAGAGGAAGGTAAAAAAGCAGTGTCATTCGCTAGAGATGTAGTTGAGGATTTTACAAGAAATAATAGAATTCCTTCTAAAGATTTAGGAAAAGTTTTTTCGAAAAAGCAAGGAGTCTTTGTAACTATTCACACACATCCTGATCATGATTTACGAGGTTGTATAGGCATACCACTTCCAGTTATGTCTCTAAAGGATGCTATTATTGAGGCAGCAAAATCAGCCACACACGATCCAAGATTCCCGCCTTTATCCAAAGAAGAATTAGATGGCATAGTTATCGAAGTTACTATATTGACGCCACCTGAATTAATTAAAGTGGATAAACCTGAAGAGTATCTTTCCAAAATTGAGATAGGCAGAGATGGTCTTATTGTAGAACAAGGATTTTATAAAGGATTACTGTTGCCTCAAGTTCCTATAGAGCAGGGCTGGGATAAGGAAGAGTTTTTATCTCATACTTGTATGAAGGCAGGTTTAATGCCTGATGCATGGTTTGATAAAAGCACACGCATTTTACGATTTAGAGGCCAAGTATTCACTGAGATAAAACCTCGAGGAAAGATTAAGGAGAAGAAATTAGATGGATCTGAGTATTAAAGGTAAGATATACATCAATGGAATGCTTGAGCAATGTTGCATCGGTATGGAAAATGGTAAAATTAAAAAAATTAAAAAAATCCTGAAGACAGAAGACCATATTGATTTTGGAAATAAACTTATTTTACCTGCAGGAATTGATGCACATGTTCATTTCCGCGATCCTGGCTTAACTCATAAAGAGGATTTTTATACAGGTTCACTTGCCGCTGCATTTGGAGGGATATCATCTGTTTTTGATATGCCCAATACGATTCCTCCTACTACCACCATACAGAGCTTGAATAATAAAATAATCAGTTTCGAGAAGAAATCTGTGGTTGACTTTGGATTATATGCAGGCGTTACAAATGACAATTTGGAGAAAATAGCCAATCTTTCAAAAAAATGTAACGGTTTTAAGATATATCTTGGAAATACTACTGGCTCCCTTCTATTTTACGATAAAAATCTTAAAAGCGCTTTAACTGAAATAGGTTTAACAGGAAAGCCTGTCTTATTTCATGCTGAAGATGAAGAGTGTCTGATTCAAAATAAATCTCAGGAGACAAACCTTACAGATCATTTGCGCTTTCGCCCTAGCCGTTGTGAAGAGATATCAATAAAAAAGATACTGGACGCATCAACGGGTCTTGATTATAAAATTCATATTTGTCATGTTTCTTCTTGCGAAGGACTTGAACTATTAAAAAATAGATTCAGAAATATCAGTTTCGGAATCACCCCCCACCATAGCCTTCTTAGTACTGATAAAGAACTTGTCACCCCTAGATTTTATAAAGTTAATCCGCCCATTAGAACCAGTTTTGATAAAGAATCGCTCTTCAACTCTCTAAAAAATGGTACTGCAGACATTATAGAGTCAGACCATGCCCCCCATACCAAAGAAGAGAAAGGAGTAGGTTTTGAAGAGGCGCCATCAGGTGTTCCTGGTGTAGAAACCATGTACCCAATATTTTTATACTTGGCCAAAAAAGAACGAATACCATTTCAAAGACTAGTATCTCTTTTATGCAACAGACCTGCAGAACTTTTAAACATACCTAAAGGAAAAATTCAAGTTGGTTACGATGCTGATTTTATTATAATCAATCTAAAAAATGAGAGTAAAATAAAAGGTGAAAATCTTCATTCAAAATGCGGTTGGACTCCTTTTGAAGATTGGCCTGCGATTTTCCCTGAGGCTGTTTTCATACGTGGGGAAAAGGTTATAGATGACTATGAAATCCAAGTGAAGCAAGGTTTTGGAAAATTTGTTGGTGCATAAAAGATGTTAGAGTGGCTACCGCATTGGTTTCAGATTTTTTTCTTTTCAATGATTCCCTGGTTCGAATCCCGCTACGTAATTCCATATGCTATCCTTGGTTTGGGTTGGGAATGGTGGCAAGCAGTTCCTATAGCAATACTTGGCAACATGCTGCCAATACCATTTATTCTACTATTCTTTCACTATGTTGAGAAGTGGTTACGCAATTATAAATTTTGGGCAAATCTTATGGATTGGCTTTTCGCAAAAACTTGTAAGCGAGCTGATAAAAAAATTAAAGATTATGAATATCTTGGTTTGTTTTTGTTTGTAGCAATACCTTTACCGTTTACAGGTGCATGGACAGGAGCCCTCATTGCTTATCTTTTTGATTTAGATTTCAAGAGATCGTTATTAACAATTTTTGTTGGAGTTGTTACTGCCGCATTAGTAATGACTGTGTTAACTTTAACTGTGGGCAACATATTTGGTTTTGGATTTGACTAGATGGGAATGATTGTTATGGATGAAAATATCAAAGCATTGGCCTATAAAACAGTTGATAGCGTAGCCAGAAAAGTTAAAAAAGCATCAAAAACCGATTTCAATAAATTTGGAAATAACATGGGTCTTGGTGCTGATGGAACTGTAACAAAATACGTTGATAAGCTAGCTGAAGAAACAGCTCTTAATATCATTAACAAATCAAAAACAAAAGTTAATGTTCTCAGTGAAGAAATAGGTTTTATTGACAACAACGCTGAATATACTTTTGTGTTAGATCCTCTAGATGGTACACGAAATGCATACCGTGGCATTTCATTTTATTCTGTATCTCTTGCAGTCGGCAAATCACGCTTGAGCGATGTGAAATACGGTATTGTAAAAAATATACCAACTGGTGATGTTTTTCTTGCAGAAAAAGGACATGGGGCTTTTATGAATGGAAAAAGAATTGGCGTTCCAGAAATCCCTGATAAGGAACCCCTCTCATCACTTGCTTTAGGTAAGAATTATGATAAAACAACGATACGTCTTGCAAGAAAAGACAAGGTCAGATCTTTAGGCTCATCTTCTCTTGAAATGTGCCTGGTAGCAATAGGCGGACTCGATTATTTTGTAATCGGAAAGGAATATTTGCGTGTGATTGATATAGCTGCATCCACTCTAATTTTAAGAGAAGCAGGTGGCATTGTAACTAATATTCTTGGTGAGGAGCTAGATATGCCTTTTAACTTAGATGACCGTACCAGTGTAGTTGCAGCATGCAATATGGATATTATAAAAAATATTATTAAATGAGAAGGCCTGGAAAAAGCGGAATCGGATGGGATGATACCCCCTGTTAAACTAAATCCAGACCTCCCCAAAATTGGTATAATTTAATTCTTTATAAAATATCTTACATCTATAGCGTAAACATTTTATATAGTTGAGTTTAATTGCGGTTAATTCCTATGGTAAGTGTTGTGAAGAGTAAAATGACAATTGCTGAAGAGATAAAAAATAAATGCAAAACGAAAAGACTACATTTTTCGTTACTAGATCCAGATAAACAAAAACCTGAAGTTGCTGGAGAAATGGCTAGAGCTGTTGAAGAAGCAGGTAGTAGTGCTATAATGGTTGGAGGATCCACATTAATTTCACAAGAACAGGTTGATGATTGTGTAAAAGCAATAAAAGAGCAATCAAACCTTCCTGTAATTTTATTTCCATCTGGTGCCAAATATTTGAGTAAATATGCAGATGCTGTATTCTTTATGAGTCTTTTAAATTCAAGAAATCTTGGATATGTTATACGCGAACATGTTAAAGGCGCTCCTTTTGTCAAATATTCTGGGATTGAGCCAATTTCTATGGGGTATGTTATTGTAGAGCCAGGAATGACTGCAGGCAAAGTTGGCGAATGCGATCTAATCAAACAAAACGATATTGAAACTGCTGTTGGCTATGCTTTAGCCGCTCAATATCTTGGAATGCAATTTTTCTATCTTGAGGCGGGATCTGGAGCTACAAAGCCTGTTTCAAATGAAATGATAAAGGCGGTAAAGAAAAATATAGACATTCCTCTTATTGTAGGTGGAGGCATTAGATCTACAAAAACAGCCGCAGAAAAAGCACGGGCCGGAGCAGATATTATTGTAACTGGTACAAAACTTGAAGAAGAGACTAATTTAAAGCAAGCACTTGAGCATATTATAAGTGCAATTGAAGGAAAAATATGAAGGTTTTACTTGGTATTGGGGGGGCTTCTGGCAGTATTTATGGAATTCGCTTACTGGAAGAGCTTAAAAAGGCAGGAGCTGAAATTCACCTAATTGTTTCCGATGGTGGTAAAAAGATCGTTGAGCATGAGACAACTTATAAGTTTAAAGATGTAAAGAAGAGAGCAGATTTTTATTATGAAAACAGTGACTTGTTTGCAGGTCCCGCAAGCGGAACTTTTAAACTAGATGCAATGGTAGTTTGCCCGTGCAGTATGAAAACACTCTCAGCTATAGCCAATGGTTATGGGGATACACTAACATCTAGAGCAGCATCATGCTTCTTAAAGGAAGAAAGGAAGATAATTCTAGTTGTACGCGAGACTCCCTTAGATTTACCTGGCATTAAAAACATGGAAAAAGCAAAACTTGCTGGAGCGACAATACTTCCAGCTATGCCTGGTTTCTATAATAGACCAAAAAAAATAGAAGAGTTAGTTGATTTTATTGTAGGTAAAATACTAGATCAACTCGGGATAGATCATTCTCTTTTTAAAAGATGGAAATAGTTCATTCGATTAAGGCAGCTTTATCACATATCCCCACTAATGATATCGTTGGGGATAATACCATGCATCTTTTTGTAAGCAAGATGGCACCATAAAAACCCTCAACCCTCACTCTATGAGCTGTGTTATAGATAGTTGTGCTGTTATCAGTAAAATTTCCATCTACATATTCACCAAATCTTGTCATATATTTGTATCTAGATTGATTTTCTTTAGGAATATTAAATTTGTATTCGAGGGTAAAATCAATTTTAGATTGTTCCGATATTACTAGTAATATTGGTCTCATAAGAGGAAATGAATAAAATACAATCCTTGATACAGCAGTAGCCGCTAGAGTTCCCAAAAGAGAATATTTGTCAATAATCGATCCGTTTTCAACTTTCAATTTAAATAATGGCCACCATCTTGGCCCTATAGTTTGAAATCTAGTCTCATTTATCTGCTCTTCAAAATTAATATATTTGTCAACTTCGTTCTCAGATATATCAAAATGTTTAAAATATGCTATTTTAGTAGTATCTGATGCTACTACATTAAGCGTACCGACTATAAACAATAAAGAACATAATATTGCAATCAACATCTTTTTCATTTAAAACAACCCAATATATATTATAGATATAATATTATATAATATTACCTAATATTATTTTTTACAAAGTTCTACAAAATTCTTGAAAATTCGTTCACCAAATTCAGTATGTTCTACCTCGGGATGAAATTGCAGGCCATAAAATGGTTTTTCTTTATGTTTCATAGCTTGAATCTTGCAATTTTCACTTTCGGCAAGAATCTCAAAATTATCTGGAAGAGCAGAGACTTCATCATTATGAGATTCCCATACAATTGTTTTCTCTGGGATGCTATCAAAAAGAATATCATTTTTTAGAATTGTAAGCTCTACTTTGCCAAACTCGGGCACGACAGATGGGCTTACTTTTCCACCAAAAAATCTTGCCATGAACTGATGACCTGCACAGATGCCCAAAACAGAAAAATCGGCTTTTTCGAGATATTCTTTGCAGTTACCGAGTTTTCCTTCTAGCCCAATTCTGGGAGCCCCACCAGATAGAACTAAACCATCGACATTTTCATCAAGTATTTCTTGAAAAGAAACAGTATTTGGAAATATCTTTGTATCAACACCAATATCTCTTAGTGTCCTCCATTCCCTATGGGTCCATTGGCCACCATTGTCAATAACTATGATCTTTACCATACTTATTCCCATTCAACAGTTCCTGGTGGTTTATTAGTCACGTCATAAACAACTCTGTTGACTTTTTCTTTCATAGTATTTGTTATCTTGGTAGAAATCTTGTCTATTACCTCATCTGGTATTTTACTGAAGGCACAGGTCATTGCATCGATACTTTGAACTGCTCTGACAGCAGTTACATAGCCATAGGCGCGTCTATCTCCTTGAACACCTACTGATTTAATAGGTAAAAGAACTGCAAAATATTGCCAAGGTTTTTCCATTAAGCCCTTTTCGACAGCAGATTCTATTTCCTTTTCAACAATATCACAAGCTTCTCTTACAATTTCAGTTCTTTCAGGTGTAGCTTCCCCTATAATTCTAACTGCAAGACCTGGACCTGGAAAAGGTTGTTTTTCAGAAACTGTAAGTTTTAAGACACGGGCAATTTTTCTTACCTCATCCTTATATAAATCACGCAAAGGCTCAATAAGAGTTAAATCCATTTTTTCAGGTAGACCTCCTACATTATGATGTGATTTAATATTGTCGCGTAGGTTGTCACCCGATTCAATCCAGTCTGGTGCAATCGTTCCTTGAACAAGATACTTTATTTTCTCTTCCTTTGCGACCTTTTCGAAAGCTCTAATAAATTTTTCACCTATAATTTTCCGTTTTTTCTCTGGATTATCAACACCTTTTAGAGCTTTATAAAAATCTTTGCTAGCATCAATAAATCGATAGTTCAAATTCATGCTTTTCATCAATTTTTCGACATTTTTTGATTCATTTTTCCTCATGTATCCAGTGTCGACATGAACTGCGATAAGCTGTTTTCCAACTGCTTTATTTGCCAAGGCAGCACAAACAGTACTATCAACACCACCCGAAAAAGCAATCAAAGCCTTGCCCTTGATATCCTTTTTAAGTTGTTCGACCGATTCTTTTATGAATTTTTCAGCATCAAACATTAACTATCACTTTTTTCCAAGGACTTTGTCCTTCATCTTTTTTCTATAACTGTCCATTTTATCTTTTAATTTTTTATCACCAACTGAAAGAATTTGAATTGCAAGAAGAGCAGCATTGTCTCCACGATCTAGGCCTACTGCTCCAACAGGAATGCCTGGTGGCATTTGGACTATTGAAAGAATAGAATCTAAATTTACTTTGCCACTCACAGGAACGCCGATAACTGGTTTTGTTGTATGGGCTGCAATACTTCCTGGTAGAGCTGCGGATAAACCTGCAATACCAATAAAGACATCAGCATCGCTTTTTTCAACAAGGTTCTTTAAGAAATCTGGGGTTCTGTGAGCACTTGCGACAGTTATATCATAATCAACTTCAAAACCATCAAGTATTTTTTTGGCTTTTTCGGCAACGGGATTATCAGATTTAGATCCCATTATTATATGAATTTTCATATCTATCAATGCTGGGGTATACTGAAATATTAATTAATAGTTTCGACAAGAAAGAAAAAAGAGAGGTTGTTTTGTTTAAATGTTTAGCATTTGTATAAGTAATTTGTATATTATATCGAACTGTTTTATGAAATCCAAGAAAGGCTTATATGTTATTTTTGATCTTGGGATGCTTACGTCAAGCACTGTGTTAACGCTTTCTTTGTTATTGGTATCCTTGGCTTTTGCTTTTACCAAATAAGAACCATCTTCTTCCCAGGCGTGGTTAATTTCAACAGATTCTCCAGAAGTATGTGGGCCATCCCAACGAGTCTTTGTACCGTCGCCCCAGTCGATGTAGAAGTAAACATCATCTCCTTGGTTGTCTATTGCAGATAGTGTGTATGTGTATTCTGTATTTGCGCTTCCGCTCGATGGGCCATTTATTGTTGGCGCTTCAGGAGCCTCGACATCTGGATCAAAGGAAACATTCAACGTTCTAGCATTAAAAGCATATTGGTTATCATATTTGCAACCATAGTTCATATGCATATCAAAAGCCAATAATCCATTTGGTCTATAATTGGCTGGGCCCCAGCTGTTTAATACTATCCAATAATCATTTGTTTCTCCTGGATTGTCGACATAGCCGCATATAAGCATCGCATGCCCCGCAGCTTCTTCGCTGTTCCATGGATGGCCACAGTAATAATCTAAATCGTAGATATCTGTTTCACCATCGTTTCTCCAATGATTTCTAAAAGCATTCAAATTCTCCTCATCTGGATAAAAGACTGAAAAGTACACTCCTTTTTGCTGATGAAGTACGTTCTTTATATTTGCAATAGCCTCCTCTTCAGGCACATTACGTATTGGTATGTTTTCTGTACGTATGTCGTAGATTGGATAATTTGGTTCTTTAGCAATATCGCTGCATGTTACCTGATTACATTGGAATGGAGGAAGTCTAAAATCGACCCACTCGGCGTTAGTATTTGACCAGGGTATGGCCATATCAGTAGCTCTATAGAAAGAGGCAAACATATCAAGATTGCCACCCTCACAACATTCGATTTTATTGAACCCGCTACTAAATTCTTCTCCGCAAGTGTTTATAAATTGAACAGACAACCGATCCTTTATGCCCTTTTGCACATTAAGAGCTATAGCTAATACTGCTGTAGATGGCCATGCCCAGCAATTTGGGCACCCGCCCTGAGTGCGTGTTTCGACATCATATTCTAAAAGGTCTAATATACTAAAACTATCTGTTGTTGCAATTTCATCAACAAGATTTGGATCAATAAATGTAGTCTTAGCATTTGCACAATCTGCTTCCCATTTTTCTAATTCATAACTGCTCGGCCTCATTACAGGATATAATTCCTCGTAATTTACGTTATCACTTACAAATTTTCTTGTTTTAGATCTTTCTCCCGAGGTTGAAAAGCTCACTAGTAAAAACATGCCTAAAATAAATACAACTAAAAGTTTCTTTTTCAAATTCTTCGCCTCCACCTATTAGATAATTATGCAGTTATACAATATAGCTTTTTGCCTCATAAGCGTAAACTAATTATAATGGCTTTATATGTTCTGTAAAAAAATTGATTTGGAATTATAATGAAACTTGTGATTTGTGAGAAGAATATTTCAGCAAAGAGAATCGCATACATTTTATCTGATGGTAAATCAAGAAGTACACATATTGGTAAGACCCCTGTTTATGAATTTATAAAAAACGATGAATTGTGGAAAGTAATAGGATTGCGAGGCCATATTATAAATCTTGACTTTCCTTCTAATTTTAATAGGTGGAATAAAGTTCCACCAGTTGAATTAATTGACGTTGAACCCGTCAAAAAAGTTAGCGAAAAGAGTATCGCAGCATCTTTGAAGACTCTGGTAGATAAAAATCCATATTTGATTGTAGCAACTGATTATGATAGAGAAGGAGAACTCATTGGTGTAGAAGTTATAGATTTAATTAAAGGATATAATAAGGATATTAATAACATAAAAAGAGCAAAATTTAGCGCAATTACTGGTTATGAAATTAAAAATGCTTTTGATAAGCTTGCTAAAGTAGATTACAATCTTTCAAGCGCTGGTGAAACACGTCAAGTTATTGACCTAATATGGGGTGCTGTTCTAACGCGTTTTATTAGTCTTACTTCACATAGACTCGGTAGAGATTTTCTGTCTATCGGTCGTGTTCAATCTCCAACTTTAGCTTTGCTAGTTGAAAGAGAACGCGAAATTAATAATTTTGTATCAAAGCCTTTTTGGAAAATTATTGCAACGTTGAAGAAAGGCAAATCTTTTCAGGCAGTTCATAATAAAGGACAGTTTTGGGATGAAAAAAAGGTTAATGAAATTTTCAATAAAGTTAAATCATGTAAGAAAGCATTTGTTTCAACTGTTGAGAAAAAGATTGTGCATGAGGTCCCGCCATCTCCCTTTAGCACAACTACTTTTCTTGAATCTTGCTCGTATCTTGGATTATCGGCTCCTAGAGCAATGAGTATTGCTGAAGAGCTTTATATGAACGGTTTGATATCTTATCCACGTACAGATAATACAGTATATCCTCATTCTTTGAATATCAAAGGAATTTTACAAAAACTTAAAGGATCTAAATTTTCAAAAGAGGCCAAAGAAGTTTTGGAGAATGGTAGAAGCAGGCCAACTCGTGGCAAGAAACAAACTACAGACCACCCTCCGATTCATCCTGTTGGAGTTCCAACCAGCCAAAAACTTACACCCGACCAGGAAAAAGTATACGATCTTGTTTGTCGAAGATTCTTAGCAACTCTTGCAAAGGATGCAATATCTGAGTCGGTAAGTGCTGTTTTTGATATTGGTGGAGAGAAATTTAGGTCTGAGGGTTACAGGTTAATTGAGCCTAATTGGCGGGATATTTATATCTATTATAGAGAGAAAAGAAAACCACTACCCGAACTTACTAAAGGCGAACAAGTTAATATTCAAAACATTAAATTGAAAGAAGATAAGACAAAGCCTCCTGCCCGCTACACGCAGGGTAGTTTAATAGCAAAAATGGAACAACTTTCGCTTGGCACAAAATCTACTCGTCATGAGATTATAAACAAACTTTATTCGAGAAATTACATTACTTTATCTCCACTTGCTCCAACACCAACAGCTTTTGCAGTAATTGACGCCATGGGTGATTGTGATGTCGTAAAACCTAAAATGACTGCCAAACTTGAAAAAGATATGGATGCAATTTCTGAAGGTAAAAAAACTCTAGAAAAAACAGTTTCAGAGTCTCGTAAAATGCTTAAATTGGTAATTAGTGAATTGGAGAAAAATAAAGAAAATATCAAGAATAGCATTAGAACTGCTGAAAGAGAAGAAAACACAGTTGGCAAATGTCCTTTTTGTGGCAAACCAATGGTTATTCGCAAATCTAGAAAAGGTAAACGATTTGTTGGTTGTACTGGTTATCCAAACTGTAAAAATACCTATTCTCTCCCTCAAGCTGGAGGGATATATCCTACTGGTAAGGCTTGTAGTAAATGTGGTGCCCCTGTAGTAAGAGTTAAAGCTAAAGGTAAGCGTGCCTGGGAATTATGCCTAAATTCAGAATGCCCTGCTAAAAAACCTTCCAGGAAGAAAGAATAGGGTTTTTGTACAATAAATTATTTATATGATATTAATATATTATTTTAATATAAAAGGTGTATTAATATATGATAACTGTAAATTCTGTTAAAATAATTATTTCGTTGATGATTGTAACTTTGATGGTGTGCAGTTCACTTGGATCTTTTGCTAATTCAACAACAGGTGAAAAAAGTAATAATAAAAACAATCCAATTTTAAAAATAAGACCAATTTCCCACACTATTAATTTTAACAATGTGAAACTCAGAGCCAATAATATTCTAAAATTAGAAGATCCACTTTCTGATATTGCCATTTCAAATGAGACTAGTGGAGAGAGGCACCCTTCGATTGTTGGAAATGGTAAAAACACTCTCGCAGCATATGAATCTGATAACGGCGTACAAACACATGTTTATCTAAAAAATTCAAATGATTATGGTGCAACATGGTCAGATGCATATGAAATAAGTTTTGGTGGAGCATATGATGTTTCTGACTTAATGGAACCAAGCTTAAACCTAAAACCAGGCAGCAATCTTGTGTATGGGGCTGTTGTTTCATCTTATGAAAATTCAGCGGCCTATGGTTACTTCAAAGTATCAGATATTTCTGGTAGTATTTCTTCTGTATCTGTATCCGCTCTTGATTGGTCAAATGTATCATATAATGCCTCATCAGGAGAATTTTATAGTTTTTGGGATTTTTCTGATGCAAATATAGTTAATTATGATAATGAAACAACGCCATGGGTTATGGCATTTATTGGTAGTACAAATTATTCAGATGACCAGGGAGATGGACCTTGTACAGATTCTGTAATGTTTTCTTTTAACGATCTTGAAGAACCCGAAGATTTTGTTTCAATTGCATGGTTCCCAAATATTGAGCATTGTAGTAATCTAGATATTGCTAACGAATACGGAAATGATATGATATATGGTGTTTGTGAAATCAACAACGGATCTAATCAGGATCTCTTATTTTTTAAAGGCAATCCAGCTTTATGGACTCCTGATGATGCCGAATTATTAAATCAAACAATAACAAGTGACAACAATCTTTTACATCCAAAAATAGCAGTAAAAGGAAATGATATTTACATTGTCGCTGGAACTGATACAAATGGAATAGTAATGTTTCATTCATCTAATGGGGGGAGCTCATGGAACAAAATAAATGTCACAGAGGATATTTTGGCCCCTAGTGACACTCCAACTTACCCGGATGTTGTACCTGATGGAGAAGATTTGATATGTACATTCATAGAATCAGAGAATCTTTCCTTATCAACCTCAAATGATAGTGGAGTTACTTGGACTAACCCTGTAAAAATAAATGATGTGAATAATTCAGTGGTCTCCGGATATAAATACTATGATATTGCAAATAAAAATCAGATAGCGTGGACTGACATTCGAGAGGGAAACCAAGATGTTTATTATCAGCTAAGTTATATCCCTTCAGTTGATCTTAAGGTCGTAAGTTTCAGCTTTTCAAAAGAGAACCTTCTTTTCCCTGCAAAAAATCTTATCACGATAATAGTTAAAAACCTAGGTGACGGATACGCTGAAAATGTGCTTATAAATGTTAGCTATGAATGTGATGATGGAAATATTACAACAACAAAACATACAGCTATAATAACCCGCATAGGCAGCTATCAAACAAAGACAGTTGTTACTAATCTATTTGCGTTAAAATCGCCAGACATGTTCCAAGCATTTATTGATTTTGCAGGTATAACAAACGTTACCGTAACTGTGGATCCACACCATCAAAAAGGCGATACTAATTATAACAACAACTCTTTAACAAAAAGCGTTGAATACAAAGACATTTTCCTTAGGCTATGGAGACTTGAGCCTCTTTTCAAATTATTAAAAAGATAATTTTCTAAATTTTCCTAATTATTTTTTCTTCTGTTATGTAGCCTGAAACATATTTGTGCGGAGTTACATCAAAAGCAGGATTCTTAACATCAATAAAATCTGGCATAATCTTTTTACCGTTAATTGTAGATAGCTCTTCTCTATCCCTCTCTTCAATAATTATTTCATCTCCACTTTTTATATTTTTATCGAATGTACTTATAGGAGCTGCAACATAAAATGGTATTCTGTTTTCTTTGGCTAAAACTGCCTTTTCATATGTGCCAATCTTGTTTGCAAAATCACCGTTTCTTGCTATTCTGTCTGCTCCAGTAATAACCATGTCTATGTCGCCGTTTCTCATATAGTGTCCGGCGGCATTATCTGCAATTACAACGTGATTAATACCTTCTTGCTCAAGTTCCCAGGACGTAAGGTATCCTTGGCATCTGGGGCGGGTTTCATCAGCATATACAAAAATTTTTTTTCCATTATTATGTGCCACTCTAAAAGGAGCAAGAGCTGTACCCCAATCAACTGTTGCCAGAGCACCAGCATTACAATGTGTAAGTATTTTCATTCCATCTTTTATTAGCTTGTCACCCTGTTCACCAATTTTGTGACATCGTTCAATTACATCTTCGACATACTGATTTGCTGATTCTAGTGCATCTTTGCCTTTCTCGATTTTATCTATCATGTAGTCGATAGCATAAAATAAATCATAAGCAGTAGGTCGCGTTTTACGAAGTTTCTCAGCAGCTTTGTTATAATTTTTTATTCCTAATACTATACCATATGCTGCAGCAGCACCAATAGCAGGAGCGCCACGAACAACCATATCTTTTATAGCAAAGCAACAATCATCAACAGTTTTTGCAGTAAAGATTTCTATTTTATATGGAAGTTTTCTTTGATCAATAAATTTAATCCCGCCATCTTCAAACCACAGTGCTCTACGCTCTTCTCCTTCTATCTTCATTTTATTTTCTCCTTATATTTTGAGAATTGCTCTCCAATATCCTTTAAACTATTTCCAACGAATAACACTCCAACATCTTTAATAATAACAATTTTACTATTTCTCAAAGCACCAAGTACTTCTTTAATTTGTTCTACCACCCATATTGGATATTTATTATCAATAATAGGAATTTTATCTACTTTTTTTTCAAAGTAATTTTTATCTTTTATAAATAGAACTGCGTTGATATCTTCTCTTGCATGATGGATATACCAATGAAGTGGCGATTCGATACATACATCCTCTACACCCATCAATAGAATAATTTTCTTGAATGGATCGTAGTCTACAATTTCAAGAAAATTTTCTTTATTTATCTTCTTAAAATCAACTTCTTTTGAATTTATTAAAACCCGTCTTCCAAATCTATGGCTAATAGTCAAATCATTAACAGAATCTAACTTTTTAATAAAACTAAGCACATCTGGAACTAGCGGGCAGCTACTATGCTCTTTAGAAACGTACAAAGATTGGAAAGTTTGAGTATTGTGAAATATATCAATCATTTTAGCTAATAAAACAAATTCATTATTTTTAAGTTACTGTTACATATCCAGCATAAACCACAGTTCCACTAATTATAACTGTAACGCTATATTCTCCTGGAGAGAGGGCATCTCCGCCAACACCATATCCTCCACCTGATAGTGATCCAATGCTTATATCCTCACCAATTGTCCAATAGCCCACACTTGATAAATCTTCTACCACACCTCCATTAACGTAAACATAAAAATCAGTATAACCTCCATTGTAATTATCTCCAGACTTTACAAGAGTAACAACAATTAGATCATTCTGAGTTGTCACTGTAATCGAGGCATTTTCAGAAGATGATAAGTTTGGGCCTCCAACCATTCCAGATACATATACATATACCGTTGCAGCAATTGCTATTGTTACTACAATTAAAACAACTAGAATAACTGCGATAATAAGAGCAATATTCGTCTCTTTCTTTTTTTCTGGTTCTGGTGCAGTTATCACACCATGAGATGGTATTGTTTTACCACAATAGGCACACACCTTTGAATCATTTGGTATGGATCTTCCACATGACGGGCAATAAATGGCCATTTTTAACACCTTATAAAAACATAACAAATGAGTATTTATTAAGATTCTTATGGGCAAACTTACCAACCATTTTGGCGAATCCCTTGTACTTATTTTGTTATAAATGACAACAATTTATTCTTATTTAATGGATATTCTATTATTTTTAGTAATATAACCAATTAATGTTAACTAACTACATAAAGTAGGAAAATTTTGTTAGTATGATAACATAAGCTTTATAGAACTGTTTCCCGCTCAGATTATCAGATTTAGAGGAGGAAGAAAGATGGTAAATAAAGTAATAATAATGTGTATTTTAGGAATGCTTTTGCTTTCAGGTATGGCGACTTTATCAGTTGCAGGTAAAAACATAATTAAAACAAAAACATCTGTAATAGATAAATCTAATGAATTTTATCAAGATGCTACTAACATTGAGTTATGTCCTTTAGAGTACACTCCACTAGATGAATTTGGGAATATCGTAAATATTAATTATAGTCGAGGTAATCTTGATAATCCTCTGATATTAACAAATAACCCTTCAAATCATAAACTCGTTCTTGAACCTCCATGGGATGGTTATAACACTAAAGAAGTTAAAGATAAATGGGGCGTTTCAGATTGTTGGGCAGAAAATACGGAGATTAATGGAGAATGTGGAACGACAACAGTATATTCATGGGCAGGACCTGGTGCTGGAGGAGCGTCAATTAGTAAGAGTCTAAGGCATTATGATTCATTTCGTCCACCAAAAAATGGAGATTATTCTTTTACATATAAATTCAAAGAACGAGGATCAATAAAACTTGATTCAATGTTCGATGTACTTGGCAGCTCGGCTGCAAGAGGCGGAGTAAATTTTTATTTCTATTTGTGGGATGGAGAAACTGTTTCTTTTGAAAAATCTATGACTGTTAAAGACCAATATGCTATTGGGGGCGTAGGTAATGGCGAGTATTCTTATACTATAACCAAAACTTATAGTAATTCTGCCCGTCTTAAAAAGGATGTAAGTTATACTTTTGGAGCATATGGCATACCTTGGGTTGTATGTGATGGTTTTGTTATTGCACATGGGTCTGCCGATCAATCGGTTGATTGGGCAGGCCTACAAAAAATGGAAATCGAATGGCCAAACAGTCCGCCAAATACCCCTGAGCTTCTTAGTCCAAGTAATGGCGCCACGGGTGTTTCAAGAACTCCCACTCTTAAATGGACATGCAGTGATCCCGATGGAAGATATGATTCTTTGAAATACGATGTATATTTTGGTAAAACCAGTTCACCACCCCTTAAATCAAGTGGGCAAAGTGCCGCGAGCTATAGGCCTGGAACTTTGGAGGGAGAAACCACATATTACTGGAAGATTGTAGTTAAAGATAGCAAAGGGGAAGCAAAGGCCAGTCAAGTATGGAAATTTTCAACAGAGAAGGAGGGAATTAGTAATGTTTTCAATCCAAAAATTAAGTTTCTAAAAGGAGTTCTTGATTTAGAAGGACATTACACAATTTTTACAGTTAAACGAATGTTTGAATTATTTGATAAAAAACTATTAAACTTATTAACGGTTTGATATATCATTGTAATAAGTTCTTAAAGGATGTGAAATCAAATGGATTTATCTTTTGCAAATGACATCCCAATCTGGGCCAAACTACTAGTTCTATTAATTGGAATTGCTTTCACTGGTTATTCATTAAAATGTTTAAAATCAGAGGTAATTCGAGGTCATTGGTTTCTAGTAGGTATACGATTTAAAAGAAAGGAAAATCCAATTGCGTATTGGATTTATATTGCATTGTGGTTTGGTATGGGTCTGGCAATGTTAATATTTGCAATTATATTATTTCTAGCTTTTTGGCTCGTATAGATAACGCCGAGGGGGAGATTTGAACTCCCGAGAGGAAATCCTCACGAGCTTTCCAGGCTCGCGCCGTACCAGGCTGAGCCACCTCGGCAAAAACAAAGAGTGGAAACAGCAATCTTTTTTTAAGATTTCTTCCAAACAGACGGATAAGTGCCTTTTTTCATAAAAACTCTTTCTAATTCACAACATATGCCACTATCTTTTTGAATAATTTCTTCAGTTGGCATTAGACTTTTTACCAGAGCAACGATCTCGCCTTTTAATGTAAAAACT
The DNA here is from genome assembly GCA_964391625.1 of uncultured Thermoplasmatales archaeon. Taxonomy (GTDB): domain Archaea; phylum Thermoplasmatota; class E2; order DHVEG-1; family DHVEG-1; genus CAYMMP01. The sequence continues at coordinate 14,817 of CAYMMP010000005.1, read as the reverse complement.
GCAACCTTGTCATTTTTCTTAATATCGGAATCAATTTCTACAACGCCCGGAACGGCAAGATTTGCACCATGGCAAACGGCATCTACTGCAGAATCACGAATAATTATCTTGGGTAAATGATCAAACATATTTTCCACTGGTTTAACCATTGAACGAATTGCAGTGTCATCTTTTTCTTCTTTCCAAAAAATATACGCATCTTTAACATCCTGTAGAATTACCGAATCTTCCTCAGATAAATTGGCAACTTTAGTACGTCTAAGCTCCAAGAGATTAGCACCAGTTTTTAGTTTTTTTCCAATATCTGAACAATTAGAAGATATGAATCCAGTTTCTATCAGAAAGTTATGTGTATTGGGAACAGTCATATCATAAACCTTGCCTTTATACTTAATTGGTTCAATTGATTTTATTTGTTCAATACATAATACATCAAGAGAAGGTAGATTTATCATTTTACTTGCTTTTTTGTAAAATCCTCTTGTAATTGGGGTATTGTTCTTTAGGACTCTGTTTAAGTTTCCACCCATTTTATATAATTGAGATTTATTCTTTCTGATATATTCTTTATAATGTAAGCCAATATAGAAATTATCTTTATTATCTCCTGAATCCATTTCTTTAATTAGTCTAAATCTTTCTTTCTTAAGAGGATGGTTTGATCCAACTTTTGATATAAATCTTTTCTTAGCAGCGATATCATTTATAGATATGACAAATTTATTTTTGTTTTTAAATATTGCATTGCTTATATCAAGTTTAAGCAGCATTTGATGTATTCTTTTTGCATAAGTTTCATTAACTGTGAAAAAATCAACTTTAGAATAAATGCCTTTGATTTTAGATTTCTTTTTATAAAATGCAGTACCATCTCCATCAAAATACCCTCTTAAAAATGATGCAATTAATCTTTTATTAAGATAAAGTATGGGAAGAATATCTGAATTCTTTTGAGGGCTTTTAATCCCTAAATTAGCACAAATTGTTGCAAGAAAACTGTTAGATGTATCCAATCGTATAAGTTTATTATCACAGATTGTTTGAGTTATATTAAAATTAGGAAATATCTTTTTATAGGTTTTCTTAAATAATTCAATTAATTCTTTTTCTTTATTATAAAATTTTATTCTAGTGTATCTTATTGTTTTTTTCTCTTTAGTATTATTTCCATCAGATGCAATAAGTCCTATTAAGTACATTAAATCGCTGGTTAATTCTGAAAGTTCTATCTTTGTGCCTTTTTCAGTCTTAAAAATTTTTATCTTATCTTTAATATCCTCATATATTCCTGCTTTTTTAATATGGTCTAAAGGAATTGCTATGTTTGAACCTTGCAAAAATGATTTTCTATCTAACTTAAGTTTACGATGCATCTCCCTGATGCTTCCATAATTTTTAATGAATTCTTTTTTGATTAATTGTTTTATATTATCTTGATCAACCAAGTATTTATCATCAAGAAGATCAGATATTATTGGATTTTTTTCAGGAATAATATAATCTAATGATTTAACTAAGTAATCAGAATTTCTAATTTTAGCTGCTCGTTTCATCACATAACCTTCTTTAGAGGATACTAACATTCTGTGATCTGGAGTAACTAAAAAAGAAATCCCTGAAGACATTGTGATTTTTATTAAATTTCCTTTGAAATTAAATTTCTGGGTTTCTGAAGGTACTTTTTGCTCAATTTTTTTGTTATTCATGCTATAAACTATTTCTGGATTAACAAAAAAATCTTTAGCTAAAATTAAAGAATCTTTAGAAATAATTTCAGTTTCTGGATGTAAACACAAAGTTCGAACATATGTTCCAGATTCACAACCTACGCGAAATAAAACATCTCTGCCTTTTATTTGTATAATGTCAAAATAATAGATTTCTCTTTTTCTCTTAACACGCTTTACTGCAGAACGAACAGGGGGCAGTTGAGTAATTTCTCCAACAAAACTCTTACATACTTCTTTAATTTTCTTTTTATCTACGTCCTTATGCACCCTCATCACGCCAACGTATTCCTTGCCTGCAAGAAGCAAAACTTGTAAAGCCTTAGCTGCATTCCCTAACCCTATTGGAAGAACACCGGTTGCATTTGGATCTAGTGTACCGCCATGGCCAACCTTTTCTACGTTGAGAATCTTTTTTACCCAAGCATCAATTTGATGTGAAGTAGGGCCACTAGGCTTATCAAGATTAATTAGCCCATTTTGTAAAAGATCTTCCACTCTTCTTTCAGAAGGAGACAAACCAAAATTTGGATTTGTTTTAGCCTGAACTTTGACTAGGCGTTTACGTTTTTTATCAGCCATTATAACGCAAGACAATCAAAAACTATTATAAAAAGTGTTTTTCCTTCATTTTTTTGAGAATAACGTCAACGATCTCCTCAGGTGTTTTGTCACCAGAATCTATGACAAGATCATATATGGAATTATCTTTTAGGTCGATATTGTAATATTTTTTATAACGTGTAGATTCACTTTTCTCTCTTTCAATTATTTCTTTTTTCCTTTTTTTAATATCACCTTTTTCACGGTTAACAACACGTTTTACTCTTATGTCTAGATCAGCAATTATTGAAACCTTAAAAGCTGGAATTTTATTTTTATATGCAAGCCAACCAGCGAGCCTACCTTCTAAAATCACATTCCCATTTTTCAAAATTTCAAGTTGGCGGTTATCCAATTCAACATCTATATTTTTATGCTCTTCACAGTACTTGCCAAATTCTTCTAGTGACATTTTATATTCTTTTGCTAATTCTCTAAAAATCATACCAGAATAAATGTATTTAATGTTTAATTTCTCCTCTAAAAGTTTTGCAACAGTGGACTTTCCACTACCTGGGTTTCCACTTATGGTAATTACAGTCATAATCTTATCTTGTTGCTGCTGGTCTTATTTTTGCTTTAATGTTCTTCCACCAATCCGACCAGCTGATATATTTAAATCCCTGTCTCAGTACCTGTCCGATTACAAATGAGACAATGATGTATATCCAAAGCCATGTTTGCCCAAAGTTGAACAACGGATGGCCAAACAATGAAACGTTGTCTGCCCAAGGCACTGTAAAATAATAATGTGGCAAACTCGCAAGAAAAGATTTTAACCAAATGAAAATAGGCCATATGAAGATAATCAAGAAAATCATGGGCTTCATCGTACCGCTAGATGCCTCTGTTTGTTTTTTCATTATTTCTGGTTGCATCTTCATTAGTTTGTTGACTCTATTTGTATTTCCCTCTTTCCTTGCTTTTGTTATCTCCGCTTGGAATGCCTTTGACATTTCTTGCATTTCTCCCATCTTTATCCAATCTGTAAAAAAATTAGTAAGTAATGAGGAAAGGGTAACAACAATTATTCCTGCACAAAATAAAGTTAAGACAGGATACTTTCCACCAAAACCGATTAACGGATAAAAAACAGCCCAACCAAAGTCAGTCATTGGTTCCTGAAGCATAGGAAATATAAAAATTATCAAGAACATGAATACTAAAAGATATAGTAACATACTTCCTTGTGCCGTATTATCCATCTTCTTAAACATATTAATCACATTTATTTTAATACTGGGGCAGCTTGCTCAACTGCAGCATCTATAGCATTGTCATGGTTAAAAACTATTTTGACTGTAGCACCACTAAGTGCAGCGTAGGCCATTGCTGCTGCCCGATTCACCATCTGATGCTCATTTATCTGCTCTTCTGTGTCTGGATCACGGTTTCTTGTTGGATCATTTGCTCGGCGGTTGTATATCTCTTTTGGGTCAGCTTCAACAACAACTATTGCTATAGGTTTTAATTTTTTAATTACCCACTCAGGCAACCCTGGCATATATCCTTTTGGTGTTTTTACTGTGCAATGAGTATCTAATATGACATTTCCCATACTTGCAACCTTTTCAGCAGTTTTAATTTGTAAATCTTTTTGTTGCTCCAAAGATAATTTTCTCATTTCATCTCTATCTTTTACTAATCCAGACTCCATTGCTATTTCTGACATTACAGTTCCAAATGTTACGAATTGTATATCCATACCTTCAGCTGCTTTTTTCATTACCGTTGTTTTGCCCACTCCAGGTATTCCTGTTACAACTATCACTCCCATGAAAATTTTCACCTCACAAATTTTTATTCATTTCCAAAGAATCCTCTTAATACAGGATGCATCTCCATTGCTTGCTCTTTAGCAATATCTTCATACAAATGAATCAAAATACCTACTGTTAGCAATAAACCTGTACCGCTTGCATTGCCGAGAGTTCCTATCATATCAGCAAAACCTGCTAACGCCCCTACAGCTGCACCACCAATCACCGTCACAACCGGAATATATCTTTCTAACACCTTCCTTAGAACCCTTGGATCTCTACGGAAACCCGGTATCTGCATACCAGAGCTTTGTATCTGTCTCGCGACAGCAGTTGGCCCCATATCTGTTGTTTCAATCCAGAATTTGGCAAACAAAACCGAACCAATTATCAGTACAGACATATAAATAATAACCTTAAGGGCGTACTGTAAGGAGCCGTGATAGAAATCACCTCCTGACATAATCGGTATCAACCACTGATTAATGCCATTCGGGCTGGAGAGATACCATGTACCACCCCCTATAGCCTGTGTACTGACTTGTAAATTATACGTTCCAAGCCACCATTGATGACCCAATACTGGCAAATTCGACCTCCATAGTAATAGGGCAAACATATTGATATTTGCAAGAAGTGCAGCCATTAAAATAACAGGGATGTTAGACGCATAAATCAAACGAATAGGATATCTGCCACGGGCACCACGGACACCCCCATGCGCTAAAGGCAATTCAATCCTACTTGATTCAGCAAATACAACGAGCAGAAATATGAATATAGTACCCAATAGTGGTACGATAGCATTTTGATAGCCTATCCTAGCATTACCTACAAACATAGTTTGATAGCCGTAGCTAGTGATATCGCCCAGATTCATGTTTGTAATAAAATAATATGTACCAGGAATCACCCCTGCAGGCGGGTTAGAAAGACTTGGCGCCCCACCGCCGACAGGTAACCAGTTGAATAATCCTGTGAATATGGATTGTGAAACACCTGCAGCAATAAATAATGAAATACCAGAGCCGATACCCCATTTTGATATAAGCTCATCCATGAAAAATACAAGTAATGCTCCTATAACAAGCTGCACAACAATTATAGTTGCTGCCCAATTTCCACCAACCGATGCAACCAATGCTTCGTTTGGCTTCAGATACCCAAAAATCTGAGGTATTGCTTCAACAAAAATCATAACGATAACAAGTATTTTTTGAAAACCCTGATAAATGGCTTTATCTTCTTTCTTTTGAAGATCAAGTTTTATGATTTTTGCACCAACGAACAATTGTAATATAATAGATGCTGTGACGATTGGTCCTATTCCAAGATGCATAATAGAGCCAGATGCACCTGCCATAATGAAACGATAGTTAGCAAAAAGATCGACAACTGTGGGTGAAAGGCCGTAAATTGTAACATTTGTAAGAACAAAATAAAGAACTAAACAAGACAGAGTCCAAAGAATCTTAGTTCGAAAATTAACATGGCCTTCAGGCTTAGATACTGCAGGCCAACGCTCAATTAAAGGTTTAAAGAAATACAGTTTGCTTTTGTCTTCTTCCGCCATGGTAATTCAAACCTACTCTTTTTCTTCAGATGTTGTTTCCTCTATATTTTCTTCAATGACCTCTGGTTTTGTAATTGGTTCTTTGGGCAATACTATTTCCCCACCTTTTTCCTCAATTTTTTCGATAGCTTTAGATGAAGCACTGTCAACCTTAATCTTAAGTTTGGTTTTTATATTTCCGCTACCAAGCAATTTTGAATAACCTTCTTTTCCAAGGTCAATTTCTTTCTTACCTGGAAACAATTCCTCAAGCTCTCCAACGTTAATAGCTTTTACTTTTTTTGTAACGCTTGGTGGCCTTTTAAAGCCATGTCTGCCAAAATGATCTGGCATATTCTTTATCATGTACATGTATCTATGTTTCAGAAGTCCAGCGTTTCCTCTACCACCGCGCAATCCTGCTCCACGACCTCCTTTTTTACCCCTGCCATGGGTCATGGATCCTCTGAATTTTTTAGTCTTTGTTCGCACCATATTAATCACTTTTTATCTGTATGTAGGTCAAAGGCAGATATAATAATATATTATTATACTTTCGGATATCTTTTAAATACAGTATTTTTCAATTTATTAATTACGGGTTTGTAAGAATTCTGACAAGAGTAACATCCAATTTTTCAAGTTTCTTTGTATGAAAAAAATATGTTTGTTTAATTGAAAATTTGTAATTTTTTTCGTAGATAATTTTCCCATTAAGTGCTGACACTAGCTTTTCAATAAATGGAATTGTTTTGGCGAGGTGAAGGGAATAAATTACTTTTGAGATATCAAATCCTTTTTCAATAAACCCCCTATCTGCCTGCCGATTACTTTTTTGTGCGCCAAACGGAGGATTCATAATGACCGTGTCACATTTGATGTCAACATCTTTTACGTCTTGTGCTATGAATTGAATGTCTTCATTGATTTTTTCTGCATATTTTTTTGCAATTTCAATACTTTCTTTATCAATATCTATTCCAATTACCTCTTTCGCATTTGCTATCTTTGCGCCAAATGAAAAGATACCTGTTCCACATCCTAGATCGACAACTTTCTTGTCTTCAACATCTCCAAACTGAAATGCGGTAAAGATGATATTTGCAGCGATATTTGCAGGGGTCATGTATTGCTCTATAGATGGATCGGGGTGTTCATAGAAAGGAACTTTTTGAAGTATTATTTCAAGATCTTTCTGTTTCATTGATAAGTTAGGAATAAAAATCATATCTAATACTTTTTTTGCGTAAATTTTATTTGCTGAACCCTGTTTAGTGCCGTTCACGAGGGCTTGTAGATCAGCTCGGAAGATCGCCTCCTTGGCATGGAGGAGGCCTCGGGTTCAAATCCCGACAAGTCCACTCATCTACAGTTTGGAGCAATATCTAGCAGGTTTTAAGCAACAATACTTCCGAATTATTTTTTATAATTGAAATCTATTTCTAGAACTATGGTATCTGATGAAGAATTGAGAAATAAAGCTAAAAAAAGGGCGAAAGGAAAGGTGGCTTTCTACATTCATTTTACTATTTATCTATTGGTGAATCTTTTGTTATACTCGATATGGTGGACCACTCTTGGTCCCAGCACTTACCCTTGGCCAATATGGACAACTATTGGATGGGGAATTGGTATAATCGCTCACTTCATTGGCGCATTTGTTGGAACCGATTTTCAGGAAAAGCTAACTGAAAAGGAATATCAGAAATTAAAGAAAAATAAGTAATTTTATTTTCTCATTTTAATATTATGTATGCAAAAATCTTATATATGTGAAAACCTGTTTAACTGTAAGCGAGAAAGATACTTATGATGCGTACAAAAGTAGTCAATGATTCCACTGACTTAGTGCCACTTTTAAGGGCTTTTGATAATAAAGTCAAAAAGGAGGTTTTTAGCGAACTCTTGTTAGATTGGAAACCAATGAGCGACATTCTTGATAAATACGGTGATGAAGGCGCTGAGGCCCTTGAATATTTTGATAAAATGAAACTCGTGGAAACCAAATGGACTACACCAGAAGATGGAATCGATGGCCATCCACAGAAGAAATACCGCTCCTATTATTCTGCTTTTAACATTAATATAAGCTGTCCAGTAAATGAGATAAGCGAGATCTTTACCGTAGCAAGTCTCAATAAAAAAGAATTTGAAGATCTTGAAAACAAAATTTATGAATACGTAGGTGAAGATGGTAAATTTGGGAACATGGTTGCTGAGAATTTTAGCCTTTCAAATCTCGCTCTCAAAGGTCTAGTCAAAAGATCTAATAAATTCTGTTATAAAGGTTTAAAGTTAAGTCGAAAGGAATAGTTGGTTTTTACATATACTGTTTTAAACCAATTCTGTATACCTATAAATCACTTTTATGATTGTCGAAATAATCGTTCAGGCGTTTTGGATCATAATTCCAGCTTATGTTGCAAATGGTTGTGCCGTTCTTGTTGGTGGGGGCAAACCTATTGACTTCGGTAAAAATTGGAAGGATGGTAAAAGAATTCTAGGTGATGGAAAGACTTGGAGGGGTCTTTTAGTTGGAACTTTTCTAGGAATGACTGTTGGCTTTGGCTTGAGCGTTGCTGCTGTGTATATTGATGCATGGGGCTACGATTATTTGGGTTTGAGTGATTTTTATGGATTTCCGTTTATGATCCCCATTATTTTTTCTATTTGTTTTGGTGCACTTCTTGGAGATGTTATCGAGAGTTTTTTCAAGAGAAGGATAGGTAAAAAACGAGGTGAAGACTGGATGCCCTTTGATCAAATTGACTTTCTTCTAGGTGTGCTGTTCTTTAGTTTTATTGTTGCAGGAGTATTACAATTATTGAGTTTAACAGAAAAGAATTGGTTCTTTGAAAATCTCACTATCTGGCATGTTTTGTTTTTGCTTGTTATAACTCCATTCTTTCACTTTCTAGGTAACTTCTTGCATCGAAAAGGCAAATCAAAGAAAGCTGCCTAATAAAACTTTTAAAGTATGTTTGTTATTAATTCATAGTTTAGGTAGGAGATATGGCTAAAAACACAGCTATGAATGAAGAGCTTCGCAAATGGATTGCAGAATCAAAGGAAGAAATCAAAAAAACCAAAAAGAAGAGAGAAAAATCCGACAAGAAACCTACAGGAAAATGCGAAATTTGCGGCGAAAGAGATGCTACATCTGTCTGTTTAAAATGTGGCAGATCTGTTTGTAGTTCTTGTTATTTTAAAATTATCGGTGTTTGTAAAAAATGTATACCTGCAGAAGTTGCAAGTAAGTGGGACGGCTCCCGTCCAGATTGGGAGAAAGAGTTGGGTGTTGAATGGGTTGGTTAGTTAAACCCTCTCACAAAGGAAGTATTCTTTAAAATTGGATTATTTAGAATTTTTAATCTCTCTTTTACAACACGTTTTGCCTTTAAATTGCACGTTAAATCTAGCATTCTTTCTTCTATAATAAAAACTGTAGCAACGTTTTCTATATCTAAAATTTCCTCATCATTTGAAATTAATCCAACGATATTCACATATGTTGGGGTAATCACCTCGCCCAAGCTTGATAATTATTATCATGTATATATTTGTCATTTGTGCTACATAAATCTGTCTAAATTTTTAATGACAAAAAACGAGTTATTTCTTTTTTCCTTCTCTTTCTAATCTTCGACCTTCTAAATACAAAGCCAACATAGATCTTGCAGTTCTCCAACTTGAAGGATATATCGGAATTCCTGCTGTTTTAAGATCTAAAACCATATCTTCGAATTCTCTACCACCGACCCATGTTGCGAGGATTGGCTTTTTAAATTCCTCATGGATTTTCTGCTCTCTTACCATCTTTAGTATTGCAGCAGTATATTCCTTAGGACGAGCATATCCGCCATGTACTGATGCAACTATCAAACCATCGATATTTGGATCTTCTAAAAGTATTCTAGTACATACTTCGTATCTTTCAAAACCTGCATCTCCCACAAGGTCTACTGGATTATTTGGCTTAACAATATCAGGTAATGCTTTATCGATTTTTTTGTAGGTTTCAGGTGATAATTTTGGAACTACTAGACCGTTAGCCTCACAAGCGTCAGTAAGTAGAATACCAAGCCCCCCTCCATTGGTAATTATCCCTATTCTGTTGCCCTTTGCTGGAGGTTGCCCTGCCAAAGCTCGTGCCATATCAAAAAGCTCTACAACATCCCTGCATCGTATACCGCCTGCTTGTTTAATTGCAGCACTATAAATCTTATCTGAGCCTGCCATTGAGCCAGTGTGAGATGCTGTTGCCCTTGCGCCAGCCTGACTTCTCCCCGCCTTAACCACAAGAACAGGTTTGTTGCATGCTTTAATTGAATTCATAAAAGCACGGCCATCTTTCACACTTTCAACATATAATCCAACTACCTTTGTATCTGGATCTTGGGCAAAATAATCTATCAAATCGTCGTCATCCAGGTCAAGCTTATTTCCAACACCAATTATTTTTGAAACACCCATGAATTCTTTGTTTGCAAGATAGATCATGCCTATACCAAGTGCTCCACTTTGACTTATTAGAGCTACATTTCCTTTTCTAGGATTTCCAAAGACAAATGAAACATCAAGATCATCTGATGCATTCTTATATCCCATGACATTCGGTCCAAGAACTCTCATTTTTGAGCCTTTGATTATCTCTCTTAACTCATCTTCAAGCCCTTCATTTCCAGCTTCACTAAAACCAGAGCTAATGATGATTACATACTTCACTTTCTTTTCCTTGCATTCTCTTAAAACCTGTGGAACTATTGGTGCAGGAACGGAAATTACAACTATATCTATGCTACCAGGGACGTCTCCAATTTTTTTGTAGCATTTGTAACCAAGTATTTCTTTTTCTTTAAGATTGATTGGATAGATGTCACATTGATAATTGGAAATTATAATATTTTTTAATGTAGCATAGCCAATTTTCCTAGAATCTGCTGATGCACCTACAACGGCAATGCTCTTTGGCCTAAAAAAATCTTCAAGACTTTTACTCATGATTTCAGACATAATATTTTATTACTTAAAGATACCTAAGTTCAATCAATATATTGCTTCATAATTTCGATGATTTCTTCACTGCTGTTTGCCTGTCTATAATCTTCCAATGGTTCTTTGTTTAAAATTAGAAATTGAGGGCCCCATTTATACAAGCCAGTCAATTCCTCTGCGTGATCAACTTCCCCTAAAATATAAAGTGATGCTATAAAAGCCTCTAAAGTTGTCAACTTGAAAGGTTTGCCATAATTAACAGGATTGGCAGCAACCAAAAATGGAAGGGCACGCGAATGGTTTTTCTCAATGAGTAATTCAAAACTAGTTTCGACAGTTTTCCATGAGCAATCCAAAGCAAGGATGCCATTTTTTCTGGCAATAGGCAAGTCTTCTCTTGAGATGCTTTTTTTGGCAAGAGGATTTAGAAGTATGGTGTTTCTGGGAAGTTTTCTAATGTTTGTTTCAAGATTTACAAGATTAAAACGACTAAGTTTTTTAGCACTACACTTCTTTGGATCATCCTCATTTGCATGATAAACGTGTAACTTGATTTTTCCTTTCATTATTCACCTACAGATATGTCAAACACGAAATGACTAATGCCTGGAGCATAAGATTTTACCTTTCTGTATTGGATTAATTTGATTTTTCTATTAAATTCATTTGCTATTTTTTCTAAAGAATTTAAAGGTTTATTTGGAATAAGTTTATCAGAATACTTCTCATGGAAATGAATAGTTCCTTTTCTATCTTTTAAGCTTTTAATAGCAATGGATAAGAATTCTTCAGTTCCACCGATGTACCCCATAACAATTCTATCTGCAATGTTTTCTGGAGCAATTTTTCTATTATCACCAAATAGTGGTTCGACTATAGAATTAACATTATTAAGAGCTATATTTTGAACCAAATAATCAAATGCGATCTTGTTTTTTTCACATGCAAATATCTTTTTAGGTTTGCTGTGAACTGCCATTGGTAAAGTAAAATAACCTATTCCTGCAAAAAGATCTACGACTACTTCCTCTTTATTTGACACAGTTGCCATATGGACACGCTCATCCATGTTTCCAGAAGAGAACATAACTCTTTGAGGATCTAGTTTATAGCGAACTCCGTTCTCTTTGTGAATCGTTTCGGTTTCATTTGAGCCATAAATAATTTCTACATTCGGCTCTCTCAATTCTCCGCTGATTCCACCCACATCATTTAAAACAGTTTTACAGCCAAGAACTTCAGCGTATGTTTTACCAATAGATTCTTTATATTTTGTTAAATCATCAGATAGCTTAACAATTGCAACATCTCCGATTTTTTCCCATTTATTTGGAATACTATCTAAAAGAGTTGATGGAATATCTTTTGAAAGTTTTTCTTTGATTTTATCAAATGGTGTTTCGACCATATTTTAATCAGTTAATCTCTTTGAACTTAAAAACTCATGCTTAATAATAGTTTCAGTAAAGTCTCAGTAACTCTTTTTATCTAATCTTTTATTCTGTTTGTTGAAGTATGAATCTTTTTCCTTATAAACCTCGCAAAAATCAAACGGCAATAATGCAAACCATACAAAAAATATTGAGAGATGGGGAAAACATTATTTTTGAATCAGGGACCGGTTCAGGTAAAACCATCTGCACTCTTTCAGCAACACTAGAATGTGCACTAGAAAACAATAAAAAAATTATTTATACAACACGTACAAATGCCCAACAAAGACAAGTCATTCTGGAGCTTAGACAAATTCGCAATAAAAACAAAAAAATCAAGGATAAGATTTTTGGAGTTGGTATGCAGGGCAGAACCAACACCTGCATTCTCGCACGCAAGGATCCTGAAATCGCTAGTGGAAATTCTGAGGAACTTTCACGTTTTTGTTCGAACATTAAAAAGATAACAAAGTCAGATAGCAAGGAAAAAGGATGCATTTATTATAAGAATTTTCTTGATAAAGAAAAAGTAAGTCAAGCTGTTGAATGGTTTAAAGAAAACCTTCCCACTGCTGAGGAATTTATCAAGTATTGTGAGCGCAGAAATCTATGCCCGTATGAAATTAACAAACTGTTAATTAAAGAAGCTAGAGTCGTTGTTGTTCCATATGTTTATGTCTTTGATCTTATGGTTCGCAATATGCTTTTCGATTGTCTTGCAGTAGCTGAAAAAGATATGGTTCTTGTAGTTGATGAAGCACATAATCTGCCTGACTATATTCGTGATTTGTATTCCCTTCAACTTAGCATGTTCATGCTAAACAGTTGTGTTTTTGAATCTAAGAAATACGGTGACCCTTCAATAGTTGACGGGCATTTCAAAGTTTCAGATTTCTGTAATGTTTTGATTGATATTGTTCGAGATTTGCGCGATACATACGTCTATGGCATTATGGAAAACGGAATTCGAAGAGAACCTGTTAGAAGCAATGATGCTTTCATTCCATCACATGAGTTTGATGATGAAATCCTGCATCGTTTGAAAATTACCAGTAAAAGATTGCACGATATCATCGGGGATTTGATGGCTTACGGTGAAAAAATTCAAGAATATCGACAGAAAGAAGGCAAGTTACCTCGCTCGTATCTTCATAAACTTGGTGTATTTCTAGATGTTTGGTTTAGTCTTGAAATGGATCAACATGCCAAGCTTGTTGTTGATTCAAGTGATGGCAAAAATCCGAGAGTGGAAGCTTATTGCTTGGACCCGTCTATTGGTGCTTCAATCATAAATGATTTTCATGCATCAGTTCATATGTCTGGTACACTTGAACCATTGGAGGAGTATCGCGATTCACTAGGGCTCTCTGAAGATACTGAATTGATTTCTTATCCCTCCCCATTTCCTCGTGAGAACCGTAAGATATTGTTTGTAACCGATGTCAGTACGAAGTACGATGAGATAACCAATGATGAGAAAACAATTGATAGGATGGGCAGCTACATTTCAAATATTTGTAATATTTTTCCGAAGAACACAATGGTATTCTTCCCTAGCTTCAACATGATGTCAACTTTCAAACGAAATGGATATTTAAGCCATATCGATAGAAGTATTTACTTTGAAGAGCAGAAGATGTCGCAATCTGCCCTAATGGAGCTAATATCTGATTTTAAACAGCATGGGGCCAAAGATAATGGTAATGCAGCTCTATTTTCTGTTATGGGTGGTCGTATTAGTGAAGGTATGGATTTTCCCGCTGAACAACTTGAGATAGCTGTAATTGTCGGAATACCATATCCAAAACCTACAGCTAAACAACGCGGTTTGCAACATTACTATGATATTAAATTTAGAAAGGGATGGGAATATACTGTAGAGGCGCCTGCTGCCAGAAAGATTTTACAATCCATTGGTCGATTAATCCGTGATGAAAGTGATAGAGGCGTGGCTATAATACTTGATAGGCGAGCTGCACGCTTTAAAAAATATATCAAGGATTTAGAACAATCAAAAAATTTAATGGAAGATGTAAAAGAATTTATTGGGAACTAACCTATTCTTTTGGTAACAGATTCAGAATCCCATTTTCTATATAATATGTAGTTTTACATTCTCTACAGGTAAGAACATCTTTTTTAAGTTCCAAATTTCCCTTGCAAGTCGGACAACAGATAATGTCTGCAAGATCTTTTTTCATATTAATCTTCGCCAAGATACATTGGGCGTTTCATGCCAGCGTCAGAATCCCATATGAATCCCCAGTCATCTTCGCTGGTCTTACGTCCTTCTTCAATAACTTGTATAAAGTTCTTCACTTGAGAATCCATCATATCTGCTTGATGGACAACCATCGCCTCAACAATTTTTGGCATACGCGGACTACCAAATTCATATTTGCCATGATGGCTAAGAATAATGTGACAAAGTTTGTTCTCCAAATTAACATCAAAATCTTTTCCATTTTCTTTAAGTTCATTTATTTTTTCTCGAATCCATCGATCACCCATTACTATATGCCCAATGAAGTTCCCCTCATCTGTTTTTTCAACAGCAGCCTTTGCATTATATTCTTTTATTTTGCCGATATCGTGAAGAATTGCACCGGTAATTACTAGATCTTTGTTAATTCCAGGATACATATCACAGATATTTTTACAAAGGCGAACAACACCAACAGTATGTTCAAGATTACCTCCAACATAGTTGTGATGATGGCTTATAGCTGAAGGGCTATGTGCAAAAT
>CAYMMP010000004.1:0-49339 GCA_964391625.1 uncultured Thermoplasmatales archaeon | reverse complement strand
CTGAAGAATATACTGCTCCTTCGCCACGAGTAAAGTAAGCTGATGATACTAAATAATCTCCGCCATAATGGACTTCAAGCCCTGTCCCTAAAGGGTTATCATCATTATTGTGTTGGTTAAATCCATTCCACCAGTCAAGATGATATTCTGCTAAATTTGGCTCTTCAGTCCCTTGGAAATTGCCAGTCATCATAAGATTTCCCTCCATTGCAGACATTGCACCATGTGCCCAACAAGTTCCTCCTGTTTGACTTTTGACTGATGTTACATAATTCACTCCATCAACATCTCTAAGATCAAAAGAAGGTGGTATTTGAGATGTTGTTTCTAGTTTTTGCGTGTCTTTCAAAAGTACTTTTCCACTAGCCGGTGCCATTAAAAAACATAGTACTACTATTGCTATCAAAATCTTTATAAAAAATCTATTTTTAATCATCAGTTGCCCCCACATTAACTAATGTTAATTATTAATTATCGGTATATAAGGTTTAGGTATTATTTTTTAATTAATTTGGATTTCGTGCTGGTTGCCAATCAAAGTTAATCCAAGGAATTAAACCAAAAACACCTCTTGTTCCAAATATTGGTTTTGGTAGTAAATGAGATCTTCCCCAATAGTTTTGGTGCCAAATATTAAAATATGATTGTGAACACCAAGCACCCACTCCGCAATCTAAGATATTATTATTTTCTATGATTGTTCTAAAACATCCAGATAAATAAATTCCAAAACTAAAATTTTTAATGTCATTATTTTTTATCTCTAATCCTTTACAATCGCTGATTAATAGTCCCCATGTAATAAAATCCTGATTATCTTTTTCTGGGTTATTGATATAGTTTGAGTCGATAATAGAATCTTCGCAACTATTGGTCCAAATACAATAGGGATTTCTTGAGCCTATGCCAAGAATTTGATTATTAATAATGTTAAAAGAGCCACTACAAGATATTCCATCATAAATTACATTATTAATAATTAAAGTGCCGTTACGACCCAAAATACTTCTAGAATTATTTATGATTATGTTATTCACAATGGTGCAATTATCATTTTTAATGTTAATTCCATGAATAAATTGCCCTTTCCCATCTATTGTAAAGTTTTTTATTGTAACATTTTCAGCTTCTACTGTTATGACATCATTTTTTTGAGCCGCTTTAATTTTTGTATGGGCATTGCTTTCTCCTTCCAAAGTCAAAGTTTTTTCGATGATTAATTCTTCATTGTATTCTCCATTGGAGACGAATACAGTATCGCTGTTGCTTGTAGCATCTATTGCATCTTGAATTTTATCAAACCGATTTATCTGCCATCCTGGTGTAGAACTATTATAATCATCATCTACATAAATAACATTATTTTCAATTTCCATTGACTTTATGCTTCTTACAGAACTTGAAGCAGATGACATAAAAATCGATAAAGTAACTAAAGACACCATAACAATAGATAGTATTTTTATTTTCATAATGACTCGCCCTTATTACATATAATATGGTAGTATTTTAATAAATTTATGTTATTATAATAACTATTTTGAGTTTATTTTGTTATTATGTTGAAAGCCCCCTTACAAAAAAGTTATAACCATTCCTTGAATTCACTATTGTTAATCGGGGGTATTTTATAGGCATGTATCTCAGAAAAGGCAAATTCTTTTTCTCATTACTGATAATAACTATTACTATAATATTGTCTATTCCTACAAGTCAATCTGTCTACACAGACAATGTGTTTGATTTGAAAGATGAGGGAGTTATCAGGGTTGCCATATATGATTGTAGCAGTTCTTTTAACATAAAACAATTCCAAGCAGCATTTAACTATCAATGGACTCAAAATAACAGAACCTACCGATTTTATTCAACTGTTATAGATGAAGAAGATGTACTTGGATATGGTCCAAACCCTTTAACAAATGAAAACTTTGATGTTTTTGTAATTGGTGCAAGTGCTAAAGCATATCTTTTTGATGGAATGAACCCTGATTGGAAGGCCAATGTAAAAAAATTCGTTTCAAATGGAGGAGGATATCTTGGAATTTGTGGTGGAGCAAATGCAGCATCTCAAGGTTTTGAGAATCCTGAAAATGCTTTTCATAGACGAGTCAATAAAGGAGTTTTAGGATTGGCAAATGTCTATATTAATGATAATTTTTTAGGAGAATGGCAATATCTATTAAAAATTGGTTTTGATGCCTTTTTCAGAGAAAATATTACAAATTCATCCTATCCTTCTTATGTTTCTGTAAATTTAAGTGTTGAAAAAAATCAAGACAATGCAATTTTTTCTACATATGATGATAATTTTAGATATATTGCATATGCTGGTGGCCCAGGAATGTACAATGCAAGTAAATCTGATACAAAACTTGGTCCAATCGCCCCTCTTTTGAGATATAATGAAGAATTAATGGAAACAAAGCCAATCCATTACTGGAGACCAACATTGGATGGATGGAAGATTTACAAAAACGTTACTACAAATCTATCTGGAAAGTTTGCAGGAATTGCAACAACTTACAACTCAAATGGCAGAGTTGTGCTATATGGCCCCCATCCAGAATATCCATTCGTAGTAATAAATGGGACAATTGAGGAATATTATGGGCGGGGCTATATGTCTAGTTATGCCTTATCTAAGCAATACGTATACGATTATGTTGGCTATCTTCTCAACTTTAGCTATAATGTTTGGATTGTTAGACGATCGGTGGCATGGGCTGCTCAAATACCTGAGGAAGATTTGCCACCAATAAGTGAGACTGTCGTTTGGCTGTCAGTTAACAGCAATAGACTATTGGAGTTTGTAGTTCCAATACACATTGGAGACGTATCATTGTCTACGAGAACAGCAAATAATGTTGAAAAGGTTGAATTTTATATAGATAATGAGCTAAAGTTTGTAGATTATGATGCGCCTTATCAATGGCTCTGGGATGAAAGAAGTTTTGGTAAGCATTCTATAGAAGTTGTTGCCTATGATACTTTTGGAAATTTAGCATACGATTCTATTGAAGCGTGGAAGATATTATAATTGCTCTTACTAAATTTTAATAAATTATTTATATATAAAAATGTAATATCTATTCTAAATGAATAAATCTACACTTAAAAAACTGATTGCATTCTCAGTAGTTTTTGCTGTGATGAATTCTTCATTTGTTTCCTTAGTTGGGTCATCTCCAAGTAATAAACCACATACAAATCTTTCATTCGATACAAAAATTAAGATTCTCTTAAGAATTATAAATATCCCTTCTGCAGTAATCTGCTTAATTAAGAACAACAGTGTTGGATTTCTAGAAGCTTATGGCTACAAAGAATTATTTAAACGTGAAAAAGCAACAAAGAACACAATATACTGCTTAGGTTCAGTTTCAAAAGCTGTTACTGCAGTGGCACTTATGCAGCTCTATGAAAAAGGTTACTTCGATCTCGATGACGATGTTAGCGAATACCTTCCATTTGAGCTTAAAAATCCAAGATATCCAGATATAAACATAACATATAGGATGATACTATCTCATCAGGCAGGTCTTAATGATTTCGGAGTAAAACTTAGCAAGGTGCCCTATATGCTCATACAATCGAGGATTAAGAACAATTCAAACCAACTTATTGAAGAAATGCTATCGCCTGGTGGCAGAGCATATTCTAGAAGATATTTTACAAGGTATGCGCCAGGTGAGAAGGCAATGTACGATGAGTTGGGTTTTATTATAGCAGGGCGTTTGATAGAAGAAATATCAGGACTATCTCTAGAAGAATACTGCCAAAAAAACATTTTTCAACCTCTCAATATGAGCAATACAAGTTTTTATCTGGACAAAATCGACAAGGATAGACTTGCTCGACCATATCTTACAGCTCTTCAACTTAATACACCTCTTCCAAAATATGATTTCTTTATATTGGATGCCCCCGCAGGTTTGTACACAACTGCAGAAGATCTGTCACATTTTCTTATAGCTATTATGAATGGAGGAGTATATGGGGGCGTGAGACTCCTTAAAGAAGATACTATCCAGATTATGCATACAAAACAGTATCCTGGATCCCATGATTTCTTCCTTGGGTTGTTGTTTAGGGGAAACATAGAAGTTGAGCAAGGTCTTGGTTGGTTTTTTATTAACATTTTTGGCTTAGAGTTACAAGGACATACTGGTGGAGCCCCAGGATACAGTTGTCACATGTATATTACAAAAAATGAAAAAAATGAGACAGTGGGAATTATCATGCTTGCAAATGGACCTATGCTTTTTGCTTCGGTCATGTCTAATAAACTTGTTGTATATGGCTATGAAAATCTATTAAAACTATTAGTTGAAAAAACAACTGAATTTGAATAAGTTACACTTTACTAAGATTGTATTTTGAATTCCCTGTTACAATGGTTGCAAACATAAACATTTTTCTTAGTTTCATGCTTACGCATTACAGATCCACATATTTCACATTTTACTTTTTCAGGAAAAACATCCTTAAAGATAATTAAAATACTGCCGATGGCAATCATATAAATAAAAAGCCCAGCATATATGCCTGAAATGTCATATAAACTGTATAACCAATAAAGGCTGATAATTAAGGAAATCACCAATATGGTTAAAATCACTATCATTAGATTTTTTCGAGTTATTTTCATTTTTCCTCACCAATGATAAAAAATAATAACAGATGTAGTTATAAAAATATACTGTTTTAGCTTGTCAGTAATTATATTCCTTGAAAATAAAATGAGAATTAAATTCGACTACAAAATAAAAAAAGAAAAAAAAGTGAAGAAACAAAATTAATCTATTGTTTTTTCAAATATGGAAGACCTGTTCTTTTGTTGACACCAACTGTATAGTTGGAAGGTTTGTCACAAGGTGTTCCGCTCTTTGGTGTTCTCTTACTAAAGAAATAGATCTTTTGGTCTCTTCCGCCTTTTAATCTTACATCTCTACAATATAATGTCCATCCTTCATGTGTAAAGGCCATATAAATACCTCCAAAACAGGAATAGATATGGAGTATTTTAAATCTTTCCTTATTTTCTCCATAAAAAACTAGTTTTTTACAGATATATTTAAATATGGAAGCTTATTCCGGCTCTAGAATTGGGTGATAAACATGATGAATGCATATATTCTCATAAATATGCAGCCTGGAAATGCAGACAAAGCAATAAGCGAAATGAGAAAGATTGAAAACGTGGAAAAAATCTCAGTTGTTGCAGGAGAATATGATATAGTTGTAAGAGTGCGAATTAAAACATTGGACAAGCTTCTCAAGATTACAGATAAAATTCAACAAATAAAAGGTGTGAAAAAGACAACAACTCAAGTTATCGAGAAAGAAATCGCACTATGAAAATAAGAAAGAAATATCTATTTTATGTTCTTGCTTTTACTTCAGCAATAATTGCTGCTGGAGTATCTGCCATAGATGCGACAATTAGTAGGCGATATATCCCTGATGCTTGGGCTTTTGGCTTCTCATGTTTTATTGTAGGTATAGTTATTTCACTTATCCTTGTCCTATTTTTTTCTATACCGTTTAAAGGCAAGAGTCTTGGCTCAAGATTTATTGACCCTTCATTTAAGAGAATACGCTTAGTTAGAATGGAGGAGCTGAAATATCATTCTCTCGCAGGTTTGGGAAATGCTATTTTAACTGTTGGCTATCTTTCTTTGCTTTCTCTACTTGGAGATCCATCAACTGTTTTACCATTTTCTCAGATTGTGATTTTATATCTAGTTGTTATCGAATCTGCCACTGAGAAGAATATGCCTACATTAGTTGAAATTCAATCGGCAATTATTGTAACATTCGGTGCGATACTGGGTTCGATATCGCTTACTGGGACCATAACTCCAGAAGCTCTTGGAATTGTTTTCTTGTTTATGAGTCCTGCATGGGTGTTGTTCTCGATATATCAAAGAAAACTGAAATTACTCAAAATAGATGGTGAGCCTAACGATTCACTTAATATTAGATTTTGGAATGTTGTGTTTGCTTGTGGTTTCACAGCTTTAATTGTTGCAATTTACGACATTTTTTTCAGCCCTGGTGTTTTTATGGCAGGAGTAGAAGCATCTATAAAATATTTTGACTGGGTGGCCCTCACAATGAGTATAACATTTTTCTCTTATGTCTTTTACATCAGAGCACTTGGTATTGGAAAAGCAAGTGTTACACAAGCAGTACGTGCATCTATCATAATATTTTCGATACCATTCTCATTAATATTAGTTCATTTTGGGGTACTGGATACCTTTGTCGCAGACCCAGTAATGATTCTTATCAAGATGATGGGTGTAATATTGGTAATATTTGGAATTATAAGTTTTGCTTTAACATTGGTAAAAGCCTATATATTCATAAAAATGAAGCCAGGATATCCAATTGAAAAAGCAATGCAACAACTTTGGAATATACCTGGTGTAACTAGAGTTACTGCTGTCGCAGGTCCATATGATTTTATAGTTAAGATTAGAACAAGAACTCTTGTAAAGGGATATGAGAGGATAATCCGTAAAATCGAAGATATAAAAGCTATTAAAGAATATAAATGGCAATCTGTTTTGAAAGAATGGGAAGATATTTAATTCTATATTAAAAAACCATTAAATAAGACCTCTTTATATCCTGTTTCTACACATGTGCGGAATTGTTGGAATTATTGGGGGAAAACCAGTTTCTCGTCTTATCTATCATAGCTTATTTTCTGTTCAGCATCGTGGACAATCTTCTGCAGGTATGCTGGTATATGATGGTAACATACATGTAACTAAAGACGCAGGCTTGGTCAGAGAGGTTTTTAATCAAGAGAGTAAGATTAATGTCCCGGGCAATATAGGGATCGGTCATACCAGATACTCTACAGCAGGTATGGATGATATTAAATCTTTAAAACGTAATGCACAACCAGAATATCTGGTAAATCCGTTTCTTGCTTGTGCGCATAATGGTAATGTTTTTAATTGTCCCGAATTGGACAAGATCACAAACAGAAAACCGCGTACCGACTGCGATGTTCAGTGTTTGTTGTTGCCTATGGCTGATAAACTCTATAAAAAAGAATTGTCGCCCGATGTCATATTTAATGCATGTAAAGAGCTCATGACCCAGGTCAAAGGTAGTTATTCTGCTTTATTTTTAGCTGATTCTGGAGATAATCCATATCTTTTTGCAATGACTGATCCGTTTAAGATAAGGCCATTGGTTCTAGGAAAAAAAGATGGGCTATATTGTCTTACGTCAGAGACTCGTGTTTTCAAAAAAATAAATTTCGAATATGTGAAAGATATCCCTGGCGGATCTGTAATAATAATTGACTCAAAAGGAAATATTTTTGAGAAGCAGGTTATTAAAAAACCAGAAAAACCTTGCATGTTTGAATTCGTATATTTTGCAAAACCAGATTCACGAATTAATGGCCGTTCTGTTCATAATGTGAGAGCAGAGCTTGGCCGTTTACTGGCAAAGGAATATCCTGTTAAGGCAGATATTGTTGTTCCTGTTCCAGAATCTGGTCGTCATTATGCTACAGGTTATGCACGCGAATCAGGCATTCCACTTGATGAGGGTATTATGAAAGACAAAGATGAGAGGTCTTTTATTCAGCAAACCCAGGAGAGTAGAGATAAGGTTGTAGAAGAGGGGCTTTCTTATTTACGTTCTGTAATTAATGGTAAACGCGTTGTTTTAATTGACGATTCAATTGTTCGTGGGACAAATATTCGAAAGCTAATAAAAGGTCTGAAAGGAGCTGGTGCTAGAGAAGTACATGTGAGAATAGGTTGCCCACCTCTAATTGCCCCTTGTTATCTTGGAATTGATATGCGTAGTAAAAAAGAGTTTATTGCACGTGATGAAAAAGGCAAGATCAAAACATGGGATAAAATTGGGAAAGAGATAGGGGCAGATTCATTAGCATATACAAGTATGGAAAGCTTGCGGGAAGCTATCGGCTTTGATACCTGTCGCGGTTGTATTGATTTTCCTGATGGATATCCATCAGAATGGAAAGAAGATGTAATTAAACTTTTTAAGAAGGACAAAAAAGGCATCCGATCTTACGAGTAAGATATGATTGAAATTGTTAGAGGAACCCTGGAAGAAAGAATAATCGGACTTTTACAAAAAAATTATCCAATAACTGTAAAAGAAATGCAGGACGAGTTACATCTCTCAAAGAATAATGTTCTAAGAGTTTTAAATAAATTTCAAATAAAGGGCATAGTTGGATTAGAGGCATTGCCTGGAAAGATATATGTAAGATTGTTAAGGAATGACTTTAGTTTTATCGGAAAAAAAAGACAACGCAAATTTATAAAGCATCATAAAGACAAGAATAGCAATGGAACAAAAGAATATGATGGAATAATGTACACATAATTTCAATCTGACTTAATATTTGTTTTTTTTGGGAAAGTTTTCATAAAGATTGATTCAATATCAAATTGATTTATTCTATCAAAATGAAACGAACACTTTTTACCAGTTAAGGGATATTCTCTCATGAAAGTTATTTGAAAGACTCCTTTCTTAATTTCGATATTTTCTATGCCATAATACTCTATTGTAAAGTTTTTCAAATTTTTATCCAAAATCTCTTTAATATTTTTTTCTGGTGATATATCATTTTTAAATTTATCTTTGATCTTTCTTTTCTTTGTTATAAATTTAGCTAAGGCAACTATATCAATTAAAAAACTGTTATTACCATATAACGGTCCAACATATACATTTTTATCTATAAATTCAAAGATTAATCTTCTATCAGTAAAAATTAAATTATAATAATGTAGCGTACTTATCCCCTTTGGCCAAAAACGAATATTGGGAATAATTTTTATTATATTTTCTTTCATTTTCTCAGCTATAAAAAACAGCTTTTTATTAAAAGATTATCCGATAACCTGTACAACGTGTTTATTAACAATTAAAAATTCAGCCAATTCTTTAGATTCCTTTAATTTTTTAAGTAAATCATAGTCCAAAACATGCTCATATGTGGAAAGCACTCTGCTGCCACTTGGACTCCAACTACCTATTTCTATATTTTTCAAATTAAAGTCTTTTACACTGCCGAGTATTGTAAATGATTCTGCTCTAATTTTAAAATCACATTTTGTGCATTCAATTACAGTATCATACGGTACATATGCATTTTCTGCATCTTGAATTGGATCTAACTGTACTATAATCATTTTACTGTGGCATTTGGGACAAACCATCGATCTTTTTCCACTTTTGTCCCACAATCCAGCTACAAGATCTACATTTTTACTACTCATCTCTGTTTGCACAAAAATCCAACCTACTATATATGTAACCTTCTCACATAAATACTTTTTTGAAAAATAGGTGTCTAACTACTTTTTATATAATAATTTAAATCCCTGCTTGGTGAAATTATGAAGTATGTCATAGTTTATTGGTCAAGATATGGTAATGGTAAGAAGGTCGTATATGCTCTTTCTGAAAAACTTAAAAAGAAAGGAGAAGTCCAAATTTTAAAGACTAGTGATGCAGACCCAACTGCAATACCTGAGGCAGACTTGTATGTATTCTCTTCTCCAACAGAAGCGTTTAGGATTCAAAGAAATATGAGGACTTTTATGAAGAAACTGACAGACATGGAGGAAAAAAAGTACGGTATAATCAATACACATGCAATGGACAGAAACTGGCTTAATGCGATGGAAAAACTACTTTCCAAGAAGAAGATGATTAAGGTAGCCGGTGTGGATTTTAAAGTTGGAAAAAAACCTGAAACTGGAAATGCACTTACGGATGGTTGGGAAACAAAACTCGATGAATTTGCAAAAAAACTATAAGATTCTACTATTGTCTTTTATTTAATTATTGCATCCAATAGCCCATGGGCATAATTAATACAACCAAAAGCTGTGAAATAATCCTTTTTTTCTAAGTAATATTTAGTATCTTCGTAATATTGAGTTGCAAGTTCAATTGTTTTTTTCTGTGATCTTGTAAGTTTTATGTTATCTGCTTGTTTAATATTTTCTTCAAACATCGTTAAGTCTTTTTGTATCCTTGTTTTTTCATCTAGCATACTTTCACAAAAAATAGTGACAGATTATACAGAGATAAATTTTTCTAAAAAAGATTTAAAAATATAAAAAAGAGAGGTTTGGGATTTTATCCCATATTTTATTGTGCGCTATATGTTGGTGGCATTAGCAATATCTTTCCTATTAGCCATCCTTCGAACTCAAAGTCTTGTGTGTAATCTCCATCTGTCAATGATATCTTTACTGTAACTCTGCCGAATCCAGATGGTATTGAGCTTGAGCCTATTGGCCATCCAGTAGTTTCTCTGACACTGTCACCGACTTCAATTGAGTCTATTGTGCAGTTCACCTCGTATTCGACTCTTCCTAGTAATCCACCGGTCACATTAACAATCCAATCAACGTTTTCCATATTTACATCGCCGACATTTTCAACAGTGAAAATAATTCGGCCAAAGCTTAGTGTACTGACTGACACGTTAAGTTCTTTTTCATCTGGAACTGGCGCTTCTGTAATTACTACTTCATGTTCATAGCCTGCTGGTGTCCATTCGCTTTCGTGGCCTTCAGAATCTTTTGCCTTTGCTTTTATTATATATGTTTCGACCTCATCAAATGTGTAATTATGATATATTTCTACACCAGAATCCGATGGCCCAATCCACCCAGTTACATCTCCACCAAAGTCTATCATGTAGTAAACTTGATCCTCATCTGGATCTTCGGTGACAAAATAGAAAGTTAATTCCTGACCAGTTTCACCACTTGTTGGTCCACGTATTGATGGTATACTTGGTGGACAGCTTGGGCATCCAGATATTATTGTTATATCGTCATCCATGAAGAAAGGTTCTCCAGGGCATCCTACTAAACCAGTTACATATGCATAGTTAACAACATCTGCACATTCTTGGCATTCTCCAGTTACTCCTACTACCTCGGCATCAAAACAAACTACAATTGAGTCACCATCTTCGATTATTAAACTGCCTGTTGAGTTGAACCAAATTGTTTTTCCATCTTCAGATAATTCAACTGTAAAGTCATCTGTGACATCTTCGTTATTTAAACTGATAACAACGTTATCTCTGTATTCTAAAATACATGGCATTATGTCAACAAATTGTATGTCATCCAATGCCTCTTCCCCATAGTATTCCAGTCCTAATCCAAATTGAACTGTATCTCCTTTCTTGACTTCGATTTCATCGTCTTGCCATACATCATCTAATCTAGCTTTTTTATCAAATTTTGGTACTGGGGGCGTACAATCAACTGTTGCGTTATCTTCGCCAAAGAAGTGATCTCCACTGCATCCCCAAGCTTCAACGTAAGCCCAGTTATCATCAATTCCTTCACAGTAGTTTGTCATATTTGCCTCGAATTCAATTGTTAGCACATCTCCATCATGTAATACTACGTGGTTATCAAATACCCAATCCCAGGTTACTACTTTTCCACTTGTGTCAACTGTAATATCAGCTGGATCAAGTTCGGGACCAGTAGATGTAACATCTATTGTTGAAAGATATTCAAGACAGCATGGTAATTCATCTACTACATTCATGTTTAGAATCTCATATCCTGTGCCACAATCGTGGTAGATAACTTCGATTTTGAATTTAACTATATCACCTAATGTAAGGCCATCTACATATTCGGACCATGCAGTTCCATTCCAGACTTTCTTAACTACTTCTATTCCAGGTTCACATTGCTGTTCAACTGTAAAGTTTGTACAGTCGCAACCAGAGAGCTGGCACCCACAACAATGTTCTATTGCATTTACGTCAACACAATTGTCAAATTCAGCAAGACCTTCTACAGAAGTTGGCGTAACATAGAATTCTATAGAAACGCTTTCCCCATCAGAGAGATGTATTCCAAAATCATCTGTAAGATTCCATATTATTGTCGAATCGTGCTGTTCACTTGGTGCATAACTAAAATCATGTATTGTATAAGCTAGAACACCATCTATGTCGTAGTTATCTGTTACAACTATATCTGTTAAGGTTTCCCCACAGCCAGCATGGTAAGTGATTGTTATATTGAAAAGAACGTCTTCGCCAAGTTCAGCTTCATAGGAATCTGCCCATCCGCATCCATCAAATATCTTTTTGGTAACATCTATCGATCCGCACTGCAGTTCTTCTACAAGTACTGTTGCACTGGCATCACCGAACATTGGCAGGCCACTGCAATGTTCAGTTGCATTAACTTCAACATAATTCACGTTTTCCCCATCATCTACTACTGTTGCGTTAAACTCTATTGTAACATTGTCAGGTATTAGGTTACCTGGATTTTGTTCAGTGCCTTTTAGGTATAACTCAAGGTTTCCAGTAAATGTGTTGTATGCTGTGTCATAATCTTCTGTTAGATTCCACCAAATTATTTGCCCGTCTACACAACTTTCTCCAGTAAAAACTTCTGTTCCATATGTTATCTTTACGTCATTTGCATAAGTAAGGCACTCTGGTAAAGTATCTTTTATCACTATATCTGTTGCTCTATATCCATGTTCTGGATCAATTTTTTCAGTATATGCAACAGTAATTTTAAACCGTACAACATCACCTATGTGTGCAGTAATTTGATTAACCCACTGTTCTTGTGCAGGATCCCAAACTTCTTTGGTTACATCCAATGTTTCTTCTGGTTCTGATTGTGTATCTGCTAAAGTCCCTATAGCAAGAGTAGAGATGATCATCAATAGCGCCATTATAATACTAATTCCAGTCTTTATTTTCATTTCTATTTTCCCCTAAAATATTTTATTTTTATTATGAGTTTTCTATATAATTATAGCTTAGCTAGTATATAAATATTGCTATTTTATACATAATATAATATTAACATAAGTAATATAAAAATTATTTATAAATTTTGGCTTTCGTTTTTAATAATTAAACCAACAAATTAATCCATAAATCATGCTATATTACTTCCACCTATTAATATAGATGTTAAAATGCAGATAAATGCAGTCATAATTCCAACTATTAACATCTGTAAACCATATTTAATCATATTCTCATCGCTGATTTTTGCCAAATATGTTCCAAGAAGCGTCAAAACTATCAATGTAAGGATGATACTTGAATAAAAAGCGATTTCTGAAGGAATGAGGCCAAAAGTCGCAATGAAAAAAGGGGAAATAACAACCATTGCAGCTAAGGCAGGGGAAACCCCATCAACTATGGCTGCAAAAGCAGCTGCAAATCTATAAGATTTTCTATGTACGCCATTTTCTAAATCTGCCAACATTGCATGTTCTAAATCTTTTAGTTTCTTTATTCTCTCTGCTTTTTCAGTCATATAGGCTCCACTGATTCCTGATGCACCCATGGCAACAGACCCAGCAACACCTGCGCTTATGATAAGGCCAGGTTCGTTAATTTTTGCGACATATGCACCGATAACAACACCAAGCATTGTTAATGCTCCATCAAAAGCGTTCATGACAAAATATCTGCGTGTTATCACACCTAGATCTGAAATTTTGTGATACTGTTTCCATTTACTTATAGTTTTTTTAATCATTTTTTGACTATATTGTCAAAGAAGGCTTAAAAGTTTTTGAATGGTATTTTGTCGTCTTTATTCCGATAAAATTGCCTAGTAATTATATCGTCTCATATCCGATAATTTGTTTTTTCTGAATTCTATAGGAGAAAAATCATTTACTTTTGCTTTTCAAAATCTAGCTAAATGTTTTATCGTTTTTTGCCCGACAAAATAGAAAAGTATTTAAACTCCCAAAACAACAATATTATAATAAAATTTAAATAAAAATGGAGTACATATAAATGCAAGGCTCTGGAAACAACGGTAATAAAAATATCGAAAAAACAGTAAATGATATACTAAAAAGTAGAGCCAGATCTCGCATTTACATATATCTTTTAAGAAAAAATGGTGCAAGGGCAGACCAGATTATAAGGGGTACAAAACTCCATCCAAGTACTGTTAGAGAAACACTTGCTAAAATGCACCGACAAAAACTAATTTACAGAAAAAAAATCAAAAACGATGCGATTGGTAAGAATCCATATATGTATTATTCAATTTCTCCAATCGAACTTTTAAGAAGATATACTGATGAGATTGAAGAGCGTCTAAATAGACTTGCAAGCCTTGCTTTTAAAGATACTGATTATGGAAATTATAGGCCTATAAAAATCAAGATTAGTGAAGGGGGGAGGGTAGATGAACATTAGATCATTGGCGACACTGATGGCAAAACGGCCAAGAACAGTCATTTTAGTGTTTGCGATTCTCACTATTTTTGTAGGCCTGCAGGCTCAAAATTTATACATGGAAACAGATTTTTCAAAATATTTGTCGAACGATGATCCAAACTTACAATTGTGGGAAAAAATTAATGATGAATTTGGTTTAGGTTCAACAATAATTGTTTTAATTAACCAAACTGGGGCTGGATATAGGATAAACACTCCAGAAGTTCTAAAAGAAATGGATGAAGTATATCGTGTTTTATATGAATACCCAGACAGCTTAGGAAAAGATAGTGGAATATCTTCAATTGCAAGCCTGTCTAATTATATAAGACATGAAAATGCTAGACCAGAGCCAATAGGCTCCGGTGGGGGAAGAGGCATTGACGACATCCCAGATAATGTAAATGACATCTCAAAATATATGTCTAGAGATATTATTCGTAATTTAAAAGGAATTTTGTATACAAATGATTTCAACTATGCTGTGATGGTTATACAACTTAAAGACGATGCTGATTTTAATAATGTTTTAAATAACGTTGAAAAGGTAATTAGCCAAAGAGGAGTCAAACATGCTAAAATGACTATTACTGGCTCAATTGCAATGCAAAAGGCAAACCAAGAACAAAGTATGCGCAGCTTTATTCTGGTACTGCCAGTAGCATTGATTTTTACTTCAATTGTTCTTTTCTACTTTCATAGAACATTCAAGGGAATATTAATAGCATTCTTGCCAATCGCATTTGCTCTGATTCTAACATTTGGAACTCTTGGGGCTGTACGCCCTGAATTGACTATAATATCTGTTTCAATTGTAGCACTTTTGATGGGTCTTGGCGTAGATTATTCTATTTATCTTATGAATAGAATGAATGAAGAAAAGGACATAATTGATGATGTAGATCGAATCGAAAAAGTTCTAAAATCTACAGGTAAAGCAGTTATTTTGTCTACCATTACAACATTTATTGGTTTTTCATCTCTCATGATATCTTCAATGTCCCCAATGGTTACATTTGGTTTTGGATGTGCTATAGGGATATTATACTCTTTTATATCTGCGATAATAGTTGTACCATGCCTAGTTATACTTTTGAAATTTGATAGTACTAGTAAAATTCCACACTGGTCAAAGTTTGCAAAAATCATAATCAATAATAGAAAACGCATCATTTTAATAGCAACTTTTTTTGCAATATTGTCAGTCGCAATTATACCTCAAATTAAAACAGATGCCAATTATCATGACATGACGCCAAAAGATGTTCCTGAAACTGAGGCGATGTTTGTTTATAGCGAAAATTTTGGCACAGGTGGTAATTTCAATGCATTTTTAGTTGAAACAGAACCGTATGGATTGGAAGATCCTCAAGTAATCGATATAATTTATAAAATAGAAGAAAACATGCGGGGGAGAGTGGGAAACAAAGGTGTAACCATTTTGTCAGTTGCTGACTCATTAAAAGAAATCAATGATGTAATAGATAAAAATGCAATTTTGGAGAAATTTAAAGATTTGATCGATGTAGAAGAGCTTATTTTTAGTAGAGTTGCAAAAGAAGGAATTATAAATGAAGATCATTCAAAAACTTTAATTATAGTATCAATCCCCGTTGGTATAAGTGTTGAAGAAACCGAAGAAATCATAGATAATCTTAATGAGGTAGTTGAAAAAAAGTCGATTCCTAGAAATGGCCATATATCAAAATTAACAGGACAAGATGCTGTTTATGTTGCTGTTAGTAATAAACTTAAAGATGAACAATCCCGCTCAATGATGATTGCATTAATATTGGTTCTTGCTGTGCTAGTCATAATATTCAATTCAACAAAATATGGTTTTCTTACAATGATACCTGTGCTGTTTGTATTAATGTGGGAGCCTGGTTTTCTGGTTGCTCTGGATATACCTTTGTCTCCTGTAACTATTACTGTTGCTTCTATAATGATTGGTGTAGGTATTGATTATGGAGTACACATCACTCATAGATTTAGAGAGGAACTTGCAAAAGGATTATCAAAAAACGATGCAATACAGAATTCAATAGAAAAAACTGGGTTGTCTCTTGTTGAGGCAGCATTGACAACATGTGCTGGCGTAGCAGCAATATCTATTGCAGGCATTCAGGCTCTTAATCAGTTTATAATAGTAATAATATTTATGGTGTCTGTATCATGTGTAGCAGCAGCTATGATACTTCCTGCCTTTTTAAAATCTGTAAAAGTTAAGAAATAAATTATTTTTTCTTGGAATGTTTAATAAGAGATATTATAAAAGGAACATCAAACAAAATATTTCCAATTATAATAATTATCCCAAGAATTAAATTAATATTAAAACTAGAATCTCCACTTAAAAAACCTCTTGTGTACCATTCATAAATAAATATAATTCCAACGATTAAAGGAACTATGATGAGCATAGGTGCGAAAAGAATCTCGGTTCTTATTATTTTTTTAATGTTTTTCTCTTTTTTCATATATTCCATGTTTTCGTTCATAAATATCACCAGGGCATTCTTGCAGGAGTAATTATTTGATCTGGAGGTAAGTTCAAACCAAGATAGGATGCGCTAAGCCAAAATATTATCAACAAAATTGCAGGCAATATCTGTATCATAAAATCATCATCAATCCACCAAAACTGTTTTGATTCACCAACAATTGCACCTAATCCACCTATAATAGAGACAAGTAAAACCAAACGAAAATCAAATGAATGCCACACAACCATAAAAAATAGCATGCTGACCAAGAAGCCTAGAACGTAGCTGTATGTTTTTCCAAAGCGTTTTCTCGCCTCCCCTATAACGGGGTCGCCAAGACAAGCACATAGTATGCAAGGTATTGCAATTGCTTGCCACGGAATCATCAAAAGAATCAGAATTCCAATGGCAAAGAAAACATAACTGCCAACACGATTTTTCTCATACATCCTCAATCCAAAAAAATGATTACTACTAATTTTTCCCTTTAATCTAAGAATCTCTAAAGATATTGCAAGCACAACTAAGATTGGTGGAACTATTAATTTTAAAATATTAATCCAATCAACATCTGGCAAAAGATAATAAATTAGAAAACTTACTCCAAATGCATGAAATACGCGACGATACCAATGGGCATCAAAATCAAGTGAATTTATTTTTTCTTTGGTATTTTTAATTATTCTTTTCGTGTCTTCAAACTTTTTTTTAACTTTATTCATATTTAAACAACTGATTCTTTTTTATTAAGAGTTAGAACTCCTTGTTTTCCTCCAACAATAACTTCATCGACTAGACCAATAAACAATCCATTTTCAACAACGCCAGGGATATTGTTTAAATTTACATGAAGCTCTTCAGGGTTATCTATTCTAATAAATTCACAATCTAAAATATAATTTCCATTATCTGTGATGAAAGGTTCTTCATTCATCACTTTACGAAGTTCGACGGTGCAACCGAACTCTTCCAACGTCTTTTTTGTTGCAGGCCAACCAAATTTTGTAACTTCGACAGGAAGCGGAAAATCAATACCAAGACATTTTACTACTTTAGAATCATCAACGACGATGATTACCTTTTCAGAGTTAAAAGCAATAATTTTTTCCCTAGTAAGTGCGCCACCACCGCCTTTAATAAGATTAAGATTTGAATCTACTTCATCTGCACCATCAATTGTTACATCTATGACTGGATTTTCTTCTAGTGTTGTTAATGGAATGTTTTCTTCTTTAGCAATGCGTTTAGTATGAACTGATGTTGGTATTCCTTTTATGTTCAACCCATTTTTAACAAGTTCTCCTAGTTTTCTAAGGGAATATTCGACAGTAGAACCAGTTCCAAGACCCACAGTCATTCCATCTTTAATATATTCAACGGCTTTTTCTCCAGCAAGTTTTTTCAATTCTTCTTTTTCCAAAAGTTCACCTAGACCTGTAATAGCGATTTAGTACAAAAATTTATACTTGATATTATATTTACCGGGATGATATTATGCTATCAGAATGCGAAGAACATGGCTATTATCGTGGTGAAGCCTGTCCAATATGTGAAAAAAAGGGAAAATTTCTAATGAATGATGGTGAATTAAATTCGTTAAGCAGAATTCTTGCGGGTGCTTTGAGACATTTCCCTGAGAAACTAGGATTGATGATGGATGGAAAAGGTTGGGTCGAAATTTCGTCTTTGATAGATGCTATAGGGACAAGTAGATCTGGTTTTAAATGGTTAAGGATGCGCCATATCGAGGCATTAGTTGAAACAGACCCACGAGGCAGATATCAAATTGATGGTGGAATGATAAGGGCAACATATGGACATACTATTGATATTGATCCTGACGATCTTCCTCTAGCGGATATTGATGAATTTTATTATCCTGTTACTGAAGAAGAAGCAGACATAATACTTGAAGGCGGACTTCAACCAATTGATAGAAAAAAAGTTCATTTAAGTGGTAGCATTGAAAAGGCATTAGAAGCAGGTAAGGTTAGAACAGAAGAACCTTTAATCTTAAAAATTGATGGCAAAAAGGCAAAAAAAGATGGCTTAAAGATATATCATGCTGGAACTGATGTGTACATAACTGATGGTATTGATGCAAAATATATTTCAAAAATAGAAGTTAAGAAGAAGGTCAAAGAAAAGAAATAATGACTTCTTTCTTATTTTATATCCTCCTGTTTTTGGGCTTGTAGCTCAGCTAGGTAGAACTAACTAACTCAATCTGCTCTTCTGTTAAAGTTTAAAAATTATTTCGTTATATAATATAACGAAAAGACTTAAATACCATCTTTCGTTATATAATATTACGAATGTGGTACTATGGGTAGTAAAGAAAATCATTTTAAACTTTATGAAAAATTCAAAAATGATGCTGAAAACACAAATAATTTTGAAGGAACTCGTGTAGAAGCATATTTTCTATCTGCTTACCATTTAATAGAGTCTTGTGCTGCTCATGAAAGAGTCCATATAAATAAACATCAACATTTACGATCTATATTAACTGAAAATGATTTTATTTTTAAAGATAACACTGAGGATATTTGGAGAAATTTTCAGAAAATTGAAAATCAACTTAGGCCAAAATTTTCATATGGTTTTTCATGGACTGATGAAGATATGAAAAATGTAGAAATCTGCTTTAAATTAATTGAGCAAATATGCCTTGAAAAATTAGGTGAAAGTGCGAATGAATAAAAAGATTGATAATTTACTAACAGAGATTAAAAGAATTTCAAAAAATTATTCAGAAATAGAATCAGTGATAGTATTTGGATCAGTAGCAAGAGATCAAGCAGGAAATGAAAGCGATCTTGATATTTGCATTGTGCTAAAAAACGAAAATATAAAAGACAATATATCAAATAAAATACTTGATCTTGAAGAAAAATATGACAAAAATATCAATTTAGTTTTTACAGATTCTTCCTTCAAAAGTTTGGACCGACAGTTTATTGAAACTATACTGCGAGAAGGAATTACAATATACGGAAAAAAACCTGACGCCTCAATACAGCAACTCGAGCTTGAACCATATGAAATAATTAAATTTGATCTCAGTAATCTTGATCAATCAAAAAAAATGAAAATTAAAAAATTGCTGTACGGCATCAAAACAAAGAAGAGATACAAAGGAAAGATATACACAAACAAACAAGAAGGATTGGTTGAAAAATTAGGTGGTTTACGAATAGGAATAGCATCAATATTAATACCTGAAAAAAATTCTTGGGAGCTTGAAAATATACTAAGAGAAAATGGGGTTTCTCTTAGAAAAATAACAATTTGGCTATCTAATCCTTAATAGTTATCTTTTAGTTTCTCATTACCACAATATTTAAAATCAATGAGCCGTTAGCCCTTTTTCAATCGTAAATTTCTCCTGTAGGGGCTTGTAGCTCAGCTAGGTAGAGCAATCGGCTCTTAACCGATTGGCCTGGGGTTCGAATCCCCACAAGCCCGCTTGTTATATTTTTATTTTTAGATACTCTTATATTATAAAAACTAATACAATATTTCAATTGGAGGGTCCTTGTGAGAGATTTAGTGTCAAAATCTGGTATTGGTGCAGGAAAAATTTGGTCTGCATTGAACGAGAAAGGCTCTCTAAAAAAAGAAGATTTGTTGAATATAACAAGTTTAGATGAAAACGAGTTTTTCAATGGATTAGGTTGGCTTGCACGAGAAAATAAGATTGCAAAAATTGATGAATGGTACAAACTTGACAACACAAATCTAGAACCAGAAATTGGCATGTATGCTGGTAAAATATGGAAGATACTTGATACTTGGGAAGATGCTGATCTGCAATCGATAAAGCACTTAGCAAATCTTAATGATGAGCAACTTCAATCAGCCATTGGTTGGTTGGCTAAAGAAGATAAAATATGTATTAATGAAAAGAACAGATTTACCTTAAAATAAAAGATTAGGATTAACTATTGGATTTAATTCGTTAGAGGAACTTGACCTAAATGCTAATGGTCGATGGGTTAGTGTAAAACCTGAAATAAATGTGATAAAGGAGTAGTAGATGAAAATAGCAATGCTTGGTTGGGAATATCCGCCATTTAAAGCAGGTGGTCTTGCTACTCATTGCTATGGGCTTACTCGCAGCCTTGCTGATAAAAATGTAAAAGTTGACTTTTATATGCCTAAAACAAAACATGGTGCTAGTAGCAACAATCCAAATTTAAGAATTATTGAAGTTGGCGAAGCAGAAATTTTTCCTTACGATAGACCAGATGCTAAAGAAATCGGAGGACAGTTTTATTTTGCAGTAGATAGATATAACAATCTAGTTGTTTCAAGTGTTCAAAGAGCTATAAATTCTAATGGAAAATATGATGCAATACACTGCCATGATTGGCTTACCATGAAGGCAGGTATTAAACTTAAGGAAGAAACTGGTACACCTTTAGTTTTAACTATTCATTCAACCGAATATGATAGGTCAGGTTGGCTCTGTCCAAATCAATGGTTTATCGATATTGAAAGAGAGGGCATGGAAAAGGCAGACAAAATTATTGCTGTTAGTAATTTTACTAAAAAGATAATTGTTGAAAAATATGGGATAAATCCAGATAAAATCGCTGTCATTCATAATGCAGTATACCCAATTGAGGAGGGGCATAAACAAGATATAGTTTTATTCTTAGGTAGATTAACCATACAAAAAGGTGCTGAGTTTTTCCTAAAAGCGGTTCAAAAAGTTAAGGATTATGAACCTGATGCAAAATTCGTTGTGGCAGGCGCAGGGGATATGCTCCCGCGTCTGATTGGGCAGGCCATCGATTTAGGTATCTCTGATCACACTATATTCACAGGTCGCCTTTCAGATGAAGAAGTTAAACATATTTATGGAATTTCTAGCGTGTATGTTATGCCTTCTGTAAGCGAACCTTTTGGAATAACAGCATTGGAGGCAATTTCTGCAGGTACTCCAACCATTGCTTCTAAGACTGCGGGCTTTTCTGAAGCGTTTGTCAATTGCTTAAAGGTTGACTTTTGGGATACTGATGAGATGGCGAATAAGATAATTTCTCTACTTCGTTATGACCCTCTACGTAAAACAATGGCCCAAGAGGGTAAAAAAGAGATACAGTTATTTACCTGGGATCGCGTTGCAGATAAAACAATTGAGACATATCGGAGTGTAGCATAATATGACTTCAGTTTGCTTGTATTTCGAAGTACATCAGCCGATAAGGTTGAATCGTTTTTCGGTCTTTAGTATAGGTCATGGAGACTCTTCAAAATTTTATTTTAACCAGAAACTAAACCAAGAAATTTTTACAAAAGTTGCAAAAAAATGTTATCTTCCAACAAATAATTTACTCCTTGATTTAATCAATAGAACCGATGGAAAGTTCAGGATCTCTTTTAGCCTTACAGGAACTTTTGTTGAGTATTGTAATGAATTTATGCCTGAGGTAATTGATAGTTTTAAGGAGCTATTCAAAACTGGTGCAGTAGATATGATTGAGGAGACTTATTATCATTCACTGTCTTCATTATATGATGAACTAGATGAGTTTGAAGAACAAGTAAAATTGCACCGTCAACTGATAAAACAACTTTTTAATTACAAACCTAAAGTTTTTAGGAATACAGAAGCAATATTTGATAATCGAATTGCTAAAAAAGTAGCAGAGATGGGATATAAAGGAATTATTACAGAAGGAACTGAAAAAATACTTGGGTGGCGCTCACCAAACTATTTGTATAAACCGATAAATGTAGATATAAAGACACTTTTGAGAAACTATACACTAAGCGATGATGTTGGATTTCGTTTTTCAGCACGTATGTGGAAAGATTACCCTCTTACTGCAGATAAATTTTCTCACTGGATATTGCGCAGTCAAGGCGACCTAGTAAATCTATTTATGGATTATGAGACATTTGGAGAACACCATTGGACTGAAACAGGAATTTTTGATTTTCTTGCCAGTTTTCCAGAGGAAATCTTGAAACACGAGCATCTAGATTTTGTAACGGTGGGTGAAGCAGTAGAAAGATATGAGCCTGTTGGAGAGATAGATGTTCCATGGGCAATCTCATGGGCAGATGAGGATAGAGATGTATCTACATGGCTTGGTAATGATATGCAAACAGCATGTTTCAATGAACTGAAAAACATTGGACACAAAATCAAAGAGAAAGGCGATACTAATCTTCTTGAAACTTGGCGTAAACTTCAAACTAGTGACCATTTATATTATCTCTCTACAAAGGGCCTTGCAGATGGGGATGTGCATGCTTATTTCAGTCCGTATGATGGGCCTTATGACGGTTTTATAAATTATATGAATGTTCTGCAAGATTTAAAACAGAAACTTGATTAAGCCCTACTTATATTCTTTTTTTGAGGAGAGCTTTATTTGAAAATAGTACATTTTACATGGGAATTTCCACCAGTAATATATGGGGGTCTCGGTACATTTGTTACAGAGCTATCTCAAAAACAAACTAGTTTTGGAAATGAAGTTACTGTTTTTACATTAAATAAAGATAATAAATTGGAGACCTATGAAAGGTGGAATAATATTATAGATGTTTATCGGCCAAAAACTCTAGATGTTAGTTCCACGTATTTGTTATTTGCTGATCACGATTTCAGATCGTGGGGCGGATATTTCAAATTTTTTTCTGATGTAGTTAGCTATAACACAATTTCAGCATCACAACTTGTAAACTCGTTAGTTAGAAAAGAAGGAAGAAAGTATGATATTATCGATGCGCATGATTGGCTTGGCATCATGGGTGGAATGATTGTAAAAAGGGAGTTAGGGCTTCCCTTGATGTTTCACGTTCACTCAACTGAAGTTGGTAGATCTGTTGGACGTGGATCGCATGTAATAAAAGATATAGAGTTCGAAGGCGGTCAAGTAGCTGATTGCGTGATTACAGTTTCTTATGCAATGAGGGATGAACTTGAAAAACTTGGTTTCCCATACGATAAAATACGCGTTTGCTGGAATGGTGTAGATCCCGACAAATATGACCCCAATAACGTGTCAGATGAAGAGAAGAAGGGTCTAAGACACAGATATGGAATTGCAGACCATGAAAATATGCTATTTTTTGTAGGACGTCTTGTGACAGTGAAAGGTATTGACAATCTTGTTAAGGCTATGCCACATGTTTTACAAGATTTCCCTAATACAAAACTTGTCGTTCTAGGTGTCGGTGATATGGAATGGGATCTGAAAGCAATGGCAGAAAACTTAGGGATTAAGGATAAAGTAATATTTAGAACAGAATTCGTAAGTGAGCCAGAACGTATCTTACATTATGCAGCGTCTGATTGTGTTATTTTGCCTTCAATTTATGAGCCGTTTGGAATAGTTTGTACCGAATCAATGTCTATGGCAAAACCAACTGTTGTGGGTGCACGTGGCACAAACGGCTTTAGAGAGCAGATTATCCCAGAGGGAGACAAACAAAGTGGATATCATATAAATCCTTTTGATCCAAATGATATTGCATGGGGTATAAAGCAAGTTCTTGAAGACAAAGGACGAGCAGCGTGGATGGGCAAAAACGCACGCCAAAGAGTTTTAGATACATTTTCCTGGGATTCTGTAACAAAAAGAACAATTGAAATTTACAAAGAATTTATGTAGTTGATTTTATGAGGGAGTGGATAGTTACAAACGGTCTTGGCGGCTATGCATCCCTGACAAATAATATGACTAATTCTAGAAAATTTCATGGCTTGCTTGTAGCTAGTTTAAATCCTCCGACTGAGCGTTGGGTTTTTGTTTCAAACATTTTCAATACAGTTCACATCGGGGATAAAATATATGACTTAACTAAATACAAAAGCAGATTTTCATTTGAGTATTTTCCTTCGTTTACACATAATGTTGAAGGAGTAGAAATCAAAAAGACAGTGTTAATGCAGCATCTAAAGAATACTACTATCATTAGATATGATGTTAAAACTGGTCAGCCAATAACTATTACCCACAACCCAATCGTTAACTCTAGACATTTTTATGATGTAAATCGTCAGAGATATTTAGATTTTCAAACAGAGTTTTCTAATAATGCAGTATATATCAAGCCAAACAACATAGATAAAACCTTAAAGATTATTGTTGATGATTGTATTTATGAGCCTGTATTTTACTGGGAAGAACTGTTTTATCATAAGGATCACGAACGGAAGGATGCATGGGTTGATAACAACGTACATATCAGTAAAGTAAAGAAAAATCTTGAAGGGTCTTCAACATATTATGTTGTCTTGACAATTGAAGAAAAAATAGATATTAATCCAGATAAGATTTATAGTGAAGAAATTCAAAGGAAAAAAGAACTACTGGTAAAAGCAAATCTTGATAGGAAATTTGAGAAACTACTTTTATCTACAGATAACTTCATTGTCAAGAAGGGAGAAGGAAAGTCAGTTATTGCAGGGTATCATTGGTTTGGAGATTGGGGGAGAGACACTCTAGTATCCTTGCCCGGTCTTACACTTGTCACTAAGAGATATGACGATGCTAAACAAATACTTGAAAGTTTTAGCAAATACTGTCAGAAAGGGCTTATCCCAAATGCATTCATGGATAGAGATTCCAAGGCTGTGTATAATACAGTTGATGCGTCTTTGTGGTACATTGATCGGGTATTTCAATATATGAAGTATACAAATGATAAGGAATTTTTAGAAAAAATATGGGGGACACTTGACTCTATTATTTTTGACTATAAAAATGGAACAGACTTTGGAATTCATATGGATGAAGATTATCTTATAAGCCACGACCCTGGTCTTACATGGATGGATGTTAAGATTGGAGATTATTATCCAACCCCTAGATCACGCAAAGCAGTCGAAATCCAGGCTTTATGGTATAATGCACTTAGAATAATGAGTCGCTTTTCTAATATGCTCGAAAAAGAAGATAGTTATTATTTATTATCTAAAAAAGTTAAAGAGAGTTTTAATAACCAATTTGATCAGCTATATGATGTAATTGACACGAAAGATACCTCTTTTAGACCTAATTTAACATTCCTTGTTTCACTTGATCATACGATGATAGAAGAGCATACACAAAAAAAGATTGTTGAAGATACTAGAGATAAGCTTTTTACTATTGTTGGGCTAAGAACTCTTTCACCAGATGATCCTAACTATAAAGGAAGCTATTTTGGAGATTACAATAAAGATATTGCTTACCACAATGGCACTATCTGGCCATGGCTAACTGGATCATTTATCAAAGCATTTGTTAAAGTTAAAAAACACGGCGATGTCTGGAGAGAATTTGCATATAAAAATTTTATAAAGCCTCTGATAAATCTATATGGTCCAAATTGGGATGGCTCAATACATGAAATTTTTGACGGAGATTCAATCCATGAACCCAGAGGATGTATTACTCAGGCATGGAGTGTGGCAGAAATATTACGGGCGTGGGTTGAAGATATTGAAAATATTAGGCCACCTTTTGAAAAAGAATATATTTCATCTGAAATACGCGTTTAAGACGTACTGCTGTATCATTCTATTTGTGTTAAAAAATGAAGCATTGATTGCTATACAACTGCGCATAGTTCGAATCCAATTATCCCTATCATTGTAGAACTTTGGAATAATCCAGTTTTCTAACTTATCGTAAAGATCTTTTTTATCTATCTCGTCGTCTGATTCTTTTTCCTCTGTTCTTTCAGGTCCAATTGACCAACCAGTTATATTTTCGATACAACCCTCTAGCCACCATCCGTCTAATGTACTGAACTGCGGTACCCCATTATGTGCTGCTTTCATACCAGAAGTGCCAGATGCTTCTCTCGGTCTGCGCGGTGTATTTAGCCATAAGTCAACACCAGCTGTCATCATTTTGCCAATAGACATATCATAGTTGTGTATGTAGGCAATTTTTACTTTTCTATTCATCGCATTTATTTGCTTCATTGAATTAAAGATATTCCTGATAGTATCTTTGCCACTGCCATCTTTTGGATGAGCTTTACCGGCATAGATTATCTGAATCGGTCCTGCTTTTTCAGCTATTTGTACTAACCTTTCTTTATCAGACAAAAGCAAATCTGGTCGTTTATATGCAGTTTGACGTCGGCCAAAACCTATTGTAAAATCATCATAGTTCATACCAATATTATATCTTTCATTGACAAAATTTATAAGGATTTGTTTTGCCTCTATATGGGCATTCCAAACTTCGCTTTTATCTATACTAAAGGCAGATCTAAGAATATATGGGTCAGAGCGCCAACCTGGCATATGCTTATCAAATAATCTGCGAAAAGGCCCTGAGACCCATGTAGTAGTGTGAACACCATTAGTAATGGAATCAATAGAATATCCAGGAAACATTATTCTTGAAACTTCGCCATGTTTTTTTGCAACACCGTTAACATAATGACTAAAAAATAATGCAAGCCGCGTCATATTCAACTTGTTGTCAAAAGTAATATCATTAATAATAAAATCCGGCAGTATACTTCCAATCATTGGTTTTGCAAAAGATAAATCAAATTGATCATGACCTGCAGCTACTGGAGTATGTGTTGTAAATACGCATTGCTCACGTACTTTTTCTATATCATTATACCTGTTGAAAAGTTCGAGAGTCCCAAGGGCAGCATGTCCCTCATTCATATGATATCTATCAATAGTCCCATATCCTAGTTCTTTAAGTATCCTTACGCCACCAATTCCAAGGACAATTTCCTGAGCAAGGCGATATTTGTTATCACCACCGTATAAATATTTAGTAAGTTCTCGATCCCAGTTATCGTTTTCCTCAATATTGGTATCAAGAAAAAAAACTGGAACAATAAAGTCGCTTATCCCTTTGTATTGATAAAGCCAAACTCTAATTTTCACATCTCTGCCATCGATAGTTACTGAGGTGGTAGTTGGTAATAATTTTAAGAAATTGGAGACTGCAAAGTTAATCGGAAGTTCTATCTGGTTGCCATTTTCATCAATTTTTTGATAAAAATATCCATTTTCAGAGAGAAGAGTAATACCAACAATTGGGACATTCAAATCAGCACAAGATTTGATTGTATCCCCTGCTAAAATTCCAAGACCGCCACTATATGATGGAATATTTTCATCTATGCCTATCTCCATCGAAAAATAAGCAATCTTTGGTTTTCCCCCTAGACCTGCAATAGTCTTGTTTTCTTCAATAATGTTAATCTCTCCATCCATCTTAGCGGATTCCACCATTCATTGTAATATATGTGGTTTTTATAAAATGTTTCATTTTACTAACAGTTTAATGGTTGCATTTATAAACCCCATAAACATTTGAATTTTCAGGAGGTGTCAATATCCCTCAAAAAACATGTAGTATATGTAGCAAACAAATTTCTTTAAGCGATCATCCTTTTGGTCTGGTCTTTGATGATGAAATTTTCGTTTGTGAAGATTGTTGCAACACACACTCAAAAGAAGAAATAGCTACACTGACAAAAACAACAATGCAAAATCCTGTGAATGGTATGCCTATTGCTCTGTGGCTTATTCATGAGCAAAACAAAGATAAAACAATGATGACTGTTAGAAAAAGATAATCAAGCAATTATATGAAAACCCTTTTTAGAATATATTATATTTAGTGAACCATGTTTATTGTAAAACTCGGTGGAAGTGTAATAACTGACAAAACTAAAGAACATACTTTTAGACCAAAAATAATGGACCGATTAGCATCAGAGATAAAAAAATCAGATAGACAGATGATTATAGTACATGGTGCTGGCTCATTTGGACACATACTCGCAAAAAAATATGAATTGAACGAAGGATACAAGAGATATGAGCAGGTAAAAGGATTTTCTTTAACTCATGAAATGGTTCAAACACTAAATTCGCTTGTTCTGAAAATTCTTCAAAAAAATGATATTCCTGCAGTGTCGATATCTCCCCATTCTATAGTAAAACTTGATAATCATAAACTTACAAAAATTGATTTAACAGTTTTTGAAGAATATCTTGAAAAGCAATTCATTCCTGTAACATTTGGTGATGTAGCTCTAGATAAAAAACTTGGTTTTTCAATCTGTTCTGGGGATCTTCTTGTTATGGCACTTGCAGAATATTTCAAACCTGAAAAAGTAATTTTTGTAATGGATGAAGATGGGCTTTATACCTCCAATCCAAAAATAGATAAAAAAGCTAAATTGATTAAATCAAGCAACCTGAAAGAGTTAGAAAAGTTATCCACCTCACTTGATAAACATGCTGATGTAACTGGTGGCATGGGTGGAAAATTAGATGTAATAAAAAACATTTCAAAACAAGGTATTGATACCGTTTTACTAAATGGTAATAAACCTAATAGATTATACAAGGTACTTGTTGGAGAGGCTGCAACCTCAACCATTATTTATGGGGATAAAAAATGAATAAAACAGAAAATAGAAAAGACGAACATGTGAGAATTTCGATTGAAAAAAATGTTTCAGCCGAACATAATTACTGGGACGATGTAGTACTGATCCATGATGCACTTCCTGAGATAAATAAGGATGAAATAAATTTATCAACAAATTTATTTGGTAAAAAACTTGGTGCGCCAATAATTATTGCCAGTATGACTGGCGGATATAATAAAGCAAAAAAAATTAATGAAAATCTTGCAATTGCTGCCGAGAAATATCAAGTTGGCATGGGTGTCGGTTCACAACGTGCAGCTCTTGAAAAAACTGGACTTGCAGAAACCTATGGTGTGATTAAAAACTATGACATTCCTCTTAAGTTTGCGAATATTGGAGCTTCACAAATTGTTTCGTGGGGCCCTAAAAAAACCCTTGAAAATGCTAATAAAATGATCGATATGATAGATGCTGATGCTTTTATTGTTTGCCTTAACTTCTTACAGGAAGCAGTAATGCCTGAAGGAGAAGCAAATGCAAAAGGAGTTTTAGATGCAATCGAAAAACTTGCCGACGATTTAGATAAACCTGTTATTGTTAAGGAATCTGGTGCAGGTATGTCTTATGACGTTGCAGGTAGATTATCTGAGATAGGTATCGCTGGTTTTGATGTAGGTGGACTCGGTGGCACTAGTTTTTCTGCCATAGAGCATTACCGTGCAGATATAGCAAATGATAAACTTCACAAACGTGGCGGTAAAACCTTCTGGAATTGGGGAATTCCAACACCCACTTCGATTTTAGAAGTTGGTGATGCGACAAATTGGATATTGCCAATTATAGCAACTGGCGGTATTCGTAATGGTCTTGATGCTGCAAAAGCTCTTGTTTTGGGGGCTGACTGTGCAGGTATTGCACGTGCATTACTCGGTCCGGCTACTAAGAGTAAAGATGCAACTTTATTTGAATTGGAAGCGATTGTCAAAGAACTCCGTGCAACTATGTTCCTTACAGGAATTAACAATGTTCAAAATATAGAAGATGT
The DNA here is from genome assembly GCA_964391625.1 of uncultured Thermoplasmatales archaeon. Lineage (GTDB taxonomy): Archaea > Thermoplasmatota > E2 > DHVEG-1 > DHVEG-1 > CAYMMP01. The sequence continues at coordinate 19,158 of CAYMMP010000004.1, read as the reverse complement.
TGATTGGACAGTAATTGGTGAAAAGCTATGGATTTGAAACAAGAACTATCTAAAAGAGCAGATTTTTTTAATAACGAGTTGAATAAATTCTTAAGTAATGGTGAGCCTGAAAAGTTATATGATGCAGCGCGACACTTGCCTTTAGCAGGTGGAAAACGACTGAGGCCTGCATTGGCTATGATTTCTTGTGAAGCTGTATCTGGGGATGTACGTAAGATTGTGCCCCTAACCATTGCTCTTGAGCTTGTCCATAATTTCACTTTAGTTCATGATGACATAATGGACAATTCTAAACTTAGGCGAAATATGCCATCTGTTCATGTTAAATTTGGCAGTCCAACGGCAATAATGGCTGGTGATTTGTTATTTGCTAAGGCATTCGAATCAATGCATAATCTTCCGTCAGATTGTAAAGATTTTAAAAACGTAGAATATGGTTTAATTGACTGTGTCAAACAGATATGTGAGGGTCAACAACTTGATATAGAATTTGAGCAGAGAAAGATTGTAAGTGAAGAAGAATACATAACTATGATATTGAAGAAAACAGCTGTATTCTTCCAGTATGCTGCTGAAGCTGGAGGAATACTTGGTGGAGGAACCAGTGAACAGACAAATGCATTGAGCGAGTATGGTAAGAGCTTAGGACTTGGTTTTCAGATTCATGACGATTATCTAGATATGAGTAGTGATGAAAAGACGCTTGGAAAAGACATTGGAAATGATATACGTAATGGTAAAAAAACACTTATCGCTGTTCATGCACTGAATAATGCAACGGGATCGGACAAGAAAACTTTAGAAAGGATATTTGGGAACAGAAATGCGACCAATGACAAGGTTAAACAAGTCTATAAGTTGTTTAAAAAACTCAATTCAATTGAATATGCAAAACATAAAGCAATTGATTTTATAAACAAAGCTAAAAAATCATTGGATGTTTTACCAGACTCCGATGCAAAACAATTATTGTTAGATCTTGCTGAGTATGCTATAAAAAGAGAGAAATGAATAAATGTCTAATGAAAAAATTGTAAAGACAGCAAGACTTTATGCACTACAAAACGCAGTACAATTTGGTGGAAAAGCCAATATTAAGGCTGTTGCTGGAAAAGTTATAGCATTTTTAAGCAAGGATGGCATTTCACATAAAGATATACTTCCTGTTGTAGAATCTGTTGTTAATGATGTGAATGAACTTTCTTTAGAGGAGCAAACAGCCGAACTTCAGAGAGTTGCACCAGAATTACTTATAAAAGAAAAGAAAGAAAGAGATTTTTCGTTACCTGACCTTCCAAATGCAATAAAAGGTAAAGTTGTTACTCGTTTTCCGCCAGAGCCTAATGGCTATCTACATATCGGTCATGCAAAAGCAGCAATAGTTGACTATGAATATGCTAAGATGTATGATGGTAAGTTTATACTTCGTTTTGATGATACTAACCCTGAAAATGCTGAACTAGAATTTTATGATGCACAAAAAGAAGATCTGAAATGGTTGGGCATCGAATGGGATAAAGAATATAGAACTTCAGATAATCTTAAAAAGCATTATGAGCTGGCTGAGCAGCTAATAAAACAGGGAGATGCATATGTCTGTGATTGCTCACCTGAGTTTGTAAAGGAATGTCGCTTTGATGGCAAGGAATGTGATTGTAGACGCAACGATTCTGGAACAAATCTTGATCAGTGGAAAGAAATGATTTCTTCAGCTGTTTATGGTCGTATTTTGAGATTAAAAGGCGATATGAAAAGTCCAAATACAGCAATGAGGGATCCTACATTATTTAGAATCATCGAAAAGTCACATCCAATACATGGCAGTAAATATAGAGTTTGGCCAACCTATGATTTTGCTGGGGCAATTGAAGATAGTATTAGCGGTGTAACACATCCATTTCGTACTAAGGAATACGAACTCAGGGATGAATGTTATTTTAAATTACTCGATCTTCTTGGTCTTAGGAAGCCGCAATTAATGGAGTTTGCCCGTCTTTCTATTGAAGGAATGCCAGTTTCCAAAAGAAAAATTAAACCTCTGATTGAAAAGAATCTTGTTTCAGGTTTTGATGACATACGTTTACCTACGCTTCGTGGATTGAAAAAGAGAGGCATAAAACCAGAAGCAATAAAGCAATTCATACTTTCACAGGGTATTTCTAAAGTTGAAAGCTCAGTAGATTTTGGATTGCTGGAAGCAGAAAATAGAAAACTCGTCGACCCAATTGCTAAGAGATACTTTTTCGTACCAAATCCTGTTGTGTTGTTTGTTGAAAACGCTCCGGATATTACTAAAGAAATTAATTTTCATCCTAGCGATTCAAGTTTTGGTACTAGGGCAATAAAAACAGGAAATGTTTTTTATGTTCCAAAATCAGATATGGATCAACTTAAAATTGGAGACATTTTTAGATTAAAAGATCTTTATAATGTAAAAATTTTGAAAAAGAATGAAAAAGTTTTAGGTGAGTATGCAGGTGAAAAACTTATCTCAGATTCACTAAAAATTCAATGGACTACAGAAGACTTTGTTGAGATGGATGTTTTAAGACCACATCCTCTATTTATTGATGACAAATACAATGATAAAAGTCTAGAGAAAATTCATGGTTTTGCAGAAAAGGCTGTGCAGGACGTTAAAACTGACGAAATAATTCAATTCGAGCGCTTTGGTTTTGTAAGGATTGAAAATAAAAATTCAAAAATAATCGCTTATTTCTCTAATAAGTAAACTATTTAAGTAAACAAAAGATTTATTTTATGTCTCGCTAGGAAGGGCTACGAGAGAAATGGGATGTTGCATGCATATTAAAAGAATAATGACAAGTTTATCCTTGTATTTATTGTTACTTTTATTATTGGTAGAGGCAACATCTGCTGAAAGCATCAGACCGTCGCTAGATTCGATAGGCATAACAATTGCACTTGTTATTGCTGTAATTGCAACTATAGCTGCTTTTTTTACATTAGGTGGAATAAAGTATGTAACCCCAGAAAATGTTTTAGACACTGAAATTCGAAAAAATCTGTATCATTATATTGAAGAATACCCTGGTTCACATTTAAGAGAAATAGCAAGAGAATTAGATCTTAAACCAAGTAATGCTGCTTGGCACCTGAGAAAATTAGAGCAAACAAATTTAGTAAGAAGCAGAGAAATTGGTGGAAAAAAGGTCTACTATTTAGTTGATGGTGGCATAGAAGCAAGGAAAGAGGCAATTGCTGAGGCTATATTGAAAAATAAGAACGCCCGAGATATAATGCTTTACCTTGCAGAAAACCCAGGCAAGCATCTTCTTGAAATTGCACATGCTCTTGAACTAAACCATCATACTGTTAAATGGCATATTAAAAAGATGTTTGAAGCAGAGTTAATTGATGGTGATACTAGCACTTCTGCATATCCAGTTTATTATCCAACTGATCTTGGATATGAAGCCGCCAAAAATTTTTCAGATTACTTGAAAAAACCTATTGCCAGAGCAGCTTAAAAAAATACTTCAGATTCTTCCAACATCTGTTACTTCTACGCTCTCTACGTTTTCAACCTTGGAGATTTCATCAACTATTGGATCTAATCCACCAGCACCATCTGGTATAAGCACTGTTACATTAAGACCTCTTAATCCAAATGCTACATCCTTAATCTCAATTTTCCCAAGTTTAGCAGGTGATTTGACAACTTTTTTAATGTCTTCTATCATCTTTTCGATTTTATCATCACCTATAACTTCACCCGGCATTACACGTATCAATCCAATTACATCGCCCATAAGTTATTCCTCTATTGTTTTATGGCCCTGTGAAACCGCATTTCAAGCAGACATATTCTACACTTTGCTCTCTGCAACTTCCACATCTACCTATTGTCTCACCGCAAATGGGACAGGGAAATGTCGTAGAGCCTTTTTCTACAAGTCCTTTTCCGCATGAAATGCATCTTTCTGCCTTTTTCATAGATTTGGCTGAATACTATTACCGTTTTTAAATGTGACGCCTTATAATAATTTTATAAAAAATGTTCATTTACAACTATTATTTGTTTATACCTTCGTCTTTTTTCAACATATCTACTGAAAACGATGCAACCGAATTAAAAATTCTATATTGGAAGATTGCACCAGCAATTAGATTCATGTGGTATGTGATAAATCGATACAGTATAATGAAAACCCCAATAATAGATCCGCCGATGAGAACGCCATAAAGACCTGCGATACTAATCTCAGCAACACCTGCACTTCCAGGGGTAGTAGGCATCATTATAATTACTAACAATAAAATTTGGGCAGCGTACGATTGAATAAAATAAGGTTCTAGCCCCAATCCCAAAAGAATCATTGAAGGAATCATAAAACCTGTTGACCAAAATAAAACAGTAAGAATGCTGGCAGATATTAATGATTTTTTTCTCTTACCTACAAAACAGGTCATACTATTATGAAAGTTATCTACTTCCCCACTAATTTTTTTTATAACTTTTCCTTCACTTTCCTTCTTTTTTGAAAATCGACTAAACTTTCTGTTAAGATAAATTAAAAAAGATTTTGTTTTTTCAGGCTTTAACATTGCATACAAAAACAGAATAATTGCCAAAATAAAAACAAATATACCAATCCATAACCCATTACTAAGAAATTGAATACCTGCTTCATCTTTGTAAACGAATATTGCAAAGGGGACAACAAATAAAATAAAAATAGCATCAATCAACCGCTCACCTAATACTGCAGCTGTAGAGGAGCCAACGCTCATGCCTTTTTTATTCAATAAATAAATTCTGACTGGCTCACCTCCAGCCATTGATGGGGTGATACCTGCTAAGAAAAGATTTGTTATAACAATCTTTGTAGAGTCCCACAGAGTAATTTTAACATCTGGGTCGATAGCATTAGCTAGAACTTTTAGTCTGGCAGCCCATAAAATCCAATACAAAATATTCAATAGGGCAGCCAATATAAAGAATTCATATCTGATTTTAACCGTCTTCAATTTTTCGACGGTATCAGCATCTATTGTAAAATATAAGATTGCAATAATGATTGCAATGCTAAGAGTAAGACTGACAATAATTGATAATTTTATTGTCTTTCCTTTTTTCTCCTTATCAACCACAAGTATGTTATTCCGAGATTTGTATATTTCACTTATGGTTATTTTAAAATAAAAAAACTTATCAAACATAAAGCATTGTCCAAGAAAAAAATAACTGATATTATGAAAATATTGCCTGTTAGCAAATATCTCAAAACAGCAAACTATGCTTTACAAAACAAGTTGGCTGGGGAAGCTATTTATCCTTTTTATGCATCTTATAAAGTAACACATAAATGCAACCTCAGATGTGAATTCTGTAACGTCTGGATGGAAGATACGCCAGATCTTAAAACAGATGATGTTTTTAAGGTTATAGATAACATAGCTAATTCTAGTATTATAGTTCTCAGTCTTGAGGGTGGAGATCCTTTGGTAAGAAAAGACTTGGGAGAGATATTGAAATATGCATACACAAAGCCATTTACTTTATTTTTTACAACAAACGGTCACTTATTAGACAAAAGACCTATGGATGAATATGGTAAATACATTGACTACCTTCACATAAGTATTGATGAGGGGCACGATAACTTAGAATTTTTTGACAGACTTGAAGAATTTCAAAGCTATGGTCCAGAGATATGTGTTCAAACAGTTGTTACTAAAGATACAATGGATGCTTTGGAAGAAAAAGTTAAAAGAGCATATGAGGTAAATGCTAGGACCGTAGTAATGCCGGCATGCCATCTAGATGGAACAGATGATTTTTATCCAGACCCCTCTAAGTTTAGAGAACTTGTTATAAAACTCAAAAAGAAATATCCAAACACAATTACGACACCAAAGGGATTTCTTGACAATATCAACAAACCACATGGATGCTCAACCTCATCGGTTATTATCGACTCAGATGGGGGATTGTTTTATCCATGTAGAACTATAGGGCAGAGGCTGTACAATTTTACTGAAGGATCATTTATGAACTTTTTGAAAACTGAAGAGGCAAAAAAAGCAAGGAACGATATGAAAAAGTGCACGAGAAGATGTGGATGGTATCAATACTTTGCTACAGATGTATTCGCCTCTCCTCGTACTTTGCTTTCTTCTTTAAGCCCTTATATTTTTAAATAAAATCAATTCTTTTTACATTCGTTTAATACTTTTTTATAAATTTCTTCTGTTTGTTTAGAGATTTTGTCCCAACTATGATTCTCAATAACATATTTTCTGGCTTTTTTACCAATATTTTTAGATAATTTTTTATCACTAAGAACCTTGACACAAATATCTGCAATTTCTTTTTTTGTATACTCTTTTAATAAAATCCCTCGCTCACTCCCAAGTATCTTTTTTGCATTCCCAACATCTGAAGATACTACAGGCAGTTCACAAGACATAGCTTCCATAATCGTAAAACTAGCGTTTTCCCCCCTAGATGGAAATACGACTATGTCGGCAGCGCGCAGATAATCTAATAAATCTTTATCTGAAATAAAGCCAGTCATTATAACATCTTTATCCTCGGCAATCATTCTCTTAAGCTTGTCATATTGGTTGCCAGTTCCAATAATTACAAGCTTTACATTTTTCATTTTTTCTTTTATTAGTTTAAAGCTTTTCACAAGTAGTTCTACATTTTTTTGATAATGAAGTCTACCAAAATAAACAATTATTTTACTATCCTTAAATTCTTTTTTAATATTCGAATCTCCTGGAGAGAATTTGTTTGTATCGACTCCATTTGGAATAAACGTAAGTTTTTTTGAATCAATTCCCCATTTGGTAAAAACCGGTATATATTCTTCATTTACACAGATAATTTTATCAACGTTTTTGCCAACATATCTCGTCATCCATCTTATAAATTTGTGATAGAGAACTGCTGATAATCTGTTGGCTTTTATATTAAGCAGATAATGAGTTGTCATCACGACTGGAAATTTCTTTTTTTTAAGAAAACCATGTAAAAAAGTAAAAAGAGGACTATGAAAATGCACAAGATTTACATTTTTATCTAAGAGAATTTTTTCTAATTCATTATATGCCCCCGGACGATTAATAAAAAAAACTTCCCACATTGATTTAAGGAGTGGGATATGATAATAAAGAAAACCCCTCTCTTTTTCAAAACCTGATTTTTTCGTATTTCCAGTTACAATTATGGTATCTAAATCAAATCTTTTTACAAGTTCTATAACATGGGTGTATGCCCCACCTTCTTTGTATGTTGTTATTTCTGCTACTTTCATAATCGATCAGTTTGGATAATTTTCTTCAATATATGTCCAATTAACTCTGTAAATTTCTGCCCAGTGTATCGACTCATTTCTGACAGGATCAATATTCTTTGACTCATTTCTATATAATAATTCAAATGGTTGATTTGAGAATTTATCATATGCTGCAGTCCAAGTTTCATTTGTCATATAAATTCCTGGTTTTTTGTGGCCCATATGTACAACATCATACTTCATAATATCATCTATTATTACATGTGTTATTCTACTATAATTTTTATTGACACCCTCTAACTCATCTACATATTCAGATAGATTGACAGCAGTCCAGATTTTGATTACTTCATCTTTTGTGGTATTAAATCCTTCAGCCTCAGATAGTCTCTCAAGGCGATGGTCTGAGGCAACTGTACTATAATTTTTATCTAATTTTTCGCTGATATATTGCATTAGATCTATGTCTTCTTGAGTAATAATTTCGTTTGCCTGCTTCAAAGCTTCAAAAGAAGAATATATGGATAGCCCTGATGATGTTACAAGTAATGCAACCAAAATAACATGAATTTGTCTTGCTCTTTGCGAAATCTTTATTTTATCTGAATTGTAACTGACTTCAATATCTTTCTTTTTAGATATTTTGGAAAGAAGACCTTTGTAAAAAGGATCTGAGAAGACACCGCCAAGTCCAATGACTGTCAGTATTGCTACAGGATACATTAGATATTCCAAATGCCTATCTGGCAGCATTATCCCACTATCTGTAACAAGTCCATAAAATAAAGACAGCAATATTGCAAATGACCATCCTCGAATAAAAAAACCATTTTTTATAAATCGTGTATAACGAAATCCAGCTACAGCAAAAGCAAAGATAATTAGTAGAGATATTGCTCTTCTAGTCGACTCAAAATTTAATCTGAAATTTGTCCAGGGTAACTCAATTATTGCAAAAGTAATTATAATTCCAAAAATTATTATTAAAGAAAAAGTAAAAACTATTAAACAATTTTTTGAAGTGTACCATTTTTTTTCTGAGATAATGTTTGTTTTTCTAATAAAATAAATAATTGCCAATGATGTGAACAGCATGATATAAAATATGATTAAAACAAAATTAGACCCAAGCCTTATAGCCCCAAATGAAATTCCAGATTGCATAAAGCTATTATAGACAGTTTTTGCTACTACAGCCCAATAAGTAAAAGTCAAAATACTTGTCAATATTATATATATTAAATCTTTTTTTAGAGATAGAGCCCATTCTTTTTGATAAAAATTTTCGAAAAACATTATGCCAATTAATGAAATTATATAAAAATAAGTGGTAAGATGATGTGACATTATTAAAAGAAGTGTAGAAAACAACAAAGGCACTGCATAGATATTTTTCTCCCTATATTTGACAAAAAAATACAAAGAAAGCATCATAAAAAAGTGTCCCATTGTCAAAGGTGAAGCATGACTCGTTTGATAGGGGTGAAAATAAAGTACAGCAAGAAATAAAGCAGACAGTAGTGCAATTTTTTTGTTTTTTAACAGTTCATTAACTAAAAAATAAAATATTGTAACGCTAAGCCCGCCAAAAATTGGGATAAGTTTTGGCATGAGTATTATTACATCTATTCCTGTAATCCAGTGAGCTATAGCAGTTATTGCATATAATACTGGAAATTCGTTATAAGACGACCCCCAACCAGCGTATGCTGGGAAGAATTCAACGTCTTTTACAACATTATCTGCAATTTGTAAATATATCCCAAAATCGCACCCCCATGCAGCATATAACCAAGCTGGAAGACATCTAATAATAATTGCAATTGCCGAAATGATAATTAACCAGAAAACCCAGTTTTTTATTAGATCCCTTAGTTTGATGATAACTCCTTCCTCCGAATTCTCAAACAATACAGTATTTATATAAATGATTTGCCAAAATTAAAACATTTATCTTTATTTAAAAGGGCTTTTATCAGTACTTGAAATTACATTTAAAATATTTTCTACAGAGTTATTTACATCACATTTTCTTTTAATCCCTATAGATTTCTTAGCAATTTCAATGTCTCTAACTAAATCAATCTTATTTTGACTAACTGAGTAAAAATTGTTTTTACTATTGTGATATTTTGCCAGATATTCTTGTTCAGTCTGGCCTGGCGTAGGCATCATAAGAGCTTTATTGCCAATTACTGCAAGATCTAAAATTGTTGAGTAGCCACTACGAGAAACAACCAATTTAGATCTGTTTAAAACATCTTCACGCTCTTCTTTGGTCATGAATGAATATGTCTCCACATTGTCATTCTTTATTTTGTCTTTCTTTTCGGTTTTTCCCAGAGTAACAACAACTTTTCCATTGAGATTAGCTATCTCTGGTAATAATTTATTTTGTAAAATGCTTCTTTGCGGCTCAGGACCTGTTATTGATATCAGATAATCAATGTCTTTCCTTGTGTTTTTCTTTTTGAAGTCGGATAAAACGCCAACATAATGCAATTTATTCTCGTCAATTCGATGCAAATTATGTGAGAGCTCTCCAGATAGATTATCTTCATCTTTATAATCTGGTATTAACACACCTGCAAATCTTTTGAAGAAAAACAAGTTAAAGATTTCACTACCTCTTTCAAACATTCTTATTCTTAAAGGATTCAGAATTCTCACTTGATGGGTTATTAAAAAAGAAGGTATTTTTTTACTATATGACTCATATCTTCCATCTGATATAATTAAACCATATTTCTTATTTTTAAGCAGTTTTGTTACCTTAGTTAACCCTCTTCTCATTCTATAGATAAAATTGGGCCAATAGATTACGCTTTTTGCCATGAACTGTCTAGAGTTCTCAGACAATAGCATGGGATAATCTGGGATATCGTAATATTCAAAATTGTTTCCCAATTCTTTCTTTAAAAGCTCTAGAGATCTGTCGTGTGAAATGATGGTAAGATCATTTCCTTCATCTATAAGCTTTCTAATCACTGGAAGAGATCGTGTTGCATGTCCAAGTCCCCAAGAGCATACTGAGTAAACTATTTTCATGGAATACAAGGCTGTATTCTATATTCTATTAAATAAATAACCCGAAAATATCATCTTTTTATACCATGTGCTCTATTACCGGTTGAAAATCTATGAAGTTTGAAGAAAAACTTTCAAACGCCGTAAATGAAAAGAACAGCCTTTTGTGTGTAGGACTTGACATTGATGAAAATAAAATACCAAACGGCTCTTATTTTGAATTCAACAAAGGAATAATTGATTCGACAAAAGATTTGGTTTGTGCTTATAAACTAAATATGGCTTTCTACGAGGTTTTTGGAAAACAAGGATATGAATTAATTGAAAGAACTATAGAATACATTCCAAAAGATATTGTGATAATTCTTGACGGTAAGCGAAACGATATTGGAAACACTGCAGAAAAGTATGCAAAAAGTATTTTTGAAACATTAAAAGCAGATGCAGCAACAGTTAATCCATATCTTGGGTCTGATGGAATCAAACCCTTCTTGAAGTATAAGGATAAATGCACCTTCATTCTTTGTAGAACATCAAATCCTTCAGCCATAGAGTTTCAAGATATTAAATCAAGAAACAAGCCATTGTATGAGAAGGTTGCAGAAAAAATAAAAGATTGGAACAAAATTGGATGCTGCGGAGCAGTAGTTGGAGCAACTTATCCAGACGAGCTAAAGAAAATACGTAAAATATTGGGTGACAATGTACTAGTATTAATACCAGGAATTGGCAAGCAAGGTGGAGATTTAGAAAAGGCTGTTAAATATGGTGGCAAAAACACGATTATTGTCTCTGCACGTAGTATAATCTATGCAAAAAATCCCAGAAAAGAAGCTTTAAAATTAAGAGATGAGATTAACAAATTTAGATAGTACTTTTTGACCAAAATACATATTAACTAGAACTTATTTTTAGTACTGCCTTGATTCGAAGATCCCAATGATAAAATGATTTGGGAGGCAAATTCAAGGATACATGAATTGATGCCACACAAAGGGTCCCTCTTTGATCAAGCAGACGTAAAGTCAAATGAGATGAAAAAGAGGACAACCATGGTGTCAAATAATGTCGCGATATTTGCTTGGGGGTTTATTCCACTGCTGCTTTATCGGGATTTCCTTTAAAGCAACACCCAACAAAGTTTACACTAAGTTGGGTGACAGCGACAAATAAAAAAAGAATTTTAAGAGTATTCTATATCCAATACAATCTTTTCTTTTGATACTATTGGTATTTTTTCTCCCAAACCGTTGAGATCGCCTGGTAAAAATCCCATCACCGATAGATGTAATGTAAGATTCTCTCCGTCATTGTATGTTTCATTATCAATTATGTAAGAAACTGGTATTTCTATGGTGTTGCTTGCGTTCTTACCAACCAATCCACCAATAATATTAACAGTATTAAATAAAGATCTCACTGGAAATAATCTGTTCAAATATCCTCTAAATGGCAATAATTTAACATCGGATATTTTTCTTGACATTATCACGCTATAATATATTGATCTTGGGAATAAGAAATTTCTATCTGAGTTATTTGTAATATCTAAGTTGATAATTAACGTGTCATTTACAAGATATTCGTTTTCTCCAGAGTCTGTGAGCTCGGCATCAAAAGTTACAGATTGATTTTCAAGGTTAATTTGAGGATATACTATACCCATCCACTCATTAATTTCAACATCAATATCTCCAGTTAACGTTTCATCTGCACTTGCGAAAGATATTGTTGATATGGTCATAAATAGAAGTACTACACTAATTGATATTATTTTTTTCATATTAACCACTTAGTTTTGTAAGTAATGTATAATAATATGTTCAAATTAGTATTTAATTTTTTCTATAAAAATATTCTAGATTTGAAAATTAGATAATATTTATATAGTAAATTATATATACTATGATTTATAAATATTATAGTGTAATAAATGTTACTCCTAATGAAGGAAGTGAATATTCATTTAAAAAATACTATCATGTTGGGGAATATAAATGCAAAAAATTCACAAAAAACAAAGTAAGGCTGTTAAAAAATTACTAAGTGTTTTTATTGTTTTTTTCCTTGTATCAACCGCTCTTTCAACTATTGTAAGTTCAAAAGGCGTACTGTCTGAAAAACTATCAGAATTTAAGGATAAGCTCGACGATTTAAAAACAGGAAGACGGCCAATTAAAGATTCAATACGAAATTCGTATTTGAAAGAAGGATTTTTGAAAGAAAGATTTGAAACCATAAAAGAAAAAATAGAAAATATTATTAATAAAATAAAACAACCACGAGAAAACCCTCTAATCAATAGCGGAAAATTATCCCCTCTCGAAAATTCCCCAAGAAACAGTTTACTTAGATCATTAGTTAGCTATATCTCTCTAAAAGAATCTAGTTCGTTATTAAGTTTTTATACAAATTATGCAGGTAATGAAAAAACAACACCACTTAGATTGGGATCCTCTAAATCAATAGATGTTGATGATGATGGCGATAAAGATATCAGAGTATCTTACAGCACATATCCTGGTATTGAAAGACCACTTATATTTACTTTTAATGTCAGATTAAAGATAGACAGGCTTAATGGGTTTGAAGATCCAAATGAATTCTTCGAAGCATATATTCAATTACACTTTTTAGGTTTATTAAATGCAAATAACACAAATGACAAAGTAAAATTTGGATATGCTTCTGAAAAAGGATATGAAGTGCCAAAAGACTTTGTTGTTACATACAAGTATCTCCCTTATTTCTTTTACAAGGAAAAACCAAAACATAAGATTCACTATAATCCTGGGTTAATGGCAAATGAAGATATTTTAGGATTAGTTTTCGGCTATGACAATGCAGATGTGGAGAATGGGACTTACAAATCGCAAGGAAAATGGACTACATTCCTTGATCCTGTTGTAAAAACAGATATTACATTCGGTGGTGCTGATGACTATGTTGGCCGTCAGTTCATAATTGAAACTTCTAAAGAAACCAAAGCAACGATAATGTATGATCGTATCGCAAATGGATCAGAATTCAATGCAGGGCTTGTTATTGATAAATTAACAGGCTTCAGTTTTGATATGGAACTAACCCCATTCAAAAAAGGTGGAGGAAGAATAGAATATGCTCAAAATGGTTCTGAAACCACCGATATAACCTTGTTTTTTAAAAAGAACAATAGCATGTATATTTATTTGGAGGATGTTCCACCCCATGCTAAACTTAGTTGGTTGCCAGAAAGTGAGGGCAACATAGAGTTCACTACATTTGATAAAAATCTGAAAAGGGTTGGCATAAGAGATACACCTCCTGGTTTGCCAATATTTACAACAAATGCATATCTAGAAAATTTACCATCACAAATTAATTTCAATTGGAATATGGAGCTTAAAAAAGGCGGACAATTAGATGTATTTTGTCAACAAGCTGGGGGTTCAGCTCATTTAATTTCAAATAACTTCTTAGGAACTGGAACAAAAGTAGAGGCACATTTTCAAACTAATACCAATCTTAATTTTTCAGTATTTTGGGATACAACAAAGAAAAGCTTTGGAATAATGAGAACAAACTCAGACATTCAAGTTGATCTTCATATTCTTGGTAAAAACGGCTCATCATTTGATTTTTCAGCAAATGTCAAAAACAATATAATTGGACCGTTTGAAATAATTCTCGATCAACTTTTCGATGGAAAGGCAGAAATAGAGTTTACTAGCAATGTACTTGAGATAAACAATCTTGATGCTCGACTTAATTTGGTTGGTACTGGCACATTTATCGCTAAAATGACATATCTTAAGTTTGACAAACCACAAAGCGGAATAAAATTTATTTATCATTATCAAAAATTAAGCAATGGCTTTACATTTGGATATGAATTGGATGTTAAAAATGGCGTAGAAATTCGCGGTCTTATCCTAGGATATAATGATTTCTTGTTACCAATACCAGATATTAATGTTGGTGGTAGTTTTCATCAAGCAAATAGTGTGACAGTTACTGATGCAAAGCTCAATTATTACATAAGTGAGGATCAGTCATATGGATATATTGAATTGGGTGGCGCTCTTTCAATAACTACAGATAACGTATTAAGAAATGCTGTTGGTGAAATTGTCGGTCTCCTTAAGGGAACAATACTATTTACTACGCAACATAAGACTTTAAATATATCTTGGGAGACAGTCGATAATGAAACTCAGTTAAACATTGAAGGACAAGGATTGGCATCGATCTCCGGTTTTGAGCTAATTGTTGGAAATAAGATCAATATGAGAATTGCATCTCTTGTTGGAGAATTCTCTATTAGCACTCATAGAAAAACAGGTAACGTGAAGCTATACTTGGATGATGCTTTTGCAGCAATGGATATGGATTTCAATATCAAGATAGAGAATTTAATGAACGTCTCTCTAAAATGTAATGTTGATTTGAATTTTGAATTAGGGGCATCAGGATATGTTGGTTTTGCATGGTCAAATGGAAATATATCATTTATTTCAGGTGATGGAAACATAGATTATCAGGGCAAGTTGGGCATATATGGTCTTGAATTCTCATATGGATCAAGTGGTGATAGTCCCAAAGATGGTGATAGCCCTAAGGAAATAGAAATGACAGGTATTTATTTCAAAGCCAATTCTATTGAGCTTATTGGTGGTTTTAAAGTTGGTTTTGGTGTTTCTTATGATGAAAAACTTGGTCTAAAAATCAACTTCAATTCAAAAAATGGCATTAGGCTTGAAATGTCAGGTATTAGAGTTGGTGTCCCAGGAGTACCAGCAGTTACGATAAGTGGAATTTCATTGTATGGTAAAGGAACAATAACATTTGATTTAGAAAATTTATTAATTGATTTTGATGCTAGTGCAAAACTTGGTGTTACTGGAATAATAGTATCTAGCAAAGCATCTAATCTGTTTGTTAGATGTAACAGTATAGCAATAGATATTTCTGGTAAAATAACAGTAGATCTTAAGGAGTATAAAGTTAGTTTTGATGTGCAGGGAAGATTTGGTATCGACAATTTACATATGACTCGCCCACAAGTGTTCAAGTTCACATTTTTTGTTAGTGCACAGGCAAAAGCTAGTATCGCTTATAATGCAACTCTACAAAGAGTAAAGATATTTGTTGATATGACAAAGATGCTTAAAATCGACGGCCTACATATGTATGTAACTGGCGATATCCTGAACAATTCATGGATTGGAGTTGATTTAGATAAATTCCATGTGCAACTTCGTGATGATGCCGAAGCAACAATATTCTTAAATGAGTCCGGATTGAAATTCTATGGAAATATTAAATATGTGGAAATCTCAAATCTAAAACTTAGATTTAAAAATAAAAAACAAGTTGATGAAACCTACTTTAGATTGGAAGGAAAATTTGATTTCACCTTTAATGGAGGATATTTCTGGATTATTGTTGATACAATATCGCTGATCCCGCACGTAAAGATGGAACTTCATGATGGCGAAGTAAGTATAACTGACTTCAAGCTAGGAGTGGATATTGGAACAAAATCAAGAATTGATTTACAATTCGATTATTTGACATTGTCTGCCGATTTAGAGTTTGAACTTTCTATTTACAACGATCTTATGTATATTGAAGCTGAGGGTACTGGAGGTATATATTTATCTAAACTTAACTTTGGTATAAACACTAAACTTGAAAATAATTCACCCGATAAATATAATGTAGCTGTAAGTATAGGTAATTTTGAACTTGTTTTAGATGAACTAAGAGGGTCCATCATTAACTTAGAATTTAAGAAAGAGGGAGAAGAATGGAAATTTTCAGGATTAAATTCAGCTACTGTTAGAGGCTCTATCTCAGAATTAACAATTCAAAATTTGTTCATTTCCACTGATGTTTACGTTCAAAATCCATATGATCCAGATAATGCAAGTTTTGAATTGTATATGGGTGATGTTTTTATTACATTCAAAGGCTCAGGAATCGTTTATGCAAGTGCGTATGAACAACATCAAAAATTATTTTTGGACATATATGTGACTGTGTCTGACTCTGATGGTTATATTAATATTGGTAATTTCTTTGTCAATTTATTGAACTTTATGAAAATAGGAATTGAAGACTTTGTAATACAAGGACAAACAACAATTACTTTAACTGGTGAGGCAGAATTGACAAACAATGTTGAATATCCATTATTTGAAATAAGGGCCAGTGTAAACACACCTAATTGGAATATCGGTTATTTTGACTTCAATATGATTTTATTTGGTAATGATATTGATTTGATAACAATTTTCGATTTAACGGGAAGTGGAGAAATCACATTGGGCGCAGCTGATACAACATATGCCTATGGTTTTCCAATATTTATACAACACGTAATAATAGGTGTTAATGGTTATTTCGAATGGTCAAAACTATTAGTTGTAATGGATGTTGAAACTCCAACTCTTGATATGATTATAGATGGCGGATCAATTGATGGTAATGCTGATATATATGTTGATGCTGCAATGGTCTATGATTTTGATTTATCTCGTGAAACAATATGGAAAATAAATATATATGAAGATACTGAAATTAATTTCGCAAAAATTTATGGACCAGATGGTTATATATCAGTGTTGGGATTAAAATTCGAACCGGGGGATTTTGAATTTAGAGCTAGATTGCCTAATTTTTATAGCGCAGATACACTTGCCGAAGGTATTCTTTCTGGAGGATATATAACATGGGATGCTTCGGGAACCATTCATCCAACATTAGAACTTTTTAGATGGGTTCGGCACTGGGAAAAACTTAATCGAGATACTGATTTGGTGTTGGGGGGAACTGGAACTATTCATGTTCCTTACATTAACATCTCATGGGATATTGATAATATTGATCTAGCAAGTCTTACATTAGATGGATCGTTTGGTATTGATACAAACAACATACCGATTTGGGCAAGTTTTGATCTTTTCGGTTTTATTACAACCACTGGAGAACTTACAGCAGAAGATGTAATCTTTGATATAGACACTAGTGATGGTGTAGGAAATCTCCATATTGATACTGGTGGCCAAACCTTTACAGGAGATGTTTTAATTGCTGATATTTTTAGAACATCTGGAGGGCTACTAGCAGATGATTTTAATGCCGAATATAATCTTGACGGCGATGGCGACGGATATGTAAATATTGTCAACAATAAATTTGAAGGAGAATTTACTTATTGGCCATTCTTAAAATGGACCTGGACTGCCTCTTTGTCAAAGCACTTTGAGCTGAAGTGGAATATTGACGGTGACGGTGATGGATATCTATATGTCGATACAGATGATGAATACTGTTACTTTAATTTAACAATACAGGATTTAAGTATAATTGAAGGTAAATTCAAAGCTCAAGATAAAAGCTGGGACTGGGACTTCACAGGTACAGATTTAGATATTAATCCAAATGGAGGAGGAACCATAACCTACGTACCAGGCGAACTTGCAGTTGGAGTTTACATAAAGGGTGATTGGTATTGGTTAATTGGCAATTCTGGCGGTGGACTTAGATACGCACCAACAGCAATTGCAGGAGGCCCTTATGACGTTTATCCAAACGATCCGTGGATTACTTTAGATTGCTCAGCTAGCCATGATAACGATGAATATGATTTGGATGCAAATGGCTATTCGATTGATTATATAAGATGGGATTATGACCACGATACAAATGAATGGATTAAATGGGACACAATATGGCTTCCGTTTAAAAATAATAAACAATTGCGCGTGGATTTATCTGATTTATATGATGACGATGATGATAGTGGTAGTGGCAACCAAAATGACGATCAAACTGATGATGGCGACTTTGGGGCCCTAAGTGGGCCAACTCCTGGAGGACCAGATCATCAACAAGTATCAGTAATGATGTACTTTGCAAAACTGGAAGTCAAAGACAATGAGGGACAAACAGCAGTAGCATATGCACAAATCAATGTTCACTATGACGATACTGAAGACGGTATGCCAATAGCAGATGCTGGTGGTCCATACTATGTCTCGCCTGGGAATACTTGGGTAACATTTGATAGTTCAAGAAGTCATGATACAGACGAATATACAACGGATTCAAGCGGATATAAAATTGATAAAATAAGATGGAAATTCCCAGATAGACCTTGGACTTTGTGGCGTGATTTTGACAATAAAAAGACATGGTCTAGAAATATGGCATATCTGTTAGATTCTGATGACAGCGGTAGCGATGATGCAAGTGACAATCAAAATGATTATGATTATCAAAGTGACAACTATAATTACAATTCTAATAATAATCATTATGATAATAATGATGATACTAATTACTATGATGGTAACAATTACGACAATAATGATTACGGGGATAATCAAAACAATAACTATAATTCTGATAACAATCAGTACGATAATAACAACAATAACTATGATGCTGATGCAGCAGACAACGGCTTTTTCTCTGATGATACACAAAGCAATAATAACGATTTTGGAGCGTTAAACGATTCTACTCCAAGCAAGAAAAAAGCGACGATATATATCATATCTTTAGAAGTAAAGGATAATGAGGAGAAAATATCGCAAGGAACAGCCACCTTAACGGTTTATCATAGCGGTGATGATGGTGATGACACTCCACCAGACAACAATCCACCAGACAACAACCCACCAGACAACAATCCACCAAATTATGATATCGATGACAGCATTTACAATTACTGCTATCAAATGACAACATTGAAATAGAATATGTTGTGAAGAATAATAATCAAATACATTCTTCTAAATCTTTTTTTATTGCACCATAAATTGACCGCAAAGTTTATTTATAAAATGTAACCTTTATATATAGGTATTTTATACCC
>CAYMMP010000003.1:4619-50163 GCA_964391625.1 uncultured Thermoplasmatales archaeon | reverse complement strand
ACTAAAAACAAACACACTACTTCGCTAAAACCTATTTTTTCTTTTTTAATTTTTTTATTTTTAACAAATTCTTGGAACAGGATCTCCAATTGGCTTGTGCAAGTTTCTTTTTCCACCAATAGCTGTTTCAAGAACTACTCCTCTAATTTTATCTGTTGCTTCACCAATAATCACAGCATTTTTTCCCAGAGGATGCTTTTTCATAGCTGACAAAACTTCCTCTGCCTTTTCTTTTACAACGCCAATAACAACCTTGCCTTCATTGCCAATCTCTAAAGGATCAATTCCAAGCATATCGCAAGCAGATCTAACACCAGTTGTAATTGGAATATGTTCTTCATAGAGAAGTATTCCAGTTTTTGATTTTTCACTAAAATCATTTACTGTGTTTGCTAATCCTCCTCTTGTAGGATCTTTGGCAGAAACAATACCACCAACAGATAAAATCTTCTCCATCAATTTATTTACTGGTGCAACATCAGATTTAATCTCAGTTTCAAAGCCATATCCCTCGCGAAAAGACATCAATGCAACACCATGCTCGCCAATGTTCCCAGAAAGAATGATTTTATCTCCTTTTTTAAGATTTGAGTCTAGAAGCCATCGGGCATTAAAATTACGGTGCCTTTTCACCTCTTCGATGTTTTTTTCAAGTAAAGAAGTTCTTTTACCAATGCCACTTGTATTAATCATAAACTCTTGAATTGCACCTTTTTCCACAACCTTTGTATCGCCTGTAACAATAGGTACGTCGGCTTTCTTTGCTGTTTCACCCATACTTTTAACAATTTTTTCAAAGATCTCAGAAGAAAGACCTTCCTCAACTATAAAGCCAGTAGATAAAGCAATAGGTTTTGCACCCATTACAGAAATGTCGTTAACTGTGCCAGCGACAGCTAGAGAACCTAGATCTCCACCAGGAAAAATAATAGGTTGAACGGTGTGAGAATCAGTTGTAAAAACAATATCATCAACAACCGCTGAATCATCAAGAGAAGATAGTGGAATCTCAACATCTTTTGATTCTGTTTTAAAATATTTCAGAATCTTTTCCTTAATGAGATTGTCCATTAATTCTCCACCAGCACCTTGTGCTATCTTGATCTTTTCAGCCATAGACATTCCTTTTACGCATTTTTCTCAAATAAATTATATCTCTATTAGGTTTATGAATATTAGAATAATGTATTTAAAGTTATTAGAGAATTATCTAATTTACAATAATATATAGTGTTTTTTGTCTATTTTAAATTATTAAATTATATTTTATAGTAAAATTTATATATTTAGAAGATATTTAACTTTGGCCAGAGGAGGCGTTCAAGTGAAAAAGAAAATAATTATGTTCGTAATAATTCTGACGCTGTTGACTACACCTACTTTTGCAATGCTTACAAAAGAAGCAGATGCGGGTTCTTTAACAATAACAAGTGCAGATGCACCTCAATGGAAAGTTGGAGACTCTTGGATCTATGATATCGATGTAAGTGTCAAATATTATGATCAACTACAATTAGATATCCACCTAAGTGATGTTAGATTTGAAGTTACAGGCGATACGGGGTCTAATTATGAAGTTGCTCTAAGTGGATCTGCGGAGGCAAGTGGATCATATGGTAAACTTTCTGGTGGAATGGACAAAGGAAAAATCACAGGTGGTACAGTACTTGTAAGAAAGTCTGATTTAGCAATTACAGGTTTAGAATCATTTGCAGCAGAAGGAAAAGCATCAGTCCTTGGAATACCAACAGGAATTAGTGCTTCTGGTACATTTTCTTTGAGTGATCTGACACCAATTAACTATCTAGAGTTTCCTCTGGATGTTGGAAACACATGGACTAGGGATGGAGTTACAGCGTTGTTGTCTGTTGTTGTTGATGTTGGTAGCCTTTTGCATGAGGATATTCCATTTAACATATACCAGGTACCAGACAATCTTGAATGTACTGGAATGGAAAGCATCTCTGTCGGAGGCTCGTCCTTTGAATGCTATAAAATTGAAGGAGATATGGGTACATCTTCTGTACTATGGTACTCACCAGATCTAGGCAACATCGCAAAAGGAGAATTTAGAGATATTGATTTGTATTTTGAGGAGGGAGATGATTTACATTATGATGTTGATAGTATTGATATTATTTGTAAGGGTTATGGAAAAACATCAGATCCTCCTGATACGCCCTCTGCCCCCAGTGGACCTTCAAAGGGTGATTTGGGCGAAACTTACACTTTTACAGCAACTTCAACTGATCCAGATGGCGATAAAATCAAATATGTATTTGACTGGGGAGACGAAAAAACTTCAGAAACAAATTTTGTAGACTCTGGTCAAGCTGGTTCTGCTTCACATAAATGGAACAATGGAGGAAGATATGAGGTTCGTGTGAAAGCTGTTGACATTAATGGAGCGGAAAGTGACTGGTCAGGACCAACGTATATCGACATCGAGGGAACCCGTGGATCGGTTAATATGACAATTAAAATCTTAAAAGTAGCCGAGCAACAGGATATAGATCCATGGTATAAATTAGGCGCTGATTGGAGCTATAAGCTCTCAATATATGATGGTGATGGTTGGATAACAAGACGGTACGATTGCCCAAAAAATAAAAATACGTACGAGCCGAAAAAAAGTTATACATTTCCAGTAAAAACAGGTAGTCCAGAAATAAAGCTAAAACTTTGGGATCGAGATGTTGTTGTCAAAAATCCTTTAGGTGGATATATTGATTATCATGATTTGGCAGATGTAAGCTCACACAATGGAAACGGCGTTGATAATGATATATCAGATGATCATCGAGGTGCAATATACTATGGAGTTTATAAAATTATTAATCATAAATTACAGACCACTATAGCGGAAAAAAATGATGAGGTAGTGGTAGACGGCAACAAATACATAACTTCTGGAAGATTAGATGGATCTGAGGCAAACGATATAAATAGCAACGATGCAAAAATCATTTTTGAAATCACAGATGATTACAAGCCTTTAAGGAATGTTAGAATTACACAACCTGCAGATGGCGCTACTTTTTATTCTGGGCAAGAAATCAACTTTAAAGCAACAGCAGAAAAGGGTCTAATGCCATATAGATGGGAATGGGATTTTGGTGATGGCGATACCTCAACTAGTCAGAATCCAACCAAAGTATATACTGATGGTGGTTGGGACCGTTGGGTGACAGTAACAGTTACAGATGGAGCAGGCATGACTGTAAAAAGTAATCCGATAGTAATAAGGATTGAAGACAATGATCCACCAGAAACTCCAGATAAGCCAACTGGACCGACAGCACCCAAAGTAGGACAAAGTTGTATTTACTCAGCACATACACAAGACTATGCACACGATGGTATCGAATTCGGCTGGGATTGGGATAATGACGATGTTGTAGACGAATGGGATAACAATAATGGCAATTATTATCACAACTTTGAGGAATGCAAAACAGAGCATACTTGGGATAGTAACGGCTTACAAAAATTAAAAGTTAAGGCAAGGGATACAGCAGGTTTAGAAAGTGGATGGTCAGACACGCTAACAGTGGTAGTTAAAAAGACAAGAGCTATGACTTTAAGAGAATTCATTCTTGATTTCATAATGGGGCACGGAAGTATATTCCAGAGATTATTACAACAAATAATTCGACTTTAGATTTTCTTAAATTTTAAAAGAAAAGATAAAGTCAATCTTTAAAAACTAGTCGTTGTAGATATCGAATCAAACTTAAACTACACGACTCTTCTTATTTATTTTTACATCGTTTGGATTAGTAGTTCGTTGCATAAGTTTTATTTATAATCTATGGTTCCCAGTCTAAGATATGCTATTAAACATATTTGTTCAAATATTTGGAGAAAGCTATCATTGGCAGGATGTTGTAATAGCAACAATTAGTTTGATGTTTGGTTTTATTCTTATACCACAGTTAAAAGATGTTTGGAAAGGAAAAACTAGTCTCAATCTTTTTACAGCAAGTCTAACAACAATAGGCCTTTTTATTTTAACAGCAACTTTCTATACAATGAGCTTTTGGATTTCTATGACTGCTGACTTTTTTTCAGGGATAATCTGGTTTCTTTTGTTTGTTTTTTCATTTAGAAATTTGAAAAAATGAGTTTATTTTAGAAATCTTTTTAGCAATACTTTGTTGACTTGTGGATTGCCATTCTTTTTGATAAGTTCTGGAGGGGTAATTACAGCGCGCTCCAACGCATTATGGCATTCGCAATCTCTTTTATAGTTTATTTTTGGAATGAGCTTTTTTATGATTTCTGCCATGTTTTTGTCATTCTTCTTTAGGTTTTCAACAACATTTGCAACATTTACATCCTCTTCTCCTTCATACCAGCAATCGTAGTCTGTAACTGTTAATATCCCGCAAAGACACATCTCTGCTTCTCTTGCAAGTTTTGCTTCAGGTGCTAAAGTCATACCTATAACATCTACATTCCAAGACCTGTAAAGATTTGATTCTGCTCTTGTCGAAAATTGTGGTCCCTCAATACATATGTATGTCCCTCTATGTACAGTAACTCCCTGATCTTTTGCTGTATTGTATGCTAAATCTGAAAGATTTTTACAAAAAGGATCTGCAAAGGCAACATGTGCTACAATTCCATCTTCAAAAAATGTTGTAGCACGTTTAAATGATCTGTCAATTAATTGTTCTGCAATTACAAAATCACAGGGCTTTATTTCCTTTTTTAAACTTCCAACAGCAGCAGTCGAAATGAGATATTCTACTCCGCTTTCTTTCATTGCAAAAACATTAGCTCGATAGTTCACATTATGAGGTGGATAAATATGTCCTTTACCGTGTCTTGGCAGAAAGGCTACTTCAGTTTCTTCTATTTTTCCAATTGTTATTTTATCTGATGGTTTTCCAAATGGAGTGTTAACATCTATCTCTTCTGCATCTTTGATAATACCTATGTTATATAATCCACTTCCACCAATGATTCCGATCTTTGGCATGGACTATACGAATAGAAATAACTAAAAAAGCTTTTTGCTATTCATATGGTCGTAGTTGGTGAGAAGATATATGATTGACTCAATAAAATCAAAAATAAGAACCGTACCTCATTGGCCAAAACAAGGGATCATGTTCAGAGACATTACTACTTTGCTGAAGGATCCTCAAGGATTTAAAAATACTATAGATCTCTTATACGACCGTTACAAAGATAAAAAAATTGATAAGGTTATTGGCATCGAAAGTCGCGGATTTATTTTTGGTGCTCCTCTTGCATATCTGTTAAATTGTGGTTTTGTTCCTATTAGAAAGCCAGGAAAACTTCCTGCTGAAATCGAATCTGAAGAATACACTCTAGAATACGGCAAAGATAAAATAGAGATACACAAAGATGCCATTAAAAAAGGTGACAGAGTTTTAATTGTTGATGACTTAATTGCAACAGCAGGAACAGCATCAGCGGCAAGAAACTTAGTTAAAAAACTAGGTGGAGATTTAATAGAGTGTGCATTTATTATTGAGTTAGTAGATCTTAAAGGAAGGGATAAACTAAAGGGGGAGCAGGTATATTCTGTAGTTGAATTTGAAGGAGAATAAAAGTTTTGTTTTATGATGCCGTGATTATTGGTGCAGGTCCTGCAGGACTATTTTCAGCTTATGAGCTAGTAAACAATTCTAATCTCAGGATTTTAATTGTTGATAAAGGAAAAGATATCAATAGTAGAAAATGTCCTAATACTGAGTATCAACGTTGTTTAAAATGTAAACCGTGTAATATACTGTGTGGCCTTGGTGGTGCTGGCGGTCTTTCAGACGGGAAACTTAATCTTAAATCTGATGTTGGCGGGAATCTTGAAGAGTTTGTATCACGCGAAGAAGCAGATAACCTTGTTTCTATGATCGATCAGATTTTTTTAGAGCATGGTGCAAGCCCTAAGCTTTATGGAAAGAATTCTCGTGAGCTTGAAACCCGTGCTGCTTCTGTAGGTATTGAATTTATTCCTATTCCTCAACGTCACATAGGATCTGATATGCTTCCAAGTGTTGTTAGTTCTATTAAACAGCATCTTGAGAGCAAAGGATGTTCTTTTTTGTTAAACACAGAGGTTGCAGAGATAAAAAAGGACGATAATTTCAAATTACTTTTAGCTAATGGCAATATTATCGAATCGCGTTTTTTACTTGGTTGCACTGGTCGCAGTGGTGCTGATTGGTTATCATCTGAAGCAAAAAAACTAGACATTAAAACCAAATTCGCGCCAATTGACATAGGAGTGCGTGTTGAAGTACCTGCTGTTGTAATGGATGAAATTATTGATTTTGCCTGGGATCCCAAGTTTCACATCTATACTAAGAAATATGATGATTTTGTGCGAACTTTTTGCACATGTCCATATGGTTTTGTAGTTATGGAAGATTATGGAGAATTTATCGGTGTAAATGGCCACTCTAGCAACAGTGAAAAATCTGAAAATACTAATTTTGCTTTTTTAACTCGTATAGAACTTACAGAACCTGTAGAGAATACTACAGAATATGGCAGGTCTATTGCAAAGCTTGCAACAACAATAGGTGGTGGTATGCCTATCGTTCAACGGCTTGAGGATTTGCGTAGCGGCCATCGTTCCACACGTACTCGAATTGAAAAATCTTTTGTTAAACCAACATTGAAGAATGCAACGCCTGGCGACATTTCTATGGCTCTCCCACATCGTATTGTCGAAAATGTTATCGAGGGTCTCGAGCAGCTTGATAAAATAATAGCTGGTGTTAATAGCGATAGTACTTTGCTATATGCTCCTGAAATCAAGTTTTACTCCATGCGTTTTATAGTAAATAATGACCTTGAAACAAACCTTCCTGATTTTTTTGTTGCAGGAGATGGTGCTGGTTTATCCCGTGGAATAGTGGCAAGTGCTGCAACAGGCATTATTGCTGCACGCGGCATTATAAAAAAATCTAGCTAGAGGAGTTCTATGGAGCTATTGGTAATGTGCATTGGAAATAGAGACGGCGGTGACGATGCAGTTGGTCCATATGTTGCGGATAAATTGAAAGAATCTGGAATTGATGCTATTGATTGTGGTGTCGTTCCTGAGAATTATACTTCTGTTGTTAAACGCTTAAATCCAAAGGTTCTAATAATTATTGATGCTGTTGAAATGGGCATTGACCCTGGTGAAATTCGTATCGTCCCTAAAAATAAGATAGGGGTTATGCATGTTAGTACTCATGGTATTCCAATATCTGTTTTGATAGGTTATCTCGAAAAATATGTTGAAAATATTGTTTTTATTGGTATTCAGCCTAGAACAATGTCTGGTGAAATGTCTGAAGTTGTCAAAAAAAGTGCTGATAAACTGATAGAGATTATCAAAAATAACAGCTTTAATAAGGATATTTCTTCCCTATAGATTCTGTTGAAGTAAGAGCCGCTATTGCACCTTCGGCACATGCTGTAACTACTTGTCTTAACCCACCAGTTATATCGCCAGCAGCATAAACTCCTTTTACATTAGTTCTGCCTTCCTTATCAATTATGACATATCCTTTTTCATCAAGTTTAACATCCAGCATTTTTGCTATAGCGTTCTGTGGCTCCTCACCAATTGAGATAAACACTCCATCAACTGGAAGTTTTGATTTTTTCTCTGTTTTGGCATCACGTAACTCAAGATATTCGACTTTATCTTTACCAGAAATAGAGTCTATGAGGGTGTTAAAAATTATTTTCACGCCTTTTTCTCTGGCTTCTTCCGCATATGCTTTTTCTGCACGTAGTTGATCACGTCGATGAATAAGATACACCTCTTTGCAACCAATCTGTTTTAGATAAATTGCTTCAACAAGCGCAGTGTTTCCTCCGCCTATCACTGCTACCTTTTTATTCTTAAAAAAGAAACCGTCACAAGTTGCACAATACGATACTCCTCTTCCCTGAAGCTCTTTCTCTCCAGGGGCATTGAGCTTACGATAATCTGCACCCGTACAAATTAGAATTGCCTTAACCTCATATTTTTGTCTATCTGTCTCGATTGCGAAAATATCTCCTGTTTTTTTGATATTTTTAACTTCTTCATTGAAATTGATTTTTGTATATTTTTCAGCATGTTTCTTCATCTTTTCTACTAGCTCCATCCCTGATATTGATTCAAATCCTGCATAGTTCTCTATATTAGGTGAAACAGCTGCTAGCCCGCCGCCAACTCCTTTCTCTAAAACAAGTGTTTTAACACCAGCTCTAGCTGCATAAATAGTTGCTGAATAACCTGCTGGTCCGGCTCCAATTATTGCTAGTTCGTAATCCATATTATCGCGCCTGTAATGAAATGCCATTATTTATCGCTTTTTACTAAAAATATTTTCTTTTAGGATTTCATATGCCTCTTCGGGTGAACTAATATTTTTAAGCATCTTTTCAAATGGACACATTCCATCTTTATATCTATTTTGGATAAAGGGAATCAATTCATCAGCCTGGCATGGAATCCCGCCCATTATAAGTAAGGCTATAGCAGTTTTTGTTGCCTGAGGAGAATAAACACCTTTTACCCTGGAATAACGTAGCAATAATGCCGATGCCTTACCAAGAATTCGATCCCCGACAACTGCATCTTGCATTTCTTCTTTTAATTCTTCAACTGTCTCTAGGATTGGGCTAACGCCCTCTCCTTTTTTTGTTAAGAGTATCTTGCCACGTCTAACAACTACGATAGAATAATCTGAATCTGATAAAGTTTCACGAGCAAGTTCTATATCGTCCATTAATTCTTCATCTGGTAAACTCATACTCCTCTAATCTCACATTTTTGGAAATAAGGCTTTATTTCCTCTAATGTATCAACAAGCACTTTTTTAGGATATGGTACAAGTTTTTGAAGATCAGGCGAAATTAAGGGCGTATCATTCTTGAATTGCTGAAGATAAAACTGTTTAGATCCTTCTAACCATTTACCAATCTCGATGATATCCTCTTTTGTTAGGAAATCTGGCACAAAGGTTGTCTTAAACTCGTAGTCAACTCCTGAATTTTTTATTATTTTTATTGATTGATTAATTTTTTTAATGTCGGTTTTAACGCCTGTGAGTTTATCGTACTTTTTTTTAGGTGCCTTTACATCCATATCTAAATAATCTACAAGTTTTTTATCAATTATCTCCTGTAATTTTTTAGGGTAAGATCCATTTGTATCAACCTTTATAAGATATCCAAGTTTTTTTACCTTTTCTAGAAACTCAGGGATATCTTTATGCATTAATGGTTCTCCGCCAGTAATAACTAATGCTTCTAGCATTCCTTTTCTTTTTTTAAGAAAAGATAGGATTTCTTCTTCAGGAACAATCTTAGATTTACCTAAAGCAAGATCTTTATTATAACAAAAAGGACAGCGAAAATCACACCCAATTGTCCATACTATCGCACTTAGTTTATCTGGATAGTCTAAAAGTGATGTTTTTTGTAAACCACCAAACTTCATGCAATTACCAGTTTTTTATTTGTCATCATGTCAAAGGTTTTTCGGTCGTTAAATTCACGCTGTTTACCGAGATTCCATTGATTTACCGGGCGCAAATATCCTACAACTCTTGAATATACCTCACATTCAGTGACTTTATTCTCAGCAGCACATACTGGACATGTTGGATGCTCGCCTGCCATATATCCATGCTCTGGACAGATACTAAACGTTGGTGTAATTGTATAGTAGGGCAACGAATAATTTTCTGCTACTTTTCGGATGAGTTTTTTAGTTGCAGTTGGTGATGGATCCTCTTCACCAAGGAAGATATGAAGTACTGTCCCGCCAGTATATTTTGTCTGTAGGTTGTCTTGAAGATCTAATGCTTCAAAAACATCGGTCGTAAATCCAACTGGCAATTGTGTGGAGTTTGTGTAGTATGGTTCTGCCTTTCCATCGTTTCCATAAAACTCTTGATTATATGTTTTGATATCTGGATATTTAGCTTTGTCGATACGTGCAAGACGATAGCTTGTTCCTTCAGCTGGTGTTGCTTCTAGATTAAAAATATCGCCTGTTTCTTCTTGGAAATCGGAAAGTTTATTACGCATATGATCAAGGATTTTTTCAGCGAATTTTTTTCCTTCTGGGTCACCGATACTTTCATTCATAAAGTTCAGTAAAGCATCATTCATACCAATAAGACCTATAGTTGAGAAATGATTTTTCCAATATTCTCCGAAAGTTTTCTTAATATCAGAAAGATAAAAACGCGAATATGGATGGAGCCCACTATATGTCAGACCTTCTATGACCTCTCTCTTTATTATCAGACTTTGTTTTGCCAATTCCATCAGGTTATCCAACCTTTCAAAAAAATCGTTTTCATTTTTAGCTAGATAACCCAATCTTGGCATGTTAATGGTTACTACACCAATTGATCCTGTCTTCGGGTTGGCGCCAAATAATCCTCCGCCACGTTTGCGAAGCTCTCTATTATCAAGACGGAGTCTGCAACACATACTCCTTGCATCATCTGGCTTCATGTCGCTGTTTATAAAATTTGAAAAGTAAGGTATTCCATATTTTGCAGTCATTTCCCAGAGTGGATTAAGACCTTCATTGTCCCAGTCAAACTCTTTAGTAATGTTATACGTTGGTATTGGAAATGTAAATGGTCTTCCTTTTGCGTCTCCTTCATTCATAATCTCTGCAAATGCATGATTTATTATCTCCATTTCATCAACGTAATCACTGTAGTTATCATTCATCAATTCCCCTCCAATAATTACAGGTTCGTCTGTCATATAGTTAGGGACTGTAAGATCCATCGTTATATTTGTAAATGGACTCTGGAAACCTACTCTTGTCGGAACATTCATATTAAACAGAAATTTCTGCATCTCTTGTTTTACTTGTTCATAGTTTAAATTATCGTATTTGATAAATGGAGACAAAAGAGAATCAAAATTTGAAAGTGCTTGAGCTCCCGCCGCTTCCCCCTGAAGCGTATACAAATAGTTGACAATCTGCATTAATGCTGTTCCAAAGTGTTTAGCTGGTTTGCTCTCAATTTTCCCAGAAACTCCTCTGAAACCAAGAAGTAAAATGTCCTTTAGGTCCCAACCCACACAATATGCACCAAGTGTTCCAAGATCATGAATGTGAAAGTCTCCATTTATATGTGCTTCACCTATCTCAGGCGGATAGATCTTGTTAAGCCAATAATGCGAGACAATATTCTCTGTTGCATAGACATTTAATCCCTGAAGACTGTAGCTCATGTTACTATTTTCTTGAACTTTCCAATCCATCATACTAAGATATCCATCAACTACATCTATGTCTTTTAAAAGTCCTCCAACTTCCCTTATATCCTGATGTTGTTTACGATATAAAATATAGGCTTTAGCTGTCTTAGCATGACCTTCTTCAATAAGTGTTTTCTCTACAATATCCTGTACTTGCTCAACAGTTGGAATTTCTCCTTTATTTAAAGCCTTTTCAAGGTTTTCCATCACCTTGTCTGTGAGCTCTACGGATTTTTTGTAATCTTTACCGCCTACTGCTTGCGCTGCTTTCCATATAGCGTTCGTAATTTGTATTGGATTAAAATCTGCTATTTTCCCATCTCGTTTCCTTATTTTTCGTATCATTTTATTCCTCCTACCACATTTTGTTTTGTTAAGTTTTTAATTTCTTCTTCAAATGAAGAAACATCAGCAAAACTTCTGTAAACTGATGCAAACCTGATATAGGCCACATGATCTGTTTCCTTTAATGCATCCATTACAAATTCACCTATTATTTTGCTTTCAATTTCTTCTTGACCAGTTCTTCTGATTCTTTCCTCAATGTTGTTAAGGATTTCCTCGATTTTTTCATGGCCGACTGGTCTTTTTTCCAATGCCTTTGTTATACCATTTTTAATTTTATTTCGGTCGAATTTTTCTAAACGACCATCTTTCTTTTTAACATATATCGGAGTCAATTCAATGTATTCGTAGGTCGTGAATCTTTTATTGCATTTGAGGCACTCTCTTCGCCTCCTAATTGTATATGTCCCAGTATCTCGAGAGTCTGTCACTTTGGTCTCATCATTGTTGCAATATGGACATTTCATTCTATACTCACCAGATAACCTTATAATACAACATATTGTAGTTTCCTAGTCCCAACCTACATTATATAGTATGTCAGTGCAATATATAAAAGTTTCGTTTTTGATTAAAATAAAAATGGATTTAATCATTATATTTTGATAAATTAAGGTCCTAGTACATTACTTTGTTTTATTACATTATTTACCAATTTTTTGGCATTTATTTTATTTTCTTCTTCTAAAATTGCTTCTAGTTTAGCTTTTGTTGCAGGTTTATTCGGAACTGCATTGCAACCTTCAGATTTTAAAATTGATAAATCATAGGTACCAATCTCTTTAGCAATCTTTACAACATCTTCTTTATCCAATCCAATCAAAGGCCGTAATACTGGAATAGAAACAGCTTGATCTATGACCCGTATATTCTGCAAGGTTTGAGATGCAACTTGACCTAAGGAGTCCCCCATGATAATTGCATCTGCTTTTTCTTTTTCAGCAACTTTTTCTGCATAGCGAAGCAACATACGCTTACAAAAAACACAGGTATATCGATCTGTGCAATTTTGTTTAAACTCACTTAAACTCAATCCATGCGGAATCACTATGGTTTTAATTTTACAGGATAAGGTTTTATCTAAAAATTTTGCCAGTTTTTTGAAATTTTCCATCTCGCGATTGTCTGTAAAAGGCCTTATATCTCCATGAATTAGTATAATCTCCTCAGCATTCTTAGAAAGTAAAAATGTTGCAACTGGGGAGTCAATACCACTAGAAATCAATGATACAAATTTCATGATGTCTCATCTGCGATATAGTCAAGGTAGTCCTTAAGACCACCTATAATTGGTAAAACAATAATGTCAGGAACCTCATACTTGTGAAGAGATTTTATACGTTGAATGGTCTTTTTCACATTTGGATCTACAGTTTTACAGATTAAAACAACTTCCTCAGATTCTTCAACTTTACCTTTCCAACGATAAACAGATTCGATTTTTGGAATAATATTCACACATGCAACTAACTGCTCATCAACTAAAGTATGGGCCAGTCTTCTTGCATCTTGAACATTATCCATAGTTGTATAGATAACAGCTACCATATCTTCCCCAAAGTAAGTAAAAAAATTGATGTTTTAAGTGTTTTGCATATCTAGATTGCTAATAATCTGCAATATTTCTTTTTTTGATCCATAAAAAAGATGGCTTTTACACTCGCAATCACTACAGCCAAAACCATATACAGATTCTAGTTTTCCAAATTTATTTGCGATATTGCACTCTTCTTTCTCATTAGATTCTCTATAAAAAGCATCTTTGATTTTAGCATAGTTTAAGAGATAATCGATATGCCAATGAATTTTCTTATTTTTTCTTATGTGCCTTTGTATTCTTTGCTCAATACCATTGAGCGCACTACCAACATAAGCGTAAAAACCTTTTTTGAAGAATATATTACCTAATTTACCAACTTTAATAGTTGTATCTTCTTCCAATTTAATTAACAAAACATAAGAGCCTTTCATAATTTCTCATTGATTTTATTCAAGTCGCTCATGAATTTTGTTTTCAATAGTTTATCAGGGATTCCAATAGAATCTTCAAGGTCTTTGTCAAAAGAAACACTGCCAAGATAGGCTAAACCCATTTTAGTGACATCATTCTCAACATAATCCGATTCAATCATCCTCATGTTCTCGATAACACCAATAACAGGCAATTTGAGTTCTTTCAACATCTTGAGAAGTTTACTAACTGCACCCATAGCAACCTTTGAAGGGATGGAAACAACAAGAAATTCGCTTCTTTTGACAAGATGAATTACATCTAATACCTCGTCACCAATCCCTGGTGGCATGTCAATAATTAAGTAATCAAGATCGCCCCATCGAGTAATCGCAAGTATTTCAATTATTATGTTTGTAATATCAACTCCGCGAAAAGCTGAAGGTTTATCTTCAGTGAAGTAAACAATGCTCATAAATTTTATTCCATTGACATCATGTGGAAGTATGCCATTTTTCTCCTCAGGAAAATCAAATTCTTTCACACCCAAAATAATATGAGAAGATGGTCCATAGAGATCCAAATCCAAAAGACCTACTTTATAGCCTTTTTTAGAAAGATTAAGAGCCAAAGATGATGCTACTAGACTTTTGCCGACACCACCTTTTCCACTGGCTACAGAGATTATTCTTTTAATGTTTTTTAATCTTTTATCGATAACACTGATTCTAGGGTCCATTTACCTTACTTCTCCCCTTTAATTTGTGTTATAGAAACTCCACGTCCTGCTTCTATCTCAAAATCAGGACTACCACATTTTGGACAGCGAGTATGAACAAATGCAACCTCTGGGATAAAGTGTATGGCCTCTGCCTCATCCTCATTAATTTTTTTCCGCATATCACTAAAATTCCAAGTGTGTTCACAATTCTTACATTTTAGCGTACTTTTTTCTGTTTTAATCTTGATTTTGACATCATCTAACTTATCTTTTTGTTGTTCAATTATCTGATCAAGTGCAAATTGAAAAATATCTTGCTCAATTTGTTGTAGTTCCCCAATAGAAATTTGGATTTCTGTTATTTTCTTGAGTTTTTCCTTATCGGCCGCTTCAACTGCTGCTGTAAGAATTGACTCTGCCAGTGCCCACTCATGCATAGGTAGCATCCTGATAATAAAACATATATTTTAAATGTTACTTATAAAATACCATTTTATACAAGACCATATGAGAAGGAAAGGAAATGCCTGGATTGATAGAGATTTCGTTAGTACTTTCAATTCTATCTTTCATTTTTGGCTGTTTAATGCTTTCTCTAGCCTTCCATACATGGAAAAAACACTGGATTGGAAGACATGTACAAGCTGCTAGAACAACTGTAATTCTAATGTTTTTTGCAGCTGTGTGGCTATTTGGTTTTGTTTTTCTGTTGAATCTTCAAGGATTGACAGTAAAAAAATATCTAGAATATTTTTTGTACATAGGTCCGATCTTAATTGGTCCCACTTGGCTTCTTCTTGCATTGCAATGGACTGGCAGAGAAAAATGGCTGACAAAAAACAAAATTGTTTTTTTGTATAGCATTCCCATATTGTTTTATTTATTAATTCTTACTAATGATTTTCACGGTTTGCTTTTTAAAAACATTACCTTTGCCGAACAAGATTCCCTACTAGCATTAAACACAACAAAAACTGAACTTTGGTGGGTTTTAACCTCGTATGTTTACGCTTTGATTCTTATTGGTATCATATTTCTTACTCGAGGTTTTATGATTTTAAGACGCGTTTATAGAAAGCAAGCGGTAATTTTGTTAGCTGGCACACTTACGCCGTTTTTTGTAAATATCTTTTACAATCTTTATTTCATAGATATCATCCATTTTGATTTTACTCCTCTTTCTTTTGTTGTAACTGGTATCGTTTATTATTGGGGTTTTTCTAGATTCAAGTTGATTGAGATTGTTCCTGTGGCCAGAGATGCTGTTTTTGATGAAATGAAGGATTTAGTTTTTGTTCTAGATTCTGAGGAGCGTATTGTAGATGCTAATCCAATTCTTATGAAGACATTTGGTTTAAATGAATCTAAAATAATCGGTGAGAATGTAGAGGATGTTTTTACCAATCAGAAGGAGATAATTGAAAATCTTAAAAAAGGAGAGGATTTGAAAACTGAAGTGGCAGTTAAATCTGGCAATGATAAATTTGTTTATGATATGCAAATAAGTTCATTGGCTGATAGCCATGGAAACATTACAGGTCATTTAGTATCTCTCAGAGATATCACCAAGAGAAAAGAGATGGAGGAGAAACTTAGAGATCTCAATATTGATCTCGAATTAAAGGTTAAAGAGCGTACTGCTGAAATTGAGAAACTTTTGAAACAAAAAGATGATTTTATCTGGCAACTTAGTCACGATTTAAAAAGTCCTTTAACACCGATAATAGGTCTATTACCAACTATTATAAATGAAGAAAAAGACCCGAAATTAAAGGAATTATTAGCTGTTTTAGAAAGGAATGCAAACTACATGAAAGACCTTATTACAAAAACATTAGAGTTCGAAAGACTTGGATCGCCAAATGTAAATCTAAATTTTGAAGATACAAATATTTCAGATGTAGTTGAAGATATTTTACTAAACAAAAAAACTATTTTCTCAGACAAAAATATCGATGTTGAAAATAATATGGCAGATAAACTTGTTGTAAATGCCGATAAAATACAGTTGAATGAATTGTTTGATAATTTGCTGACAAATGCAATAAAATATACACCGGACAAAGGAAAAATTCAGATTGATGCAAAAAAAGAAAAAGATTCTGTTGTTATTTCGGTGAGTGATACTGGAATAGGCCTAGACGAAGAACAAGTAAAACATATTTTTGACGAGTTTTACAAGGTTGACCAATCCCGTCATGAATTGGATTCAAGTGGGCTTGGCTTACCCATTTGTAAGCGCATTGTCGAAAAGCATAAGGGAGATATATGGGTAGAAAGCAAGGGAAAAGGTAAAGGTACTACTTTCTACGTGAGACTGCCTAAATCTTAGAAAAAAAGAAAAACGAGAAATTATTACCCGCTTTTTATGAAGTATAATAAAAAGGATTTGCTAAAACGAAAAGTTGAGCATATAGACATAAAGAAATTCAACAGTATTCCTTTAATTGAGTCGTATGACGATATGGCTTTTCAGTCTCGTAACCTTGCTCGTGCATGCCGTATTTATGATATGATGCTCAGAGATAATGATTGTTCGATTATCTTATGTTTAGCAGGAAGTTTAGTCAGTGCAGGACTTAAGAAAATAATTTTTGATATGGTTGATAACAATATGGTAGACGCAATTGTATCCACTGGGGCGATTGTTGTTGACCAGGATTTCTTTGAAGGTCTTGGTTTTAATCATTATCGTGGCTTTGTTAATGCTGATGATAATCAACTACGAGAACTTATGATCGATCGTATTTATGATACTTTCATCGACGAGGAAGAGTTAAGAATATGTGACAATACTACAAAAATAATCGCGGATTCTATGAAGCCAGGTGCCTATTCTTCTAGGGAATTCATCTATGAGATGGGGAAATATCTAGATAAAAATGGAAAAAATTCTGAATCTTTTGTTCTTGCAGCTTATAAGAAAGAATTGCCAATATTCTGTCCTGCTTTTTCTGATTCTAGTGCTGGTTTTGGATTAGTCCATCATCAAACAGAAAAGAAAGAACATATTGCAATTGACTCTGTAAAAGACTTCAAAGAACTTACTGAAATTAAAGCTAAATCCAAAGAAACTGGAGTTGTGATGATTGGAGGCGGAGTTCCTAAGAACTTTGTTCAGGACACTGTTGTCGCTGCAGACATCTTAGGCATAAATACTCCGATGCACAAATATGCAATTCAATTGACTGTTGCAGATGAAAGAGACGGAGCGTTATCTGGTTCAACATTCAAAGAGGCTAGTTCTTGGGGAAAGGTTGATCAAAGTTTCGAACAAATGGTTTTCTCTGAAGCTACACTTACATTTCCATTGTTAGTTAGTTATGCTTACCATAAGGGAAGTTGGAAAAACAGAAAACCTAAGAAATTCAACCAAATTTTTTAGGAAAGATTATTAAAAAATTCTTCTATACTATTTTTAGAGGGAGTATCATTTGGAGAAGTTAAAAAATTCTGTAATGATGAAATACATCATTAATGCACTCTATAATGTTGCAAGTCGTAGAACTTCATCCAAGATGGCTGATGAGACTATTGGCTCTTCAATTAAAACCTTAGAAAGAAAATTTGATTTTTTAAGATACGTTCATATAGATCAGAGTGAAATTACCGAAGGAGGATACGCAGTATCTGTATCTCCAGACATAGATAATCTTCCTGAAAATAGACTTGCTCCAGCTGTCGAAGCACTTATTCGCGTTGTTTATAATGATTTAAGCGAAGATGCTGGTCTTTATTTTGTTACTGAATTAAAAGAATATGCTGGCGAAGAGATAACAAGACGGATGCAGCAGGAGCTGAATATTGATTTTGACCAGATACAGTTAGAACAACACTATGCCTTTAGAAGACAGGAAAGAAGAAAACAAATAGCTGAGGCCATCAGATCAGGGAAAATCGATAAAAGAAGACCGCAGAATCTAATAGGATATACTTGGAAAAACGTATCTTATTGGAAACATGAACCCGGAAGCAAGTACTGTACTCTATATGATAAACAGGGAAATTCATTAGATCGATTGAATCTCGATAGAATCATACAAAATTATGTTGAAAAACTCTCTGGAAATACTGATATTGATATCCGTGAAATAGAAAAACAAGCTGAAATCTATGAAAAGGAATATCAGTTATTACAACTCATGCTTGAAAGGGACATGGATGCAGATTCTGCGATGCATAAATTAGGCCTTTCCAGGGATGAATTGAACAACATGATTAGAAAGCTTGCAAAGATGGAATTATTACAATATATCAACTTTGATACGCTTGAGCTTACTGAGACTGGAATCAGTTACTTATCTAAGAAAGAGAAAAAAGATTAAACAGGTTTCTTACCATTCTTCTTACGTCTTTTAGGAGAAATTGCTATCGCAGTAGCAAAGAACAGTGCAGATACTATAACAATTGAAGCTCCGATTGGGAAATCACTCATTAGAGACACATAATAACCAACTATACAGCTGATGATACCTACTATCGGAGAAAAAATAATAATTTTTTTAAAATCATAGAAGAATTGATAGGTCGTGGATGTAGGATTAATAATTAATGCATAAACAAGAAGACCGCCGACAATGCGTAATGAAAAGCTTACTGCAATGCCTGTAAAAAATAAAACAGCAAAATAGAAAAATTTTGTATTTATCCCAGAGGATTCTGCAAGTTTTCGATGAAACATAACAGAAAGAAGCTCCTTATAAAATAGCACAATAAAAATTATTATTAAAGCTGAAAGGAAGGCTAATAATAACACATCGTTTGGGGTTACGGATAAGATACTTCCCCATAAAATTCTCAATGCTTTTGCACTTGCAGCTTGACCAGGTATTAAATTAAGAAAGATGAAAGCAAGTGCAATCATAAAAGAAAAAAGAAAGCCGATGACAACATTACTTTCAAGTCGTGCTTTCTCACTTAATGGCCCAAGTATGAACGCAGTTGCAAAGGAAAAGATAATGGCTCCGATCATAGGATCAATTGAAACCATCAACCCAAACGCAGCTCCTGCAAATGCAGCATGACTCATACAATATCCTATTGAAGAAAGATTCATACGAACGACAAATACACCCATAGTTGAGCAGGAAAAACCTGCAAGAATTGCACCAAGAACAGATGTTAAAAAAAGAGCAAGTGGAATCTCTATCAATTTCCACCCTCCTTCTTCTTAAAAATGTTATTGATAATCTCCGACTTTAGGATTTTTTCTTTCTTGTCATCCATTATGATTTGTCCTTTGTCCAGAACCACTACACGTCTACACCCAGCAGGTACAAATGAGAGGTCATGGGAAACCATTATAATTGTAATGTTTTCTTTTTTATGAATCCTGTTTAAAAGAATTTCTATTTGTCTGCGAGAAGAAAAATCTAGATTAGAAAAGGGTTCATCTAAAAGTAAAAGGCTAGGTTGTTGGGCTAGTGCTCTGGCCAGCAATATCTTTTGAAACTCCCCTCCAGATAATTTGCCAATCGGACGGTTTGCAAAATCAATCATTCCAACTAGACTCATTGACTTCCAAACTGTTTCCCAATCTTTTTTATTTGAAAATTTAAAAATACCTATCTTTCCCGTACGTCCAGACATGACAATATCTTTACAGAGAAATGGTGCACGTGGGTCCAACTCAAAGTTTTGGATGACGTAACCTATGTTTTTTCTAATTATGTTTTTATTTTTCTTTATTTCTTTACCAAAAACAAAACCTTTACCAGATGCATAATCAAGCAAACCATTTATTGTCTCTAAAAGCGTTGTCTTACCTGCACCATTTGGTCCAATTATTGACACAAAATCGTTTTGTTCAACAGCAAAATTTATGTTTCTGATTACTGGGATCTTTTCCCCTTCATAAATTGTTTCAATTTCTTTTAAATCAATAACATTATTCATAATATTTCAAAAAGATCTTCATCGTTCTTTTTCCATATATTTTGAGAATAAGATACAATGTTTTCTTCTGTTACTGTTGTATCAATCTCGTTTTTTATGTCGTCTTTAAGTTTAATTTTTAGTTTTTCGTTAGATTTATTGGAAAACTCTGCAACAGCATCTTTATCATCAATTACTTCTATATTTCCTTTCCCGAGGGTACAACCTGAGCTTAATTGTATTCCATCAACTAAACAAGAAATAGGTGGGCTGTTTCCGGTATAAACAATCGCATTTTTGCAAAATGGATCTTCTCCAAGTTTATCATTAGCAATTAATCCCATTCTGTAACCTAAAACAACATACGGCCCAAGATGCCCGTGGAATCTTTCAATAGTCTCTAATTGTTTCATCCATATTCATTCCTTTTTATTTTCTTTTATACATTGCATACAATGCAAATATTAAAACAGCAAAAATTATAGCAAAAACAATTGAAATATTTCTTTCCGTCTCCAAATTTTTAATTTGATTTTCTAGAGTTAAGATGTCTCCTTGTTTGTATTCATAGGTTTCCATACCTTCAACAAGTTGATTTGTATTATATGTTATCGTATCTAGATAATTATCTGTGCCTGGTATTGCCCCTGGAAAGTTTGTAAAGATAACATGACTTATTCCGGTTTCAGATGCTATTTTTGCTCCAAAACTTGTTCCACTTTGAAGGTTGTCTACAACAACGTATACTCCCTCCTCTGATGCTGCATCTATAACATTTATTTCATCCTGAGCTGAAAGCGTTTGTGGCGGACCGTAAGAATACGTAACATTTAATCCAAGCCATTCAAGAAAATCTTTTTGCCACAGCATTGATATGATTTTTTTATCTTGATATCCCTTTGTTCTTATAGTTTCTTGTAAAGACGATGCTGTCTCATTTATTTGATTAAGATAGCTTTCTGAGTTTGATTTAATTGTCTCATTTAATTCTGGATGTATTTCGCTTAGCTTTTCTGCAATATATTGAACGTATGCCCTTGCACCAGAGGGTATGTTCCACTCGCCCATGTTCTTACATTCTATGAGATCATAATCTTGATTATATTCTAATATGTCAGAAAGCCAAGGTTCCATCGAAGCAGAGCCAAATGAGATTATTATATCTGCATTTGTGATTTTACTAATGTCACTAGGGGTCGTGTCGTAAAATGCAGGACAAACTCCAGACGGCATTATATAATCTATCGAAACATTTTCTTTTATTAGGTTTGATGTGAAATCAGATAAAATAGAGTTTGTACAAACGATATTTAAGTCATTTTCTTCAGCTGTTGCATTACCTGCAACAAATGTAAATAATAAGATTATTCCTAAGATATACGCTGAATATTTCATTTTCTTCCCCATACAATATAGCTACACCCACAAACAATCTGTAAATTATAAGCTTTTTGGTGCCACAAAATTTATATTCGTGCTACGAATACCTGTAAAACGTGTTACTATGGCTGAAAAAATTACAAGATTTGGAGTTTCGATAGAACCAGATTTATTAAAAAAATTTGATAAAATAATCAAAAAAGAAGGATATAAAAACAGATCAGAAAAGATAAGAGATTTAATAAGAAAAGATATAGTTAAAGAGCACAGTAAAAATCCGGAAGCAAAGGCTGTTGGAACTCTTACGATGGTATACGACCATCATACGGGCAGCCTCACAAGCGAATTGTTAAATCTACAACACGACCATACTAGCGAGATATTGTCAACGACACACGTACATATAGATCACCATAACTGTTTAGAGGTGCTAATATTAAAAGGGAGAATTGGAATTATCAAAAAATTAGCAGATAATATTAAAGCGTTAAAAGGAATAAAATACGGAGAGCTTGTAATAACTCAAAGCTCTGCATAGGATTAATTTTCGCGAACTTCATTTAGTTCTTTTACAAATTGCTTTACATCAACACCATGAACTACTGCTATATCGCTGATTTTTTCAAAAGAAGCGGCAATACAACCAATGCACCCCATGTTATGTTTCTGAAAAATACGTATGGTCTCAGGATGCTTCTCAATAACCTCTCTTATATTCATATCTTCTGTAATTCCGCCACATGACATTTTATACACCTATTTAGCACCCTTAATAGAACAATATATATAATATTTATTGTTGAATATAATGTGAGGAGACACCGGACGGAAAATCCAGGAGGAGAGGGTTGAAAAAATGCATCCCGTCCGGTTAGACTTGGTTAACTTGAAAATAACAAGAATAATATTTAAAGAAAAAATAAGGGTGGTTGAAAGTATTAAAAAATTTTAGATATCGAACAAAACTTGAACGTAAAATGGTTTTTTGTTTTTTACTTCAAGAATATGATATGTAACGGCTTTTATTTCGGATCCAATCTTATGCTTAGAAAAATTAAATTTTTCACCAAAAGCACGGGCATATAATTTAGGTTTTTTTTCATCTAACTCCATAACCTTGAATAGGCCAAAAACAAGATTTTGAGCGCTATTCAAATATAAAAGTTCAGATAGCCAATCAACCAAAAGTTGCTCAAGATTTGGGGCCTCCAATTTAATATCGTATTGCCCAATCGGTTCAATTTCTGATTTGTCTGTAATTATATCAAACATTCCTTTTGCGGCATTTTCAAAAGCCTCATCAAGTGTTTTGCCATAGGCTTTAATACCGACATCTGCAGTATGATCAATTATTTCATAGGTTTTCATAGTAATACCAAACCTCGACCATATAACGCCATAATTTATTGTTTTATAGTTTTATGTAATTAAGAGATTGCATTTGTCGAATGTATAAAAAAAATCTTTGGTCAATGTTTTTTTCTTTAGGAAGTTCTTTTTTCAGTATTTCGAGAATATCTCCTATCGTTTTTTTGCCATTACAGTTTTGCCATACAATCGATCCGGTTTTGTCTAGTTTAGCAATAAAAATATTGTCTTTATGAATAGCTTTACAAAAGGATTTGCCGAGTTTACTTGTAAACTTCGGCACCTTTATTTCGACAAGTCCTTCTTTAGTTAGATCCCATTCATAGTCTGCCCTTTTTGGAATGAATTCTAGGAATTCTTCCTCAGTTGGCAGACATGGTTTCTCTTTTTTAGTCTTTTTTAGCAAGTGTTTCCCTCAATGGGATGTACGCTAGAAGAATGGCGATGAATATGAATATTAGTAAAGCTGGTAGTACTGGTGCATTTCCAATTGGGAATTGAGCAATACGCAATCCAGCTACGAACAGGAATGCAACAAGAACACCAGTAAGTGCCTCTCCAGCGATCATTCCCGCAGTAAGAAGCAAACCCGTTCTTATTACTTTTTCCTTTGGTTTTACATCAGTTTCCTTAATTGCGAGCTCCCATTCAGATATCTCTTCTTCCTCAGCAGATCCGAATTTCTTCTTTAGATGACGGTTGGTAAATGCTCTAACTAGGCCACCACCAAAAATTGGAATTGCAAGAGTAAACGGTAAGTAAATTCCAATTGCAACTGGTAGAACTGGTAAGTCAATGAGGATTAACACAATTGCAAGAACCATACCTGCAATAACAAAAGGCCATACCATCCCACCGCCAAGTACTCCTTGAACAATACCAGCCATTAAGTAAGCTTGTGGAGCAGGTAATTTGTCACCACCTATTGTATAGGCTTCATCAAGAACCTGAACTACAATTGCTAAAACAGGTGCTGCTGCAAGAACTCCAATCATTTCCGCGATCTGTTGCTTTCTAGGAGTTGCTCCAATAATTCTGCCACATGCCATAGATTGCAATACATCACCAGAAATTGCTGCGGCACAACAAATAACTGCAGCAATTAATATCGCGACCCCAAAGGCACCGGCTCCATGCACCCCAAATATCAAAAGTATTAATGATGTAATCAATAATACAGATACAGTCACACCAGATATGGGGTTATTTGAGGATCCGATCAAAGCTGCCATATATCCTGCAATTGCTGATGCTACAAATGCAAACAAAATTGCAAAAATGCCCATAAAGATGGATACAGCCCATAGTTGTGAAATGTAACCATAAACAATAATAATCGGTATAGCCATAAGAGCTATAGCAAGAAATACCTTCTTAAAACTCAAATCTTGATTTGTACGCTCTTTTGTCTCTACTTGTCCGCCTTTAATACCAATGATTGCTTCTCTAATACCGCTTGCTAAATTCTCTCTCAATTTAAAAATCGTATAAATACCACCAACAACCATTGCACCTACACCAACGTAACGGACATAATCGCTCCATATCTGGTAAAAACCATCAATAGGCGCTACTCCTGCTGGAAAGCCAGTAGCTAATACGATTAAAGGGGTTATTATTACCCAACCGAGTAAGCCTCCTACTAAAATAAAACTAGCAATTTTTGGTCCGATAATCCAACCAACGCCAAGTAAGGCAGGTGAAGTTGCCAGACCGCCATAAAGATAGGCGCTGTTTTCCCCTCCACCAATATTATATTTACCAATACTTATTATTCCCTCAAGTTTTGTTTCTATTAAATTTAATCCTTCTTGGGAGAATTTTAATAATCCGGCTATAACTGCTCCAATTACTAGCCAAATACCTGACACTGCACCATCTTTTTGTTTTTTTGTTTCTGAACCTTCTTTAACTGTCGATGTCAAAACTGCTGCGACGGCGACTCCCTCTGGGAAAGGCAAGTCTGTTTTAATAACAAGCGCCCTTCTAAGTGGTACCATCCAAAGCACTCCAAGAACACCACCTAACAAAGCTATAAGGGTGGTTTCGAGATAATGTATGTGCTCCCATGTTCCGAGAATTACAAGCGCAGGAATTGTAAAAATTACGCCAGCTGCTAGTGCCTCACCGGCTGCTGCACCCATCATGCCAATGTTAACCTCAAGAAGAGTCCCTTTAAACGGACGCATTAATGCAAACGCCATTACTGCTCCAGGTATAACTGCAGATACGGTCATACCAGCAAAAAGACCAAGATAAGCATTTGCTGCACCAAGAATAATTGCTAAAAATGCACCTACCAACACGGCTTTAATTGTTAATTCAGGGATAGTCTTTGATGCAGGTATATATGATTTAAATTCATCTCTAGATGCCATAGTAATTCCTGTTTATATTAATATATATCATTATTTATAAAACTATCGATTTAAGTTATATAAGATATAAATAAATATTTTATAAAAATACACTTTTTTACTATTATTCTTTTTATTATTGATTTCTCTATATTTCTACAGAATATCTAAGAATACCAGCAATTCCATTAAAAGCCGCATAAAGAGAATCTCCTTCTTCAGATCC
Organism: uncultured Thermoplasmatales archaeon; assembly: GCA_964391625.1. GTDB lineage: Archaea > Thermoplasmatota > E2 > DHVEG-1 > DHVEG-1 > CAYMMP01. Next base: position 24,685 of record CAYMMP010000003.1, on the reverse strand, counting down.
TGCAGAGATGATTTCGACTTTACAACCAGTGTTCTCAGCAAGGTCAGATAGCTCATCAATCAAGTCTATCTTTTCTTCGATTTCCATTGTTCCAGACTGATTACATTTGAGACAAGCAGGAGGTTCGAAATCTTCCAATACATCCTCAGAAATGGTTTTATATTCTAAATGACCACAACTGCTGCACTTCAATTTAACACGATATTTCCTTAAATTTTCAGATAGAAGGAGGGTATTAACAACTCCCATCTCAAGAGCTTTTCTAACTTGATTTTCACCATATACTGCAAGACTACCTTCAGTTTTTGTAATTTCTTTTAAAAATTGTTTCATTAACTTTTTTTCTCTCGAAATCTTAAGATTTGTCATAGTTTCCGATGCTGCTGATACAAGTTCTCTCAAGCCAAACTCATCTGTATATCCTGTGTCAAAAGTGTCTATAATTTTATCTTGCACTTCATAGTGTAAATAATTTTCATCAACAAAAAATTGTTTTGTAGGACCGGGACCGCCTACAAATATTCCTTTTATCTTTTCATTTTCTCTAAAAATTTCACTAATAGTATCGCCACATTTTACAAACCATTCGTGGGCTGCAATCTCAGTAAGTCGTTCGAAACGTCTCTGGGATTGCCCTCCTCTGCCATGCTTGCCGGGAACGTGAGATGTCATATATTTAAGCAGTTCGATTCTATTTCCTTTTAAAATACCGATTGTACACTCCCTACGATCAATCAAAAAAAGACCATAAATCTCCTTCTCGGTCAACATCTCTTCAATTGGTTCAAGGTAAAAAGATGAATCGCACCTGTAAAGAAATGTTGTGATAGGCATAGGTGGCTCAATAACATGTGCAACCATCTCTGTTTTATCAGCACCAACACTCTTATGCCCAACAAAGAAAACCATACCATTCTCAGGAGGTTTTTTGAATTGTTTAAGACGGCTCATTATAGATTCAATCGCAGAAAGAACATTTTTCATTGTAGTTTTTGATTTAATGTTCTGTGATTGAGAGTATTCGTTTTTTAAGTATGCAACAACATCAAATATTTGTTTATCCGGCGGAACATACAATGAAATTAATTCAGTATGACGGCCTTTTGCTGCTTTAAGCTCCTCAATTTTTCGCTTAAGGTCATATTTTTGTCTTTGTGTTAATTCAGTCATTTTACTTTTTTTCACCTATTCTAAATCTCAGCCCACAATTATAGATATAATTTAAATTTTACTTAAATTACTATATTTCAACCAATTCTCCAGTTTTTGGTAAGTATACTTCGGCAAATTCTTTTAAAGGATTTGCAAGCGCTTCCCTATTGTCACTATGCATTAAAATAATTTTTTCTGGATTGCATTTTTTTGCAAACTCAATTAATTCACTATGCCCCGCATGTGCAGAAAAATCAAAATATTCAACTTCACATTGAACGCTTTCTAAAACGCCGTAAAAATTAAGTTTTCTTTTATCAACTAATAATCTTGCATTGCTATCTGGAACTTGATATCCTGTAAGCAAAACAGCACTTTTTTTATCATTTTTTAATTTATTCATATAGCTTAAAACTGGTCCGCCATCCATCATGCCGCTAGAAGTAAGAATTACATCTGCCTTATCCAGAGCGAGTTTGCGCCCATGGTCAGAATGAACTGGATTTATCTGATTTATGGCTTTTTTCAATTCTTTATGATCTCTCAAATAACGAGGGTATTTCAAAAATATTTTTGATATTTTTTTACCCATACCATCAAACCAAATATTAAAGCCGGATCTGGCTAGAACTATAGCAAGTTCTTGAGATCTTGATACAGCGAAAGCAGGCAATATAGCTATACCGCCTCGTCTTACAACTTCTTCTATCTTATCTAGTAAATCATGCTCAATTTCTTCTCTTTTCTTTGGGTGATCTCGGCCTGCATATGTTCCTTCTAAAAAGAGTATGTCACAGTTTACTGGTTTTGTACCTTTAACTATATGTGTATCAATAACATTAAAATCACCAGTAAAAAGTATTTTTTTATCACCAACTAACTCAAACATGAGAGACCCAGGTATATGTCCTGCATCATGACAGATCAATTCATGATTGTTACCTATAACTTTTTTCTGAGAAGGCGCTACAGGCTCAACACTATGTTTTGCATCTTTAATGTCTGCTCTGCTGTATGGAATTGCATATCCTTCAGCTTTTGCAATATTAATCGAATCTTTATGCAATATATCTGCAATTTCACTAGTAAGTTGTGTTGTAATAATTTGTTGATCCATTGTAGAAAAGAGCTTTGGAATCATACCAGAATGATCAAGATGAGCGTGAGTTAATAAAACCATGTCAACTGGTGGAGCTGGGAGGGGGTAACTTGGTGGTTTGCCTGGTGACATACCATATTCAAAAAGTAATTTAATGTCGCCTGTTTCAAGCACCATTGCCAATCTGCCGACTTCTTCTACGCCGCCTAGAAACTGAAATTTTATGCCATTATTCATTTTAAAACCTAACCTAGAAAAAATAGGAATTGATTATCTTTTAGTCAAACATCTTTTGGTTCAACCTTTAAAATTGTTTCATCTTTACCAACGATAGTTACCTTAGTGTTTGGCTCAATTGTCACATCAGAGGTAGCTTGCCAAAGTTCTCCCTTATAACGTACATATCCTGACTTATCTGGTGTTATCCTGTCTACTGTCTTTGCTGTTTCACCTGAAAGAACGCCTACCGCGGCTCTCTTTTTTCTTATTTCAAGTATTTTGTACAATAAAAACGCGAAGAATATCGCAATAAGCACGATTATTACCAATACAACCATGAAAGCATCTTGAATCCAGGCCACAGATATCAACCATTCCCTATTAGTATAACTTGGTATTAGGAATATAGAACCTACTATTAAAGATATTATGCCTCCGATGCCTATTACTCCAAAACCAGGCGTAACTAAAATTTCAATAATCAGTAAAAGAATTCCTATAAAAATGAAAATTATTGCTAAAACTGGCATTGAAAAGCCAGATCCAATTAGAGATAATAAAATTGCTATAACTCCAAATACCTCTGCTCCAAAACCAGGAGAGGAAATACCAAAAATTATAGCAAAAATCCCTATTATTAGAAGTATTGAAGTTAGTACAGGATTTGAGAAAAACTTCATTAATTGAATGCCAAGTGATGGTTCATATCTAATTTGTTTAGCATATCTTGTATAAAGAGTGACATTACCGCTACTTGTCTCTACTGTGGTGCCATTAATATCTTGAATGAGTTCTTCAATTGAAGAGGCAGTATGTTCAATAACTCCATATTTTAAAGATAGGGTCTCATTAATGTTAAGATTTTCAGTGATAAAACGCTTTGCAACACTTTTGTTTCTACCAAACATGTCTGCTCTCTCTCCCATCCAACTTGTTAGAGCGTTGATTGTCTTGGAATCGTTGATAAGATGAGTGCCTGAGACACTAACTTCAATAGGCTGGCAAGATCCTATTATTGTATGGTCCCCCATAGCTGCAATATGTGTGCTCATTAAGATGAAAGTCCCAGCAGACCAAGCAGCAGAACCGCCAGGATACACATAACCTACTATTGGAATTTTGCTTTCATTTATCAAACGAGCGATCTCGAAGGTTTCTTGTAAACCACCACCAGGCGTGTCTAGTAATAAAACTATTGCCTCTGAATTTTTAGATTCGGCTAGATCTATACTATCTTTTAAAGTTTCTACAGTCCCTTGATCAATGGTACCAGTAATTTCAACAACAACTACATTAGAACCTTCAGAAACAACATTAAATGAGAATAAAAAAAGAATTAAAAATAAGAAAAGAAAAGATAATTTTAGTTTCATTATTTTTTCTTATCCAATGCTCTTGCTATCGCAGCTGCCTGCGCGATATCCCCGCCAATGGGAACAACAATAAGGTTTTTTTCACGAGCAATCTCTGAAAGCGTCTGTAACTCTCTTAACCTTAAAGCGGCTGGTGCTTTGTCATAGAAGGTTGATGCTTCTGCCATTTTCTTTGAAGCTTGATATTCACCATCTGCTATAATTATTCTTGATCTTTTTTCTCTCTCAGCTTCTGCCTGTTTTGCAATTGCTCTAAGCATTTCTTCAGGTAATGCTACATCACGTATTGTTACTGCAGATACTTTTATCCCCCATGGATCTGTCCCTTGATCAATAATTGTTTGTAGGCTTTTGTTGAGTTCATCTCTTTTTGCCAGTAATTCATCTAGGCTTTTTTGCCCCAATACATCTCTTAATGTCGTTTGTGCCAGTAGGCCTGTTGCAACATCATATCTTTGGACTTCGACAACTGCTTTATTTGGATCTGTTATTCTAAAATATACTACTGCATCAACATCAACTGTTACATTATCTTTGGTTATTACTCTTTGTTTTGGCACATCTATAACACGTGTTCTTAAATCCAACTTTATATAATTATCAATAATTGGAATTATAAACACGAGACCAGGGCCTTTTATTCCTATTAATCTTCCTAATCGAAATACCACTATCCTCTGATATTCAGCCATTATCTTTATGGCCGAGGCCAACAGAAGTATAAAAAAGAAGATTACTACTACAAATATCATTAATATATCCATCATTTTACCTCCAAAATGGTAAACATATTATGACTCTTAAACGTTTCTAGATTAAATATAGATATAAAAAATAAGCAAAATATTTAAATATATAATTTTGTTTTTATTTATTTGGTTTGGATGAAAAGAAAGGAATGTTTTTTGGTACTCTGTTTAGTGGGTTTATTATTATTCTCATCTCTTATACCGCCCACAACTGCTTTTAAAATAAATTCTATCGATAAACAAATACCTAGTGATGAAGAAGACAAACCAAGTAGCGGCAACATAGGGGATAATCCCAAAATATATGTAAAAGTTAAAAGAATTCATGCTCTGGAACCTGTCGATTCTTTTAATGATGCTGATTTTTACCTAAAAGTAGAAATTAATAACATGGGACAACAAAATAGCCCAAAACCTTTAAAAGAAAATGACAACGACATTAATTTTGGAGACGATTATAGTTGGATTGCTTTACAAGAAATTTATGATGATGAAAAAATTATTGATATCGAAATTCAGCTATGGGATCGGGATACTGGATGGTACGAAGGCAAAGACGATCGGCTTGATATAAGTCCATTTAAAGACGACTGCAGTGTGAATATCCGTTACGATCTTAGAACAGGAAAATGGGATGGTGATGATGATGGTACAGGCTATTCGTGTGGAAATAATGGTGAAAGTTGGGATAAATGTGAAATATGGTTCGATATATGGAGCGAAGGGGGGACTGACGGCGGGGAGCTGACAGTTGACATAGATGGACCGTATACAGGAAAAGTAAATCAACAGATACAGTTCACAGCCACAGTCTGTGGAGGTAAGCCCCCTTACAGAAACTGGCGTTGGGTGTTAGAAAAAGATAGAAAACAGGTTGCTATATTTAGCGAGCCAAGTCCAAAATATACATTTGTAGAAGAGGGAAAGTACATCTTATTTGTTGGTGTTCATGATCAAAAAAATAATTATGATAGTGATTGGACTACAGTTGATATTTCTAAAGAAGAAGGCAAAAAAAAGACATATGTTGTACTTATAGCTGGTGGAACAGGCAATTCTAAACTTCTTGAATGGATTGGTGGTACCAACTTAGATGATAGTTTTGTGAATAATGCGAAACACGGATATGATTCATTCAAAAAATTAGGTTATACAGATAATCAGATTTACTGGCTTAGTGGATGGAAAAAAATTGGAAACGCAGATGCAAGAACGACAAAATCAAATGTTAAAAACGCGATTACAAGTTGGTTGAAAGGAAAATCAACTAAAGATACCAACTGTTTTATTTTTATCTCAGATCACGGCATAAACTCTCCGGGTAGTCCTGTTTGTGTTTTCCCTGGTCGCCCGTATAACCTATGGGAAATGGTATGGGCATGGGATTTAGATAGTTGGCTTGACCAGGTTGATTATCATACCTGCACTGTCGTAATTGACTCTTGTTACAGTGGTGGTTTCATTAAATATTGTAGTGAAAAAAATAGAATAATTATGACTTCTACTGACAGTAAAAGTCCTGCATATACTGGCAGTGAGAGTGCATTTGTAGAGTCTTTCTTTGATGAGCTTGAAAAAGGATCATCTTATGGAAAAGCATGGATGGCTGCTGATAACCGTATTGACAGATATCCGGATGAACAAAATCCTCAGATAGATGACAACGGCGATGGAAGGGGACATGGAACCTCATCTATCGATAAACTTCCGATTGGTGGAGACGGTTATCTGGCATTAGAAACATATCCATAAAAGATATTCTCAATATCTATCTTCTTTTTTGATTAATTAATGAATGATTTTATAATGTTGTATTCTATTTGCTTTCTGCTGTAGGGGAGAACAAATCTATGTCTATAATAAAAAAAATCCATGCTAGAGAGGTTCTTGATTCACGTGGAAATCCAACAGTTGAAGTAGATATAACAACAGAAGACGGTGTTTTCCGTGCAATGACGCCTAGCGGTGCAAGTGCAGGACAGCATGAGGCTTTAGAACTCAGAGATGGAGATGAATCAAGATATTTTGGTAAAGGTGTCTTAAAAGCGGTGGATAATGTCAACAAAAAAATTGCTCCAAAACTAATTGATCTTGATTGCATTCATCAAGAGACAATTGATAATATAATGTTAAAATTAGACGGTACCGAAAATAAAGATACTTTTGGCGCAAATGCAATTCTCCCTGTCTCAATGGCTGTAACAAAGGCCGGTGCTGCAGCTAAAAATCTTCCTATATATCAATATATTGGAGAGATGTTTGGCGTTATTCCCCATATGCTACCAGTTCCAATGTGCAATGTAATAAATGGTGGTAAACACGCTGGTCAAAAAAATTCAATACAGGAGCATATGCTGATGCCCACTGGTGCAAAAAGCTTTAGTGAAGGTATAAGAATGGTTTCTGAAAGCTATCATCATCTAGCAAAACTCCTAAAAAATAGGTTTGGTGCTGGCGGTGCCTTGATTGGTGATGAAGGCGGTTTTGCTCCAGCCCAAATAACTGATGTTAATGATCGGCTTGACTTAATGCTACAAGCAATCGAAAATGCTGGTTATGGTGGTTTAATAAAAATTGCTCTTGATCCTGCATCTAGTGAATTTTTCTATGACGGAATATACAAAATTGGTGACAAGTCATATTCTGGCGGTGAAATGGTTGATTTTTATGTAGAATTATGTGAAAAATATCCTATCGTCAGTCTTGAAGATGGTCTTGCGGAAGATGATTGGGAAACATGGGTCGAACTAACAAAAAAACTTGGTACCAAGGTTCAGATTGTTGGCGACGATATATTTGTTACTAACACAAAAAGGATTCAAAAGGGAATTGAGATGAGTGCTGCAAATTCTGTTCTTATAAAGTTAAATCAAATAGGGACAGTTACTGAAACATTAAATGCAATTAAAATGACTCATGATCAGGGATGGACTGCAGTCGTTAGTCACAGAAGTGGAGAAACTGAGGATAGCTTTATAGCAGATTTAGTGGTCGGAACAAGTGCTGGTCAAATTAAAACGGGTGCGCCTGCCCGCAGCGATCGTAATGCTAAATACAACCAAATTTTAAGAATTGAAGAAGAACTTGCCGAGAAAGCTGAATATCCGGGAAGTTTTTTTAGATTGGACTATCTAGCATAAACATTTTTAAACTATTCCTTATACCAGTCAAGTGGGGTTTTAATTATGAAAGTATTAGTAACCGATAAATCAGCAGAAGAGGCGCTTCAGGTTTTAAAAGATGCTGGTCATGATGTAACTTATGATGAAATGGATGCAGATACTCTTTTAAAAGAGATTTCCAAATATGACGCATTGATGGTTAGAAGCAGGACTAAAGTAACCACAGACGTTGTAAATGCTGGCGCAAAAGGAAATTTAAAGGTTATCGGACGCGCCGGAATAGGTGTTGATAACATCGATATCGAAACAGCTGGAAAGCATGGCATTCCTGTTGTAAACAGCCCATCAGGCGCAACAGCAAGTGTTGCAGAGCTTGCTTTTGCACATATGCTTGCACTCATAAGATTTGTCCCTAAAGCTGACAACACAATGAAAAAAGGAGAATGGGCAAAAAAACAACTTAAAGGAAAAGAATTAGTTGGTAAAACATTGGGTTTGATAGGATCTGGTGGGATTGCGCAACATACTGCTAAAATTGCAAACGGTTTTGGAATGAATGTTTTAGTTTATTCGCCTCATTGTACAGAGGACAAGGCAAAAAAGATGGGAGCCGGACTAGCAACCTTTAAAGATTTGTTAAAACAATCTGATTTTGTTTCACTACATATACCACATACAAAAGATTCTCATTATTTAATAGATGAAAAAGCGATTTCTTTGATGAAAAGCAGTGCTTATTTAATTGATGTTTCACGTGGTGGAGTTGTTGATCAAAATGCCCTCTATGCCGCATTGAAAGAAGGGAAAATTGCAGGTGCTGGAATAGATGTCTTTGAAAAAGAGCCACCAGAAAACAATCCTTTTGTTAATCTAGATAATGTAATTTTATCACCACATATTGGAGCAAATACAAAAGAGGGGCAAATTAAAGCTGGAACTGTTTGTGCCGAGCAGATAAATAAAGTTTTAAAAGGTGAAAAACCAGATTTTTGTGTGAATAAACACCTACTATAGAGGAAAAATATAAACTATATGAGATGTTTTCCATATCTACAATGAAAAATCTTGATAGAATAGTTGATAAAATCGAAAAGAACATTGATGACAAAGATAAAGTTAGAGAGAAAGCTCTAAAATCCTCTAGAGAAATTATTATCGGATGTCGCAGGGCAATACAAAAAATTCATCAGAGCGCCATGAGAGAGGCGAAAACTAACATAAATAAAGCTTCTAAAAAACTTCAAGAGCTATATGCTTTGACCAAGGATCATCCTGAACTTTATCATGCAGGTTTTGTTGAGAACGCCGCACAGGAGCTCGTAGAAGCCCATTGCTTGTATAACGTTATGAGGGGTAAGGATTTACCAGATCCAGATAAAATTCAAACAACTTACAGCTCTTATCTCCTAGGCTTGTGTGACCTTGTTGGTGAACTCAGACGAACTGCTCTTGATTCCATCAGGGAAGGGAAAACAAAAAAAGCTGATGATTACCTAAATATGATGGAAGAAATCTATGGCGTTATAATCCGTTTTGATTATCCTTCTGGATTAATACCTATTAAGAAAAAACAAGACATGATCAGAGGGTTAATTGAAAAAACACGCGGAGAACTTGCTGTTGCTAGTTGCGAAAGACGCATTGAGTATCGTACAGATGAGTTCCGTGGGATGCTTGATAGAGTTAATAACAAGAAAACAAAGAAAGAGAAGAAAAAAAGTGATGATGATCTAGATCTTGATGCTATTTTGTAAAAATTTAAGAAAAATCAATTTTTCTCCATATTTGTGCGATATATTTATATAAAGCCTTTATATACTCCAGGAAGGGAAGGCTGACATTATATGACAGACATAGTTATCGAAAATATTGTTGCTTCGGCTAAAGTTTCAGATAATTTTGATATAAAGACATTAGCTGAAAATATGCCAGGTAGCAGCTATAACCCCGATGACTTTGATGGTTTAACTATAAAGTTTACAGAGCCAAAAGTAGCAGTGCTAATTTTGTCTGACGGTAAGATTATATGCACAGGTGCAAAAACTAAAGAGGATGTTAATGGCTCCATTAAAAAAACTGTTGAAAAGATAAAAAAAGCAGGCTCTGAAACCAAAAAAAATTACAAAGTTGAATTAGAGAACATTGTTGCTTCAGCTGACCTTAAAAGAGGGTTAGATTTAGAACGCGCGTCAAAAAGTTTGCCTCAAAAAGATGTAACTTACTATCCAAAAGATTTCCCCGGTTTGATCTACAAGACAACCGACTATAACGCAGTAGTATTGCTTTTCAACTCGGGGAGGGTTGTAAGTACCGGTGCGAAAACAATTGATGATGCATCTAAATCTATAGAAAGGATAGAGGAAAAATTAACCTCGATAGGAGTTTTATAAAAATATTTGGAGGAAAAAATTATGCCAGAAGTAATTGTTGAAAATATTGTTGCGTCAACATCTTTTGCAGATAAACTAGATCTGGATGTAATCGCGCAATCACTTGAAGAAGCAGAATACGAACCAGAGCAATTTCCAGGACTTGTATACCGTTTAGATAATCCAAAGACAGCGACATTACTTTTCAGAAGTGGAAAAGCAAATTGTACAGGGGCAAAAAATGTAGAAGACGTACGTAAAACAGTAGACATAATAGCGGAAAAATTAAGAAAGCTAGGTGTAGATGTTTACAAAGATCTTAAAATAGTAATACAAAACATTGTAGCAATATCCGATCTAGGAACGGAGTTAAACCTCAACGAAGTTGCAATGGGACTTGGACTTGAAAATGTAGAATACGAACCAGAGCAATTTCCAGGACTTGTATACCGCATCAAAGAGCCCAAAGTAGCTATGCTATTGTTTGGTTCTGGAAAAATCGTTTGTACAGGTGCAAGGCAAACAGAGGATGTATCATTAGCAGTTGAAAAACTATCTGCTGAACTGTCCTCATTAGACCTAATAAAAAAATAATACTCTCCATCTTTTTTATTTTTATACAAACATTTTTTAATAAGTTCTGTCAATTACGCATTTCACAATCTTAAAAAAATACATTCTAAGAGGTGAAAACTATGGGTAAAAAAATCTTGATACTTTTAATAATACTTATTATAGCTTGCCCAATTTCGGCTAAAACAACTCTTGCGGCCACCCCAAATACAGGTGAAATATCAGAAGGAGAATTATCGATAACATATCGAAATGTTACAGTTTACGCACCTGCCGTTGCCTCTACAGATAATGGATACATCGGTGTGATTTCAACCATTACTGTTACAATCCAAAGCAATGGCAATGGACGTGTCTTCGTCGATACTTTGCCTTTGACTCAAGTTGATATGCAAGGATCTGCAAGACTTGCAGTAAAAGTTGCAAGTACGCTTGTTGAAAATGATAAAAACAGCAATATTGATCCTTCTAATTTTGATTATTTCTTTGTTGTAAGAACCAATTCACCAGTTATTGGAGGGCCTTCAGCAGGCGCAATTATGACAGTTGCAACTGTTGCTCTACTTGAAAACTGGACGTTAGACGATAAAACAATTATGACTGGAATGATAAACCCGGATGGTAGTATAGGTCCAATTGGAGGGATACCTCAAAAGATAGATGCTGCAGCATCTGTTGGAGCGGAGCGTTTTTTAATACCCAAAGGGCAAGGAACATACACTGAATTAGATGGATGGAATCTAGTTACAAAAAATGTAGCTGATTATGCCTGGAATAACTACGGTATAACGGTTTTAGAAGTTGGCGAAATTAATGAGGCGATCGAAAATTTTACAGGATATAGTTTTACATTTGAAGGATCTAATAGCGAAATAACAACTGAGGATTATATCAACTCGATGAAGCCACTTGCCACTAGGCTTATCAATGAAGCTGAAAATTTATATGAAAATGCTAGTTCAAAATTCAAAAATAGCAGTATTCCAGATCATTTTCCAAACTACTATAAGTCAGACATAAATAAAAAACTTGAAAATGCGAAAAAAAGTTTTGATGATTCGAAAGAATGGTATGATCAGCATCTTTATTATACGAGCACCAGTAAATCTTTTCAATCTTTAATCTCATCAAGATTTGTCGAATACGCATGTGATTACTATGATTCGGGCAAACAAGATTTCATTGATACTCTATTAGACGATGTTGAAACATTATATGAGGAAACTAATAATTTAGCCAAAAATGCAGAGATTGTTGATCTAATATCCCTTCAAACAGTTGGAGCGGCTCAAAGAAGATCAACAGAAGCAAAATTATATTTAGATGATGCAAAAAGCATTGATTTATATACATTCTCTGATGTTCTAGATTTTTTGTATGATATTGCTTTTGTTGTAGAGCGCTGCAATAGCATTAGTTGGTGGATTGGAATAGGAGATCAATTCAACAAAACAGGAGAAATTACTAAATCAAAATTAGAAAATATTGCTCTTGAATATATTGATGAGGCGCAACAGGCAGTAACCTATTCAGAGGTTATTATTGATGAATTGAGTCAAATATCTGCTAGTTCAGCAGGCCACCTTAGCTCAGCTAAAAATTTATTGGAAACTGCAAGAGATGATTTAGACAATGATTTTCCAGCTGCTGCATTTTTTGAAGCGCTTGAAGCGCTTGTAAAAGCAAATCTTGCCCTTGAATTAATCGGTACAAGCGAAGAAGAAAAAATAGATATTTCAAGTGAAAAGGCAAGTAATAGTATTGCAAAAAGTAGGATGCAAGGAATAGAGCCTGTGCTTGCGGTTAGCTATTATGAATATGCTGAAAGTTTATCTAACGAATCTTCATTTGAATCAGCGATTATTTACTATAAGTATTCAGGAATGATAGCGGGCGCCATCAGCTACACAAATACTACATCTGCCGGCACTTCTGTTTCTACTTATGTAGGCATACCACAAGCAAATACTCCATTAAGTATCTGGGTTTTAGAGAGAATGTTATTTATTATTGGGATATTTTTAATTGGGGGTTTGGCAGGTCTGGGAATAGGATTGATAATCGGTAGTTTTATTGGAAATAAAGATAAGAAGAAAAAACCGCCTGTACATTATCCTCCAAGCACATACGATCACAGACCAAGATATTATTATCCAAATGACCAGGTTCCGAGAAGTATAAGGGAGTATTACAAAAAAAACAAATAACATAATCGTTTTATGGTCTCTCTATAATGATAATAACTGGCGAGTTAAAAAAGGACAATATTCTTATTGAAAAAACAAAAGATATTGGTAGGTTATACAACAAAAGTGGTTTTGGTCAGCCCCGTAGTGGAAATAAGTTACAATTGAATTTGATTGAAGGTATTTTTTTACTGGATGAAAAAAAAATCAGAATCTATCAAAACAAGAAATTAATTGATTTTCAAAAACTTGTTGAGATGGCATCTAAAAAATTTTTTGATTTTGAAATTAGATATTTGGCTTTTAAAGATTTAAGGAAAAGAGGTTATGCGATAAAAGATTATGAAGGAAAAAAGAAAATTACTTTTCATATTAAACAAAAAGTAAACAAACAGATTTTTGTGTCAGTTTTTTCAGAGAGAGATTTTTTGGATATCAAAGAAACAACTGATCTTGAAAAATATGTTTCAAAAAAAGATGGTAGGTTATGGTTTGCAATTATTGACGAGGAGGGCGATATAACCTATTATGAAGTTTCAAAAACAGAACTAAAAGGCAAGACGAAAACACATGCCTTTCAAAAAACTAGAGGAGTTTTCTTAAAAGATAGAGTTGTAATTTTTGATGAAAAAGCATCTAAAACTTTTTTTGAAAAAGAATTTTATGGAAAGTTTTTTGGAAATGGTCTTCAACTGTCTTTTGTCGAAGCATTATATCTCTCAGAAAATAACCTAATTGATTTTTACGATGTTAATGAAAAAGAAATTAAAAAAGATAAAATTGAAAACGTAGCTTATGAACTTCAACCAGATATCAAACTAAGGCTTGCTGTTTTTAGAGATTTGAAGAAAAAGGGGCTTATTGTCAAAACCGGTTTTAAGTTTGGCACTCACTTTAGAGTGTATACAAAAAATCCTGATGAGACACATGCTGAATATTTAGTTCATATTGTAAAAAAAGATTTTAAAAGCATATGGTCTGAAATTAGCAGAGCAGTCCGCCTTGCTCACTCTGTAAATAAGGAGTTTATTTTTGCAAGTGTAAATAAAAAAATAGAGTACATTCGATTTGGTCGATTACGTCCATAATTTTTTATAATGATTTCGCGATATGTGTGGCTTACGGGGAGGAAAATATATGTTACAAATACGTTGGCATGGTCATTCATGCTTTGAAGTTACTAATGATATTACGCTAGTGACTGATCCGCATGACGGCAAATCAATTGGTATACCTGCACCTACTGTTACGGGCGATATTATTTTGGTTTCTCATGATCATTATGACCACAACAGTGTAAAAACAGTTGAAAAAGAAGGATCAAAGGTCATTACAGATGAGAGGAAAAGAACAATCTCAGATGTTGAAATCAGTGGCGTGCCTTCATTTCATGACGAGGAAAAAGGTGCTAAACGTGGTAAAAATATTATCTTCAAGTTTGTAATGGGGGGCATCAGGTTTTGTCATCTTGGTGATTTAGGACATGAAATTGATGATGAAACCGCAGAGAAAATTGGTGATGTTGATGTTTTATTTATTCCTGTTGGCGGTACATTTACTGTTGATGGCAAGCACGCATGGAATGTTGTAAAAACCATCAAGCCAAAAATAGTTGTTCCAATGCATTACAAAATTGGAGGTCTTTCATTACCAATATCTGGCATAGATGCTTTTCTTGAGCAATCACCCTATAAAATAGTACCTGTTGGAAATGAAATAGACATAGAAAAAGAAGAATTACCTGAAGAACCAGAGATTTGGACTTTTACACTATAGCCTTTTATTTCTTCGAAAAAACTTCTAGATTTACGCAGTTTGGTGGAATGTCTCCCCTAAGTCCGGCAAGCATATTTTTAGCAGCAATAACTGCCATACCAGATCTGCTTGAGAATGTGGCAGAAGCAGAGTGAGGTTGAAGAACGACATTATCCAATTTTTTCAATTCCTCTGGGATAATTGGCTCATTTTCATAAACGTCAAGACCTGCACCAAAGATCCATTTCTCCTTAAGAGCTTTAATTAAAGCGTTTTCATCAATCACAGGACCTCTAGAAGTATTAATTAAAACTGCAGTTTCTTTCATTATTTTTAGTTGTTTCTCTGAGATAAGATGATGAGTTGATGGAACTAAAGGTACATGCAAAGACACGAAGTCAGATTCTCTGAGAAGTTGATCAAGTTCTACTTTCTTTGCATTTAATTCTTTCTCAAGTTTTTCGTTCTTACTCTTGTTAAAATATAAAACTTTCATATTGAATCCTTTACTTTTAAGAGCAAAAGCAGTACCAATACGACCAGTACCAACAACTCCTAGTGTTTTCTCTGAGATATCTTGACCGAGCATAAGCATTGGTGCCCATCCTTCAAATTTGCCAGCACGTGAAAAATTATCAGCTTCCACTATGCGCCTTGAAACAGAAAACAACAATGCCCATGCCATCTCAGCAGTTGCATTGGTAAGAACGTCTGGAGTGTTGCTAACTGGAATGCCTCTTTCAGTAGCAACTTTAATATCTATGTTATTAAAACCAACTGCATAGTTTGCAATCATCTTAAGTTTCGGCTCAGAATGTATTACTTCAGCATCGATATTGTCTGTAAGTAGGCAAAGTAACCCGTCTTTTCCTTTTAATCCATTTATGATTTCTTTTTTAGTTAAAACTCTGTTATGGGGATTTACTTCAATTTCATGCTCTTTTTTTAATAATTCAAGCCCTTTCTCTGGGATTTTTCTTGTAATAAATATTTTCATAAGCTCCTCATTTTATAAGTTTTTAATTAAATAAACTAATAGTTTATTTAAACTAACATCTAAGTTGTTTTTTTCACCTAATTCAACAATCTTTCCATTTATAGAATCAATTTCTGTCTCCTTATCTTGTTGAATGCTTTGAAACATTGATGAATAATTTTCAGAAGTATCCCTGATAACCTCTTTGGTTTTATCAATCATATCATTGATAGAAAGATTGAATCCATTAGCATTTGCAACATTTGTCGATTCTTCACATATCTTTTCAACATTTTTTCCTAAAATTGGATTCTTCAAAAGATAACCATTTTTACATTGAAAAAAAGAGGTTAATGGATTAATGCTGGAATTTATAATTCCTTTAACCCAAATTTCTTTAAGGATGTCTTTACTAAAATATGTCTTAATTTCTGACTTGTTGAATATATTGACAATATCAATAACGTGTTGTAACTCGTTTTCAGTAAGTTTACCGATAATTGTTTTACCAATACCCGTATGAATTATCTTTCCAGGTTCTGAGAAAATACATCCATGCGTCGTTATACCAACGATAATTTGTTTTTCAGGAACATACTTTCTTATTTTCTCCACATTATCCAATCCGTTTTGAAGTGATAAGACTAAAGTATTTTTTCCGATTGCTTTTTTTGCTTCTTTTATAGCATTTTCAGTATCAAATGATTTTACTGTTAAAATCAATAAATCTGGTAAAAAATCGATACTTTCAATATTCTCTTCAGCTCTGATTTTAATGTTAAGTCTTGTCTTTCCTTTTATTATTAATCCACTCTTTTTAATTGATTGTATGTGAGGTTTTCTTCCAATTAAAACTACATCATTGTTTTTAGAAAGCATTCCCCCAATGAATGAACCTATGGCCCCTGCACCAAACACAACTACTTTCATTTTAGTAGACCTAACTCTTTAATTTTACTCTGAATTTGTTCTTCTGTCATTGCAATTAATGGATGTAAAACTGGAAATTTAATTTGTTCTTTAAATCGCCTTATATCTTCTAAATTTTTAATATTATGACCTGTTATAATTGCATCGCATTTGTTATTCTTTGCTATTTTGTTTATGCTGTCAAAAGAATTATTATCTTGACTGATATTAAATATCTGTGATTCTGCATACCAATTTTTTGCAAAGGTTTCAATCTTCTTGTTGAACTTTTGGTTTTTACTACCATAAATTATCTTGCAACCTCTATGCATCATGTACCACGAAGCGAGAATGGATTGATCGGTATCGATAATCGATAAAACATTTCCCTGAGTACCTAAAGGCAAACCTCCAACACCAATTATTTTATTTGTATAAAAATAGGCTTCATTATTTCTAATTTCAATGAATAAAGTAAAATCAGGATTTGTTAAGTTCACTTTTGCATTCATTGCTATTCTAACAGTATTACCAACAGCAATGGCAACATCCTGACTTGTATACTCATGATTTCCTTCTCTTGTCACTCTCAAAGCAAAGCTGTCTGTTTTTTCCATTTGTTTTTTGGAAATATTTACAGCATATTTTTTCATTGAATCCATATCGCTATTAGTTTTAGTAGCAGGGCTGATAGAAGTTATGCCGAAAATTTTTTGTAAAATGGAAAGCGATTTTTTTATCTCTTTAGTATAAACAAAAATTCTGCCTCTCATCAGTTTGATTTCATTAGAGAGCTTTTCTATTTCTAGAGCTTTTTTTATGTTGCTTACCAAAGTACTTTCAAAGCGCCTTCTCGTTGCCTTTGCTTTTAAGCCTATTTCACCATATCTAACAATAATTAGTTCGTAATTCACAGTATCCAAACTATGTAATGACGTTGTGATATAGATTATTTTTTAGTTTAGGACATCTTTGTGATTAATGTTAATAATTTTTCGAGTAGTGGAAATCGATCAAGTAATATCGAAATTATACTTGAAAATCTACTTTTTTGTATATTTACAAGGAGTGGCTCCGACCATTCACTTTCCAAACCTTTTGTATCCTTTGCTTTTACTTTTATGTTGTAGTATCCGTTAGAATCCCATATATGCTTTGCTGTTGCAACCTCACCGGAACTGTAAGGACCAAGCCAACCACTATTGGTACCATCGCCCCAGTCAAAAAAATAGCTTATTTGATCTTCCTGTGGATCTTCGGTCATGCTTCTATATGTATATTCTATTCCTGGTTTTCCAATACCTGGACCGTCTGGTCGAATGGGGGTTTTCGGACCTGTTCCGGCTTTTATTGTAAAAATATCACTTATATCACATGCTGGATCATTCCATAAAATAACTTGATAGTCATCATCTGATATAATATCTATAGGAATCTCCCAGGAATAGCTACCGACATCAGCTGATATCGGATTTGGCGTTATATCAAATTTATAACTTGGATCGCTTTGTTTAGATAATGCAAGATACACATATTTTCCTACTTCCCCATTTTGATTCCAACTAATTGTATTCGTAGTTCCAACTTCCCAGGAATCACCATCTTTTGGGGAAATAATGTTTATAGATCCATCAGGTCTTGTAACTTGTATTTCATAAGGCGTCGAGATTTTACTTAATAGTTTATATTCTGATTCATCTCGTACTTGAACTCTAATTTGATAAGGCCCAGGTTGTTGATATCTATGTGATTGCGTTGAGCTGGTCCAATCGCTTTCTGTTCCATCTCCCCAGTACCATTTAAATTGCATTTGGTCTCCATCTTCATCATTTGCATATGCAATATAGCTACCTATTTGATTAATAATTAAATTATTTGGGCCTTCAACATTAGTAATTTCTGGATAATGCTCTCCTTCAGGTGGAGATGGTGGAGGATTATGATAGCGAATTTCAATAGAATCTAAAATGAATTGAATATCGGTCCAACCCTTTCCAACTATTGGCCCAAAATCTTTTATACCAATTCCTTCCAAGAGAAGATTTGACGAAATTGATATCCAAAATGAATAAGTTTGTCCTTCTTTAAAATAGGTAGGAATTTTATTATTGGAATGGGTAAAATCACAATTAAAGGACCAATCATCCTGTGAAAAAAATGCTCCAACCTCATATTTTTTAAATTGTTTGTAACCATATGAACCTGTGGTATGGTATGGATATTGCTCACTATTTCCTTCCAATATCGTGAAAAACATTATTGCATTTGACCCTCCAATGTCCTCCATCCAAACTTCGCCTTTACAGTTGCCAGCAAGACTTATATCAGCAGCATGGCCAACGCCAGGAGCAGTTGTAACAGGAACGGTGTAAGTTAAGCGCAAATGTGATTCACATCCTATCCATTCTGGCACCGCTGATGTCAAACCGTATTTTGCTTTCATCGCAGATCTGATTATTCCATTTGAAGTGTCTGCCTCATGCCCGTAATAACCATAACTTGCATATCCTAAATCGTCTGGAATTGTTTTCCATTTATCTAATAATACATCTTGGCCAAAGTTTTTAGTTAATAAATAGAAAGTAATATTTGAAGAGGTTAGGAGTGCATTTGGTGGCGCAATATTATATACAATTTTAACTTTTACAGGATAACTATATGGGCCATACCTTGTCGGCGTATTAATTAAAATGTATCCAGTTTTTTGTCCTACTGTTAATCCACTGGTATCAATAGTGACTGTAATTTCATCTTTTTCTCCAAATGATTTTCCACTTCCTGGAGAAACATCAGTTATCCATTCGGTTCCGCTTTCTAAATCGTATGAAAGTTCCCCCTCACCAGAATTCCAGATTTTGAAAGTTTTTGTAGCTGTTTTATCTTTTAACATCTCCCCAAAATCCAATGGTTCTGGTTCTAACGATAATGTTGGAGGCAAATATGTCTTTTCATCGCCTTGAACTGTACCTCCTTCATTAGATGCAACAGCCCTATAATATACTCTTGATGGCGAGTATCCAAAAGGCATAGTATACTCGAATTCACCAACAGTATTTTTTGTTTCTTTTTGTGCACTAAAATCATAATCTTCCCAACTATCATGAGAAGCTGTATCAGTTACAAACCAAACTTCACATGTATTTGAATCGCCTAAACTTTCAAGATACCCGTGAAGCGTCACAAAATCTGGCGTCATAGTTGGATCATGTGTTGCTACTGATGGAGGGGAAATCGGAGATTGTGTCGTAGCTTCAGAATCTTGACTATAACCATCTGAATATAATCCGGTAGTGCTATCATACGACCATGCACGATAATAATAGGTAGTCGATGGATTAAGACCTTTATCGGTGTAAGAGGTTTCTATGCCAAAATAAACTTGATCGCCTGAAGAATGAGAGCTAGGATAACTACCAGTACTTCTTCGAATCATTGTTTTATCACCACCACCTTTTGTCCATGATAGTTGTATTGAATTTGATGTAGGATTATGAGCATCTAGGTTTGAGGGAGTATCTGGAGGGGGTATTTGTGTCGTAGCTTCAGAATCTTGACTATAACCATCTGAATATAATCCGGTAGTG
>CAYMMP010000003.1:0-4519 GCA_964391625.1 uncultured Thermoplasmatales archaeon | reverse complement strand
TCCATGATAGTTGTATTGAATTTGATGTAGGATTATGAGCATCTAGGTTTGAGGGTTTTACAGGTGGATTTGTGCTATCATATCCCCAAACCTTGAAAGCTAAATCATCGTTATATCGATCTCCTTCTAAATCTGTCCGCAAATTCCCATTAGGATATGGGTTTTCATCTGACCATCCAATTGAAAAAAGAGCAGTGTCCGAACATCCTACGAAGATGTAGTATTGTTCTCCAGGAGTATATTCAAAATCAGGAAAATCAAAAGTGGCCCATCCGGCGGACACTGAGAATTTTATTGTGGAGCCTAATGACTTCCAAAAAGGATAAGTGTCAGTAGGATATCCAACAGACACAAGGATTGGACCAACAATTAAATTGATGTGGGAATATATTTCAACTTTGGAACAATAATGTTTATCAGGTATAAACCCTTGGAAAACAGCCTGTATCCCATCAGAACCACCCATATGTAAATGGTTTGAATGATCCGTTTGTTGTTCATCAATCTCATCTGCTGAGACTATCGGAATTGCAAAGCTAGCGAAAATAAGTAGCATAAAAGATACAAATCCAATTACCTTTTTTTTCATACCATTCACCTCAGTCACGATATTGTAAATTAAGAATTATAAACTTATTAAGAGTTTGATTTTATACTAACAAAAATTTGAAAAAATGTTATTAAAAATTAAGAAAAATTTTCATAATAACAATTTGTAAGTATACAATCAGATTATTATTTTATTGCATTTTTGAAAGCATCTTTATCATTATTTTCTGCAAAACGTCCAAGTGTCGAATAACATCTCATTAGGTCTTTTTTATCGATGATTAAGCTAAATTCTGTTTTTGTTAGTATAATGTCTACCGCATTTATGCTTTCCCAAGCCAAAAATCTTGAAACATCGTAGATTATCCCAGGCGTGTATAAGAAATTCTTTGAATATGTCAAAGAAATTGAAACAAGGTCATCTATTGTTTCGAGTACATTTTCTCCATCAAGAAGGTCTAATACTTTATCTTTATATTTGCTGTTTATAATTATAGCGATCTCATAGTTGCCTTGTATAATATTTAATATGCCGCCTTTTTTGAAATCGATTATGCTATATAGTTTTTCTAATTTACTTAAAGCAGTTGACGATTCTTCTAGTACAATATAACTAATATCTGTTTTTATTGTTTCAATAGAATAACTAAAAACAGGTTTGGTTGTTTTTTTCTTAAAATTGTCTGATGCTCTTCTTAACGCCATCACAATTGCCGAGGTTTTTATTTTCTTACCTAATTCTTTCTCAATCTCCGGTTTAAGCATCAACGCAAGTTTATTAAAAGATACGATATCATGGTTTATTGCTTCTTGTATCAAGACATGCCTTTTCAATATATCTTGAACTGCATGACTAATAGTAACCATATGTTTAGTCTCCCCCAATATTACTTATATAATTGTTATTGGCATATCATTCATATAATTTTTGTTATTATTACAACACTTTGATTTAAAAATAACTTTTTTATTAAAATATTGTAATAATTTATATATAAAAATAACAATATACTTATCTTGAGGTGAATAAAATTCCCGAAAAAGAACATTGGAACACAAGATTTGCGTTTGTAATGGCAGCAATTGGATCGGCTGTGGGGCTAGGAAACGTATGGCGGTTTCCATATGTCTGTTATGACAATGGTGGAGGAGCGTTTCTCATACCATATTTCGTAGCATTGTTCACTGCAGGAGTTCCATTAATGATACTAGAATTTTCCATAGGTCATTGGGCACGTAGTTCTCCACCAAACGCCTTTAAAAAAATTGGCAAAAAATGGGAATGGGCAGGATGGTGGACGGTGCTAATGCCATTTGCTGTAGCTGTTTATTATATTATCATAATGGCCTGGTGCTTTTCATATATGATATACTCACTAGATTTGAGATGGGGATCTAACGCTGGAATGTTTTTCAAAAGTTTTTTAGGAGATACTGGAAGCCCATTAGTTTTTGGAGGGATTAGTCTTCCAGTAATACTAGGTTTAATTGTTATATGGTTCATAGTTTTCTTAATTTTGTACAAAGGAGTAAAGAGGATAGGAAAGGTGGTGGCATATACTGTACCCATACCAACAATATTATTGATAATTCTCACAGTAAGAGGACTTACTCTTCCAGGTGCAATGGAAGGTATAAGCTATTATCTCACCCCAAACTTTTCAAAACTTTTAGATGCGAATGTCTGGCTAGCAGCATATGCTCAAGTATTTTTCTCCTTAAGTTTAGCTCAAGGAATAATGATAACCTATGCGAGCTTTTTGAAAAAGAAATCAGATCTTACTAATAATGCATTCATAATCTCTCTTGCAGATGCGGGTACATCATTTTTAGCAGGGTTTACAGTATTTAGCGTGGTAGGTTATCTTGCATTAAATCAAGGAATTGGAATTGAAACGCTTGGAACGCAGATAGCCGGCCCAAATCTAACATTTATAACATATCCCACAGCAATATCACTACTGCCGTTTGCTGCTGCATTTTTTGGTTTTATATTTTTTATAGCTTTACTTACTTTTGGAATTGATTCGGCATTTTCAATGATTGAGCCTATCTCTTCAAGTTTAAATGAGAAATGGAAAATTTCAAAAGCAAAAGCTACAGCAATGATTTGCATTTTAGGTTTCCTCTTGAGTTTAATGTTTTCCGGAGGCAATGGTCTTTATCTACTAGAGATAGTGGATCACTTTATTGCTAACTTTGGTTTAGTAATGATTGGGCTTGTCGAATGTTTAATTCTTGGATGGATGTACACAATCCATAAGCTTAGAGCTCATGCAAATGAAACATCAGAGATTAAGCTTGGTAGATGGTGGGATGTACTCATTAAATTTGTAGTACCAACAATACTGCTTGTATTGTTGATAGTATCGGTAATACAAAATATTACTAACCCATATATGGGATATCCATGGTGGCTTATTGTAGGTGCTGGTGTAACGCCATTAATCATATTATTTGCTCTCTCTTTTGTTTTTATGAAGATAAAATCTAAGGAGGTAATTGTATGAGTTTGCCACCATCGGCAATTGTCATGCTTATTTTTGGATGCATTGTACTTTACGGTGGTTTAGCATACTTTATTTACAGGGCTTTTAAAAGTAAAAAAGCATAAAAGTCTACAAAAAGGTTAAAACAAAATAAATGATTTATATTATATTATGGCTTTAACTCCGATATTTTGGGCAAATGCCTTAAAAAAACATGGTTCTCGTGGGTTGCTATTGGCCTTGGTTCTTGCCTTTGTTGTATCAATAATATTCTATACAATATACTATTATGTGGTTCCTGGATTTTTTGAATTATCTATAGTTGTAGAGGTTACATTAGGATTTTTAATAATAGTGTTGGCTCTTTTATTGTTTTTTGTATTATACTGGAAACTCATTGTAAAAAGGAAATGATTTTTTGCTCAAATTTTTTTGCCTGATTTAACAGATTTTGATTAAGTCTAAAATTAAAATCATAAACGATGTCTTTAAGAATCAATGGTTCGGCAGGTGCAACTCCAAAATCAACTTTTTTATTGGGATTTTCTAAAGCTTCGATTATTTGTTTTTCTTTGAGTTTGCCTTTTCCAACTTTTTCCAAAGCAGAAACAATTCTTCTAACTTGTTGCCAGAGATAGGTTTGCGCAAAAAAATCTATTATCAAAAAATCATCTAACTCTGAAAAAACAATATTGTCTATTGTCCTAACAGGATTTTTGTGCTTTTCAACTCTAGCAAAATTACTGAAATTATGCTTGCCAGTAAAAATTGATGTTGCGGAAATTATTTTTTCGATGTCAATATCTTTTGAATTTAGATAATATCTATATTGACGATGTTTTGCATACCTAGGATTAAAATCTGGTTCAACTTTAGCCATTGCATAAACTACAATGTTTACCAATTCATTAGACAATAATTCTAGAATATTATTATTTAATTTATTTGCATTAAAAGAAATTATATTACAAAAGGCTGAAACACCTTTGTCTGTTCGGCTTGCTGATCTGAATTTTGATTCTTTTGTGTTTTTTATTAATTTGTGTTTGATTAAAACTTTAATTATTTCCCCTTCAACAGTTTTAAGATTTGGTTGTCGGGCATAACCGTAGAAATATCTTCCATCATACGCAAATTTTAAAGCTATTTTCATTTTATAATTGATATTAATGATTAATATATTATATTTCATAGTGCCAGCAAAATGTAAAAATTTGTTATAATTTTTACATAAAGTTAATTTTTTGATTTTTCATTACATATAATGTCAATTTTTTCCATTCCTAACTATTTGTGTACATAATAACAAAAAAAGGTTTTTATCTTTGAAATTATGGGCGTTTACGTTAGCATTGCAACATAACCTATAATAGTCATATGTCAAATCTTATCATGATTTAGAGGAGGAAGTTGAAAGATGATAAGAAAGAAAATTTTTGGAATTGGGGCTGTTATTCTAATGATACTCGTTGCGATGACGC
>CAYMMP010000002.1:0-50855 GCA_964391625.1 uncultured Thermoplasmatales archaeon | reverse complement strand
AAACGAAGGCATCTAAATATATTATTGCAACAAACGTAGATGGAGTTTATGACAAGGATCCTAACAAACATTCAGATGCAAAAAAATTGGATGAAATCTCAATTAGACAGCTAATTAAAGAGCATGGTACTGGATGGGAATCTGCTGGTAAGAACACGGTGATCGACGGGCCTGCTCTGGAAATCATTAGCAGAGCTAAGATTCCTACTTTTGTTTTGAACGGAAAAAAATTAGACGAACTTGAGAAAGCCATCACTGGCCAAAAATTTAATGGAACAATAATAAAAAATTAAAAAATTGATTTTGTTTATCTTACAAAATCAATGTCTACTTTTGAGCTTGTAATTGCTTGTGCTACTTGTTTTTCTCTTGGCATAGATGCTGCGTTCGGTCCAAGTAAGTTTGGCGACTCTACACCAGTCATTATTGCCATTACTCTGCATTTACCCTCAAATTCAGGTATTACTCTTGCACCTAGAATTACATTTGAGTAGCAGTCAAGATCTTCAGTTAATGCTTTTGCAACGTCTTGCACATACTTCAGACTCATGTTTGGTCCACCAGTTATATGTACAAGAGCACCATTTGCCCCCTTATAATTTACATTTAATAACGGATGGTTTAATGCTTCTTGTACTATCTCTTCAACTCCAGCATCTTCCTCTGCTTCTCCCCAAAGCATGACTGACAGTCCACCAGTTCCCATTATGGCTTTCATATCAGCATAATCTAGGTTTATTAGGGAGGGTAGAGTAATTGTTTCAGAAATTCCTTTTACGGTTTCTGCTATCATTTGATCCATAACAGAAAACGCTTGGTTAATTGGAAGATTTGGGACGAATTCTAAAAGCCTATTGTTGTCTAATACAACAGTACTGTCGGCTTTCATCCTTAGTTTGTCAAGACCTTCATCTGCTTTGATGAGTCTTGCTCTCTCAACATTAAATGGGGTTGATACCATGCAGGTTACAATTGCATTGTGTTTTCTTGCAATTTCAGCAACAACGGGTGCTGTACCAGTTCCAGTACCTCCACCCATACCTGCGGTTATAAAAACTAAATCCGAATCTTTTACCAATGCTTCTATTTCATGAGCAGATTCACGTGCGGCACGCTCTGCAACTTCTGGAAAACCTCCAGCTCCAAGTCCTCGTGTCAAGGTATTCCCAACTAGAATCTTGTGATCTGCTTCAACAAGATCTAGAGCTTGCTTATCGGTATTTATGGCAATTGTCTTTGCACCTTTTACGCCAAGTTTATTTAGTCTTGTTATTGTATTACCACCGGCACCTCCACATCCAACTATTGTGATCTGCGGTATGCCAAATAAATCATCTGTGTTTCCAAACCTGCTTTCCTCTTCTACTTTATTCTCTATTGCTTCAGCAATAAAACTTTCCATATTATGATTTTCTTTCATCCCTTATTTCCTCCTTAATATGCTGGTAGTTTGAAGAGCGCCCATCCCCAAGGCGCCCTTCAATTTGGGGTGCATCCCATCCCCTCCTAATTTTTTACCATCATTTCTTTGTGTAAGGTTCAATGGATTCCATTTCAAAATTCAAGTCTTGCACTTTTTTTATTTTATCTGCCTCTTCAATTATACTTTCGGCTTTTCTTTTAATAAAATAATTAATCGCATGGCGGATTACCTCAGAACGAGTGGCAAATTCTCCAGTTCTAATTAACATGTCAATGGAGTTTATATGCCGCTTCGGCAATCTTATCGTCATACGTTGGGTTTCCATTTCTCCTCACATTTGTTTTGTCATATTGACACTCTTTTGTCGTGTTTGTGACATATAACAAACGACAAATTATGTCTTTTGTCTGACAAACGTAAAAATGAATCCGTGGTTATATTTAAATAATTTTCTATAAAATTTACTTAGGTAAATATGCAGGTACTTATGCAGGTTTATACTTCTACAATTCTTCCGAATGCAACAGTACCAGAAATCTTGTCTATCTTTACTTTGACTGCAGATCCCTTTACAGCTCCAGATACATAGATTGTGTATTTGTCATAATACGCAATTCCATCTCCTTTTTTACCGATATCTTTGATTGTTAAATCATAAACATTGCCTTCTTTTAAAGTATCGGACGGTTGTTGAATCGTTTTTCTTTTACGGGATTTGACAGAACGAACAGCACCACATGCATCACATCTTATTAGAATGGTCCTACCTTGTTTAACAAGATGTGTGTCGGGTCTATTGCATTCAGAACACATAACATAGGTGTCAATGTACTCTTTGATTTTATCTTGAATACTTTTGGCAGGTATTTTTCCTTGAAAAACAACTCTAGTCCCAACAAGTTCCCCAGCAGTGCCTACGCCACCTAGAAGAAACTTGAGAATTAAATCTGGAGTTCGGTTAATTGCATCAGCTATTTTATCAAAATTTTTGATTACAGTTGTATTACCCTCATAAAATATTTCGGCTTTAGGTAATTTAAATCTATCTTCAACTATCTCTTTTTTTGGTGTACTCTCGATTATCTTTTTTAATAGATTTTTATAGTCATACTCTGACATGATTGTCAAGGGCTAATATGGTAGCCCACTAAAAAACTTACGTTGAAAAAAGATTAAACCCCTCTAAATCCAATATTTACAATTTTATTTAAATCTTTGAATGCTTGGTTTTATTCTCATACCCATAACAAGCATTCCTTCTCTCATTGCCTTTTCGGCAATTTCTGTATTTTTAGTATAGATTTTTTTATTTCCTTTGCTCCAATGCCAAACGAATTCGGACAATTTATCTCCCCCAGTCCTACCAGTTTAGTAGCATCAGACAATTTGCTGCTCTTATAAAAAACTTTTTAAATTTAAAGAATTTCCAAGATAATTACTTATATTTAGTTGCAAAAAGCTATTAATATATAATATTGTTACCGAAGAAAAGTTTCAGATTAATGGAGACGTTGATATGGTAGAATTTAAAGTCGTTGTAAATGATACAAAAAGCGGAAAATCCCATCAAGTTCAGGTAAGCGGTCATCATGCTAATTCACTAATTGGTAAAAAGATTGGTGATGAAGTAGATGGTATTTTTATTTCTTTACCAGGTTATAAATTGCAAATAACTGGTGGAACAGATAAAGATGGTTTTTCCATGAGATCTGATTTGCCTGGCATGATTAGACGAAGGCTATTGGTTAGTAAAAGTACAGGTTTCAATGCAAAAGAAAATGGAATGAGACGAAAGAAATCAATTCGTGGAAATACAGTAGGTCAGGATATTGTTCAGATTAATATGAAAGTAACCAAGCATGGTTCAAGAGCAATTGATCAATTAATTAAACCCATAGAAAAAACTGAAGAAAAAAGTGAAGAGAAAGTCGAGGAGAAAACAGAGGAAAAAACTGAGACAGTTGAAACTCCTAAAGAAGCTGAAGAAAAGAAAGATGAGGAGCAACAATGAGTTTGCCTAGTCAGCCTGAGATTAATATTGGTATGATCGGTCATGTTGATCATGGAAAAACTACTTTAACTCAGAGATTAACTGGCAAATGGACTGATGAGCATTCCGAAGAGCTCAAGCGAGGCATTTCAATAAAACTTGGCTATGCTGACGCTGCTTTTTACAAATGCCCTAAATGTGATGAGCCAAAATGTTATACAACTCAAAAAAAGTGCCCACATTGTGGTAGCACTTGTAATCTTTTACGTGTTGTTTCGTTTGTCGATGCACCAGGTCATGAAACCCTGATGGCAATTATGCTCTCTGGCGCTGCTATAATGGATGGAGCTGTTTTAGTAATAGCTGCCAATGAAACTTGTCCGCAACCTCAAACTCGTGAACATTTAACTGCGTTAGATATTTCAGGAATTAAAAATATTGTTATTGTACAGAACAAAATTGATTTGGTTTCTGAGAAAAATGCTATTAAAAATTATGAACAAATACTGAACTTTGTTAAAGGAACTTGTGCTGAAAGCGCACCAATTATTCCTGTAAGTGCACATCAAGATATTAATATTGATGTGCTCATTAAAGCAATGCAGGAAAAAATTCCCACACCTGAGAGAGACTTTGATACGCCTCCTTTGATGTATGTTGCACGTAGCTTTGATATTAACAAACCAGGAGCCGAACCAAAGGATCTTCAAGGAGGCATTGTTGGCGGATCACTAATCCATGGGAAATTAAAAGTTGGTGAGGAAATAGAGATTTGTCCAGGTAGAAAAATAGAATTGGAAGGCAAAAAAATCTTAGAAAAAATTACTACCAATATAGAATCCTTATTTACTGGTGGAAAATCGGTAAATGAGGCAACTCCTGGTGGTTTGATTGCGATAAAAACTTCTCTAGATCCTGCTAGGACGAAGTCTGATTCATATGCTGGTAAAGTTGTTGGAAAGACCAATCAGTTACCACCCACACTTGATAGATTTAGCCTTTCAATTAATCTTCTAAAAAGAGTAGTTGGAACAATCGAAGAGAAAAACGTCGATCCAATTAAAACAAATGAACCTCTTATGCTTACTATTGGCACTGCAACCACAGTTGGGATTGTATCCGAGTTTCATGGTGAGGAAATCAGTGTGAAATTGAAACTCCCAGTTTGTGCAAATCCTGGTCAGAGAATTGCTATAAGTAGAAGGATTGACGGTAGATGGCATCTTATAGGATACGGAGAAATAAAGCTGGAAAAATAGTCGTACTTGACAGTAGCGCTATTTTGATGCCTTTTGAATTTTCTATAGATCTGGAAAACGAGTTAACTCGGCTGTTGGGAAAATATAAGATGGTTATTCCAAGCCCCATCATTGAGGAACTGAAATTTTTATCAGAAAACGGCAAAGGTAGAAAAAAAACCTTTGCAAAAGCATCTTTTGAAATAATTGAAAAATATGCAATAGCTGAGGCTGGTAATACGAGAGGCGATGATTCAGTTTTGTTTTTGGCTAAGGAATTAAACGGCATTGTCGTCACTAATGATCGCGAGTTAAGAAAAAGAGCAAAAGAGGTAGGATTACATACGATTTTTTTACGTAATAAAAGCAAGTTAGTTTTAGATTAGATATTAGAAAGTTTTTATAAATAAGGTCTCTATTCTGCTTCTAAATTATATGTCGGGGTGGCTCAGCCTGGTTAGAGCGCCTGACTCATAAGCTAAGCTAAAGGGTTCGAAAAATAGCCTTTGGTGCTAAGATATCAGGAGGTCGCGGGCTCAAATCCCGCTCCCGACATTGTTTTTTCCTGTCACAATATTAGTATATTAGTTAGATAAACATTAAAAATAATGTACCCCATACCATACTTTTGTAAGAAACATGGAGAAAAGATTGAAAAACTTGCTAGCGTTACTGTTGGCCATATTCCTAGGCTTCGTTGCTGTTATATTATTTCGCAGTCAAAGAGTCGAGTTTTATGATAAGATAACAGATGGTGTTTTAACGTTGGTTTTTATCTCTGTAGGAGTATTAGTAGTATTATCCTATGCAATGATAACTTATCTTAAGAGTTCAAGCAAGGAAGAGAAACAGGAGGCATTGTTGTCAATGCTCCGTCCACATAGATTTAACCCTTTAGCAATAGCTGGTGGTATCATCGTTGTTATCATATTTTACCTAATATTAATTCCTTCTGGAACATACAAAACATTTGGCTCTGTATCAATATCTTCCATTTGGGCTGCTCTTGTAGTAATAACTTTTGACATATTAGTGCTTTTGTTTTCCTACAAAATTATGCAACTTGGAGGAAGAGGAATCAGTCACCAACAAAAAATGATTTTAGCCACCATATTTATGTTCTTTGTGGTAATGGGCTTCATGTTTTTTCTGTTTGAGTTTATTGTTAGAGCGATAGTAGCATTCCCTCCAGAGGTGCTGTTCTTTGGGATAATTGCAGCAGTAATAGTTATTTTAGTACTTTTGCCCTCATTAGTAAAAAGAGGACTTTAAAACTTTTTTGTGAATACGCATGCAATAGGAGCCAGTAAGACTATATATTTTAACTGCATCTAAGCAAAATTTCCCAAGTTCTAGTTTATGAAAGAACATAAATTATGGTATAACTAAAATGTTTTTTAGGTGGAAATAGAAATAGATATGTAATCAATTATGAAACGGGATTTGGACAATTGATGTACGTATATACATAGGTTCTATGAATTTTTATAACCATCTGCGGGCTTTTATTCTGACTGCCGGATCTTCAGATGCTTCTTGTATTTTCTTAGCTAAATCTTCGAAACCCTGTATTGTATCAATGTTAAAAGTGCCGATAGGCTCTCCATCGTTTTTTATAAGTTTTATTTCTCCAGGAAATGACATGCTTCCATCAAGCTCTTCCATTCTCCTGGTCAATTCTGTAGCTGGTTTAATATCGCGATTCATTTCCTGTTTTTGTATCTGTTTTTCCAATAGATTTGATACGAATGTGGATCTGTCCCCTAAAGTATTCATCCTGTCAATTTTTTCTACTAGCTCGCCAGGTAATTCTAAAAATATTGTTTTTTTTTCCATGTGTATAAGAAATTATTTTCACTATATTAACTTTTAGTTAAATGGAAATGGTAGGGCTTTGTTAAATATTGTCAACACAGCAAACGCCAACGCAAAGAATATGTATGTTACGTACATGATTGCCCATGCTTGTATGTTTTCAAGTGTTTTGCTTTCTGTTTTTCTGTACATTAAATAAAAGATTAAAATGCTAAATGCTGCAAATAGCGTTAAAGGCTGTAGATATGGTTTCAAAGATCCGTTATTTATGAATATCGGAATAAATGCAAATGAAAAAAACATGAATGGAAAACTAACAAACGCTGTTTTTCTAACCCCAAAAGTATTTATCATTGTATGGACGCCTGTTTTTTTATCTGCTTCAGCGTCTGTAATATCCTTTGTTGCCATTCCGCCGATTAGGAATACGGTGGCTATTCCTCCTATGATCCAAGGGGTTGGCGTATCAAATAAGTGCTCCGCTCCAAAAACACACCATGCTGCCAATATGCCAAACAGCCCTCTTGGTATAGCTATCCATATTTGATTTACGAAAAGATATTTTTTCATTCTAGGTGGAAGCGAGTATGTTACTGTAAAAATCATGATTAAAAATATGAAAGTTCCAAACCAAGCATTTATGGTTACAGCTCTGAGAAGTGCAAAAAGATATAGTATATATGCTAAGCTTTGAGCACCCTCTCTTTTAATAACACCTCTTGGTATTGGCCTATATGGTTTAGATATTCTGTCTGATTCAACATCAGTGGCCTGATTTAAAGAGTTTGATGCTGCATTTACTATTGCTATTGTTAAACCAGCTTGTGCTACTGTGAAGTACCACCTCGATGGGATTTCTGTGCCAAAATTTTCGTAATTGAAAACAAGGCTTGCGACCATTATTGACATTGAAACAATAAATGGTGCTGAGAGAGTAAAAGGTCGAAAAAGGTCAATTACTCCTCTGGCTTGTGCTGAAAGAAACCTGGTTTTGGTGTAAGGCTCCTTCATTGTCCATTTTCCAGAAAGAGGATTTTTTTTACCTATGGGCGGCTTACTCATTACCTTTATGCTATTTTTTGTTTATATTAAATTGTTTCCTTTTCTTAAGACTTGATAATATCCTTTAAAGTTTGTGCAGAGTTAATGGCACAGTTTATGCCTATGCCCGGCACCCTAACACAATCCCCAACTAAATAAAGATTTTTTATAGGGGATTTAATCTCAGGTTTTTCATTATCAATAGTTTTTGCTACACCATCCAGATGCCATATTGCAGGATAGATCGCCCAATTCAAATTGGAATGA
Source organism: uncultured Thermoplasmatales archaeon (assembly GCA_964391625.1). Classification (GTDB taxonomy): domain Archaea; phylum Thermoplasmatota; class E2; order DHVEG-1; family DHVEG-1; genus CAYMMP01. Next base: position 43,081 of record CAYMMP010000002.1, on the reverse strand, counting down.
TAATCTGGTATAATTCTCTCAAGATTTTTATCTAATACTTTTTTGAGATTTTCCAGAATCTTTTTATTTTTTGCTTCTTCTGGCGTACATATGATGTAAGATTGAACAAGATGTTGTGACTTTGGAGCCAATCCAGACTCTGGTGAGGCAACCATAAAATCTATCATACCTACAGCATCTTTGCCATCAATGCCTGCATCCCTTTCAATGAAAATGAAAGTTTTACCTAACAGTTCTGGCTGGATTTTATTAAATGAATAATATGCACAAAGACTGCCAGTTCCATAAAGAGTTTTTATATTGTTAACATAATTTTTTGGAAACTGTTTTTCATCTGCAATTTTAAAGAGATTTTGAACTATAATATTTGCTATAACAATATCGAATAAACTCTCCTTACCATTAACAATAACACCTTTTGCTTTCTTATTTTCAATAATTATTTTTTCAACTTTAGAGTTCAAATGAATTTTTCCACCATTCTTTTCAATAAAATTTGCTAGTTTTTGAGTAATGTTGGATAAACCGTTTTTTGGATATCTTACCCCTCTTAATTTCATATCTTTTTGAGTTCGAAAAACTTCACCTGTTGATATTTTATCAAGATTATTCACTGTGGTAATTAAACGGGAGTTAACCTCTAAAACAACTTTCATTTTCCCAGTCCCATATTTTTTTACAGTTTCAGTAATTGTTATTCCGTCTAGTTTTTTCATTGTTTTTTCGCCAGACAAGAGTAGTTGAAGAATTCTTGGTAACATTTTCACCTTTTCAATATTTGTAACAAAAAAATCAAAATGACTGTTTTTCTGCTCGTACAGTTTTGATTCCAATATATTCAGATGATTTTTTGGTATGGATAATACGTTACTGAAATTATAGATTATCCCTCCACCTATCAGGTGATAACCCAAGTCTAATTGATATCCATGAAGTATGTTTTTCTGAAAAAGTGTTTCTAGTGGCGGTTCAGAAAATGGAATAGTTATATTGAATCTCTTAAGTAATTTTTTGTACTCTTCGAAAGTCAAAGAAGACATATCTAGAGATATTGCTCTTCCACCTATCAAAGATTCTTTTTCAAATATTGTTACGTTGAAACCTTTTTTTGATAATAAAGCCCCTGCAGTTAATCCTCCAATCCCGGCTCCAACTATGCACACGTTCTTATTACTCATCCAGAGTAGCTAACACTTTTTTCTTTTTATTTTTTTTTAATTTGTTTTTTATTGAGCAGGCAAGATATCTTCGTATTATTTTACCTTTATATTTGTTAGCGCTCAATTCTCCAGTCAAAACGCCTAAAAACAACTCAGATAAGAGCTTATCTGAACCAATTGTTCTAAAAAGTTCTTCAAAATCTTGCGATGATTCTTTTGATAATAAATTATTGATTACTTCGATATCTTTCCCAAAATCCTTTTTCCACAATTTTTCGTAGTTGGATAAAAAGGCAGACGAAACATCTCCTTTTTGTAATGCTTTGATAATCATTTTGGCAGCAATTTCTCCCGAAGACATTGCATAATAGATGCCTTCCCCAGTACTCGGATTAATGAATCCTGCAGCGTCGCCCACAAGAAGAATCCTCTCGCCGTAGGTTTTTTCCAATGGATTTATTGGGAGCCTCCCTCCCTTAATAGGCGATTTTTTTAAGTTTTTTGGAATTAGGTTGTTTTGTTTTAAAAAATCAATATAGTCTCTGTAAGACTTCAATAAGTTTATTTTTTCTCCATGAGTTGCCCAGACCCCACCTATTCCTATGTTAAGATGTTCTTTCTTAGGAAAGATCCACCCGTAACCCATAATTCCTTTAAATCTTGAATGTATGTAACATTTTCTTCTTTTTCCAAAATATTCATCCAGGATTTTTTCATTAACCTCAACTTCCTGTAAGACGCATGCCCCAGTTTCATATTTGCTTTTTCTTAATCCAGATTTTTTTGCAACTGTGCTCCATACACCATCTGCTCCAACAACAATTTCTGAATCAATATAGTCACCATCTTTTGTTAAGATTCTTGCCTTGTCTTTAAAAATTTTCAAGTCTGTTACTGTTTTTCCATCTTTAACTATTGTTCCATTTTCTTTTGCAAGGTTAACTAATTCAAAATCGAATTTCTTTCTGAGAGCAGTTGCTATAATCGGAATCTTTTTTTCTGCTTTGATTTTATCTTTCATAGAGGGCGAAAAAGCAACTCCAGAGTAAGAATAGGATTCGATAAATCTTTCGTTATCAACATAGTTAAACCTCTCTAGAACTCGGCGTGGAAGACCACCACCACAAGGTTTATCGCGTGGAAGTTTGTCCTTTTCAATCAAAACAACTTTTAGTCCATTTTCAGAGAGTATTTTTGCAGCTGTTGAGCCAGCTGGACCAGCGCCAACTACTGTTACGTTGTATTTCATATGCTCCCCCTTTGTTAATAATCTACATTCTTGGTTTGAATAATTTTTCTCCAACTAATGGAGTAAATATTATGTACCATGTTATCGGAAAAATAATCAAAATCAAAGATAATTTCACTCCAACAATGGAAATCAACATAATCGGAACAAGCGAATATCTTAGGAATGATTGTATCCCTATTATTTTCCGTATTTTAGTTCTATTAAACGTTTTCATTGTCAAGAATCTAATACTTAATATTAAGAAAATAATTATTAAAAAAGCCAGCAAGATTATTTGCCAAAGATAATAATTTTTATTAAAAATTATAAACGGTGAAAATAATAAAAAGGCTGAGAAAAATCTTATCCCTAATCCAAATGTTTTAAATGAAAACGGTATTGTAAGATTATTTCCTTTGACTTTTACGCCGGATGTAAGAGCGATATTTCTGACCTTCATTTTATAGTCATGATCTGCATCCTTTAGCCCGTTCTGAATGGCATTCATATATAATATGTTGTTAAAAGTTAAAATAAAAATTACCCAAGTTATTTCGTTAGGTCTGCCAAAGGATAATGCTCCAAATAAAAATACAAAGGATACCGATATTGCAACAAGAAAATCAGATCCAACAATTCTTTTGCCATAAATATCATATATGCTTCCAAAAAAACCTGCAAGAATTATTGACAACACTGCCATGAATTTGTATTCATCAAAACCATGCCTATGCCATAGGATAGAGATAAAGAAAAACGAAAGAAGTATTAAGAAAATCGATGTTGTTAATGCAGATTTCTTCGAAACTATCCCGCTTACCAATGGCTTTTTTTTCAAATCATCAACTAGTGTATCTAATTCTATATCTACATAATCATTCAAAATAAATCCATAAATGCATGAGAATGCACCAATAATAAAAACAATCAATAGGTCAATAAAATTTGCAACTCCTACTGTTAAGGCACCAATTACAGGTACAATACCAAGTGCCCCAATTCCCGGGAGTCTCAACAATCTTGCATAACCTGAGATTTTATTCATACAATGATATTACTTCCAATATTTATATGAGTTTTTCTGATTATATATGGCAATCAATAAAATATTTCTAAAAATATGAATATCTGGAAAACAATTATCACTGCTCTAGTTCCAATTCTTTCATATCTTTCAAATGCATTCCATATCTTTTTTTCATCTTTAGTTAGTACCGCCAAATAGCTTAAAAACCAAGTTAATAACAAAGTTATAGCTAATAAAGTTCCACCAATCAAATAAAACTTACCAAAAATCTGTGGAACGCCAATATTAAGATAATCAAAAGCCGGTAGAGGGTACAATGGAATAAATATCAAATAAAATATTAGGGCAACATGCATTGACTTTTTTCTTCCGAGTTTCACAGGAGTTGTTTTCCATCCTGCTTTTAGATCTCCAACATAGTCTCCAACACAGACCATTATCTCTCTTCCAACTTCTTGGAAAAAAATTGCAATTCCTAAAGGCAACATTAAAAAAACTTCATTTGGAAATGCAGCTATTGCACCCCAATAAGGTATTGCTCCAACACCTATTGCTACGGCTATATGCCCAAATATTCCATGAAGCTTCCCACAATAGTTGTAATATATACCAACAAAGACAAGAAACGCCGTTAAAATTGCGCATGTCCAATTCAATTCGCCATGGTCCTTATAATTTACGAATAATGCTAAAATAATTGAAAAAAACATCAAAAATAATCCTACAAAATAAGCAGTTCTTTCTTTTATTATTCCTGAGGGTATTGGTTTATTTGGTCTATTTATTTTATCTGAATCAAGATCTGGAACATCGTTATGTATCATAGTTCCAGTTGATAAAAAAGCAGGTGCAAGAAGTATCATAATCATTTGAAAAACTGATAGACTTTCACCTAAAAATACTGCTGAGTTTAAAGCCCCGACCAAAGCTCCAAAACAACAAAGAAAAAGAATGGGAGGCCTAATCATTTTTACCCAAGCAATAATTAATTTAGTAATATTCATTAGTTTTTGGAATATATAATTCCCTTTATTACTTTAACTCATGCCAATCCAATCATTTGAAACAATTTTAGCGTTGCTCCATGTGTTAAAAATATTACGATTCCCGTAATTGAAATTGATGAAATAGAAATCAAGACCTTTCTATTTTCTGAAAAACTAGATCGTTCGATTAATATTGTTGCAACTGACATAAAAAATATCAAATAGAACCATCCTACAAAATTTATTATTGGTACTTCGAAAAATTTTACACCCCTTAAAGAGCCTGCCCATATCCACCAATTATTATGGTGGGCAATTGGATCTTCCAATAAATCGAGACAAACTCCAATGATTCCAGCTAAAAAAGATATTAAAATAATTTGAAGATAATTGTGCCTGTCATAAAATTTTAAAGTAACATATTTTCCAATATGTAAAAATAAGAATAAATTCGCACTCCATGCAAGAACAATAATCAATGGAACACCACCGCCAACAACTGACAGATACAACAAATATCCTGGGTAGTAGTATCTGCCACTTGCAACACCTGCAGATTCAATAAATAGTGCTGCGATTATCATTGGTAAAAAATACATGGTGGTTCTTTTCCAACCATATCTTCTATAAGAAAAAAGTACGAGTACCAACCAAACGATTAAAATTGTAATAATGAAGAAAAATAAAAATTGAGTTTGCTCTCCAAAATTTTGATTGATTTTGAGGTATATCATAAAGCGTTCTCCTTATTTAAAATTGCTGTATATTCTACCAACAGTAGTACAATGCTAGGGATAACTGCGATACACCCCCCAATAATTGTTGCCAGATAGAATTTAGATAGAAAACCTATTAGCATCATCATAAAAAAGATAAATAAATATATTAAGAAAAAATAATTAAAGTTTCTGTTGAGCAGAATAATATGAAAATCAGCATCTTTGTTATCTCTGTTTTTATCATCTTTTTTTCCTGTAAAATACAATATAATAGTTGATACTATGCCGATTGTTACCAGTGGTAAAAAAAACAGTATGTTGTCGGTAATGAATTGGACTATATTTTGCTCCATTGTATCAAGAATCATGTAAATTGATAAGCGTTTAAAATAATTTTGCAAATACAAAAATCAACTTTTTAAAAATATATTTTGCTAAAATTATTTAAAAAAATATTATGTAGTTTTAACGATTATAAAATTTAATTATATTTGTACTGTAAAAAACCATTCTATAATAAAATTTATATACTAACTTTTTATATATTTATTGTGAATGGGGAGGATTGATGATTAGATTTTTATTAAAAAATCTCTCCTCACCACCTTCATCTTCCCCATTCTCTCCTCATTACTTTTTAGCTAAATAATATCTTATTAGCATTTTTTGCCACTATGTCTCTGTACTTCTCGTCTGTTATGATCATAACAAACCAATCTGGGATAGTTCTCGATTTTACTGCCTCACCTATGGGCGTGTAATCTATCAAATTTTTAGTTTTTTCACCATCAACGATGATAATATCTGTTTGCTCAATCCGCGGCTCAGATAAATGTAATTCAGTATAAGGGGCATCTATTATGATATGGCCCCTTGGAATGTTAAGTTTATTTTCAAAATCTATTTCTTTTTCTCTTTTAAAATGCACATCGTCTAATTTTTTAACAATACTTATGGATTCTGCATCCAAACTAGATTTAGATTCTGTATATGCCTGTTTAAACAAATTCCTATATTTCAAACGAATAGCTATCTCACTCTGATACGTCCCTTTATTTTTTAAATAATTTAACAGCTCTCCATCTGTCATTTTAAAGAATTCATAGGGTTCAACGTCTTTTATAAGTTCAATGGCTTTTGAAAGCATTAGTTCCCCTATACGAACTGTTTTATGGAAATATACGGATGAGTACATCAAAGTCCTTGCCATTAGAATATTTTCAACAACGCCTACGCCCTTTTTACGTACTGCTAGGCTATTATTATTGATAGTCAATGTCTGTAAGAAACGCTCAATGTCAATTAAGCCATAAGAGACCCCGGTGTAATAGGCATCCCTAATCAGATAGTCAAGTTGATCAACATCTATAGAGCTGTTTAAAAGTTGATTTAGATAATTCTTTTCACTTTTTTTGCCCCTTATAATGTCAGATACCTTTTCATGTTCGATATCGTGATTAGTCAAAATATCAAAAACATTTTGTGAAGCTACAAACTTTTTTTCTTCAGCTTCAAATATTTCATGTTTGCCGAAAATCAACTCTTCTGTTAAATCAACATGGTCAACATTCAAGGAATCTCTTAAAAGTGATTCTAGAGTGTGGGAAAAAGGACCATGGCCTATATCATGTAGCATAGCTGCGCAAGATAAAAGTTCTTTTTCATCTTTGTCAAGATTCAAATTTTCGCCGACTCTAACAGCCATATGATAAGCGCCTAAAGAATGCTCGAGTCTTGTATGGTGTGCACCAGGAAAAACAAGGTGCGCTAGCCCCAATTGTTTAATATTATATAGTCTTTGAATTTCCGGAGCTTCAATTAACTCAAGAAAAATTCCTTTGATTTTTATGTCTCCATGAATTGGATCTCTTATCGTTTTACTTTCTGTGTTCATGACCATCATTTGCTTAGTCAATAATAGAAAAATTGAAATGGTTTTAAGTTAAACTAATTTGTGTTTATACTTCTTGTAGTAAAAACGGCCACAGACATTTCACTTTTTCTTCGTAACATTCTGGGTATAAGAACCGGGCCGTTGCTGTGACACTACTAAGCAGTGAATTGCCATCTTGTGGTGTGAAACAGAAGCCTATCGCCTCGTTATCATTTATTACATGAATGGTTGGTAAAACTGCAACAGTTTGATTGAGTAGTCTGCCATAATGTCCATGATCCCTTCCAAAGGAAAAAACTAGGTTTGCTGATTTTTTGTTAGTTACTGCAACTCGAGGATTGTCTATAAATTTTTGTTTTACTTCATCTATAGATGTTTTTTTGTTAAGTTTCAGATCATACCATATGGCGTGCATATATTGTGTATTTAGTTTCATAGCACTCGAAAAAACATTAAGTTCAATTCCAAGTGTTTTATAGAGATGATAAACATCAACTGCATGATGCGTACCCATTTTTGGATCTTTATGCGTCCCTACTTCAGGTGATGGTATAAAGCTCTTAGATTGGCTAATATCATTTGCTCTTCTAATGCAAAGGAACCGTCCTTCCTTAAGATTATTTTTGTTGTTTTCTCCCATTGCTAAGGTTTTAATTAATACAGCTACATTGTGTGTATTACAACTTACTATATGTATGAATTTATCTTTAGGAGTTATAGCTTCGTCGTTAATTCCAACTGCATACATTTTTCCAAAGCCAAACTCTGATCCCTGTGCTAGAAATCCTTTAATCCTGTTTTTGTACTTGTTGTAGTATTTCTCCTTATTCGCCAACCCTGTACCTTTTGGTGTACAATCCACTACGACAGATGCACGTTTAATAGCCTCTTCTGTTTCGTACATTGGTTCTATACCAAGTTCTCGAAAATCATTGGTTTTATCTGGGCTTACTGCCAGATTTGCTCCTCTTTTTATCAAGGCCTTTACTTTAGGTTTGTCTATTAGATTGGGGCTGTGTTTATAAAAGGTAATTTCATCAATTCCAAGATCTTTTTGTGCATCACATAAAAGTCCAATCAAAGGTTCTCCTATAGTACCTGTGCCTACCACATGGACAACATTTCCATTTGACATGGATTTACCTCCCCTTATGGGCAGTTTTGTAATCGACATGCCCCATTTAACTGTTATCATTTTAAAAATTAAGTTTAAGGGAATAGTTTAAAAAGGATGATATATTTCACCTTCTCCTATGGCATTACCATTAGATGTTCTGGAGAAATCGTTGAATCAGAAACTTTCTCTTTTATTAAAAGATGGAAGGGTTTTAGAGGGCAAACTAGCAGGTTACGATGAGTATATGAATATGGTTCTATCTGATGTGGAGGAAACTTTTGAAGATAATAAAAGACGTCTTGGGACCATCATTCTAAGAGGAAATAACGTAGTCAGCATCTCACTTATTTAGGCTTTTTGGCGAAAAACATATATATATGTTTGACATTTGTATAAGTGGAAGGAATCGGGCTGGTAGTTTTTGTTAGAGTGCATCCCATCCCCTCCTAGTGAGGCCAGCCGTCCTTCCCTTTTAATTATCTTAAAAAAGTTTTAAGTAGACTTCTTAGATATTGTGCTTGATTCTTATGGGGAGTAAGATAAAGGCAACTACAGGGATGAAGCTTAGATGTAAGGGTTGGAAACAAGAAGCAATCCTTAGAATGCTTGAAAATAACTTGGAAAATGCTGAGATTCCAGAAGAGCTTATCATATATGGCGGTACAGGTAAGGCTGCTCGTAACTGGAAATGTTATGAAAAGATTGTTAAAACCCTAAAAAAACTTGAAAACGATGAAACAATGGTTATTCAATCGGGTAAGCCTGTTGCTGTCTTCAAGACGTGGACTAACTCCCCTAGAGTTGTAATGGCTAATTCTAATATTGTACCACATTGGAGTAACTGGGAGAAGTTCTATGAGTTAGAGCGTCTTGGTCTTATCATGTACGGTCAGATGACTGCGGGTTCATGGTGTTATATTGGTACTCAGGGCATTATTCAAGGAACATATGAGGCCTTTTCCTCTTTAGCAAAGAAGCATTTTAAGAGTAATCTTGGGGGGAAGATTGTTTTAACTGGCGGTGTTGGAGGAATGGGCGGTGCTCAACCCCTAGCAGTTAAGATGGCTGGTGGTGTATGTATTGCAGTTGAATGTGATGAGAAACGAATTGATAGGCGTTTGAAAGCGGGATTCTGTGATCTCAAGGTTAAAGATATGGCTGAGGCAGTGAGTATAGCTGATAATGCTAAAAGTGAAGGTAAGGCACTTGCTATTGGTCTTCTAGGCAACTGTGCAGATACCCATCCGCTTCTCGTAAAGCAAGGTTTTAAACCCGATGTTGTAACTGATCAAACCTCTGCCCATGACGAGCTTAATGGTTATGTACCTGCAGGATATTTTGGAGGCTCTCTTAAGGAGGGTTTAGAGTTAAGAGAGAGCAACCCTAAAGAATATATCAAGAGATCTATGGAGAGTATGAAGAATCATTGTAAAGCTATGCTTGATTTTCAGAAGAGCGGTTCTATTGTGTTTGACTATGGTAACAACTTAAGAGGTCAGGCTTTAAAAGCTGGCTTGAAAAATGCTTTTGATTATCCTGGTTTTGTACCTGCTTATGTTCGCCCAATGCTTGCTGTTGGTCGAGGTCCTTTCCGTTGGCTTGCATTGTCTGGTAATCCGGAAGATATTCTAAAAACAGATAAGAAAGTCGTTGAGATGTTTCCAGAAGACGATGTTTTGATTAATTGGATAAATCTTGCAGAGGAGCACCTTCCTTGGGAAGGATTGCCTGCTAGAGTTTGTTGGTTAGGATATGGAGAGCGCGATAAGTTTGCTCTTGAAATCAATAAAATGGTCAGAAATGGAGACATTGGCCCTATAGCTATCACGAGAGATCATCTTGATACCGGTAGTGTTGCTTCTCCTTATCGTGAGACTGAGAGTATGAAGGATGGTAGCGATGTAATTGCTGATTGGCCTCTTTTAAATGCACTATTAAACTGTTCAGCTGGAGCAGATAGCGTCCAAATACACAATGGTGGGGGAGTAGGTATTGGCCTATCCACTCACGCAGGGATGGTGGTTGTGTGTGATGGCACAGAAGAAACTGATGAAAGAATCAAGCGCGTTTTTAAAACAGATCCAGGTATAGGTATTATTAGACATGCTGATGCTGGATATGATGAATCCATTGAACTTATAAAGAAAAAAGAGATAAAAGCTCCGATGCTGAAATAATCTTTTATCCTAAACTTCCCACTGTCTTTTCCACTTCTTCTAAAATTTCACAGGATTTTACTAGTTCTTTCATCTTAGTATGATCTGGATAGAGTGGTCTATCTTTATCTAAGAATTTTACATGTTTTCTAATTACTTCTTTTGCCTTGGTTACTCCTTTACCAAATTTATACTCTCTAAGATCTAGTGCTTGAGCTGCAGCCATAAACTCTATCCCAAGAATTGCATAGGCATTGTCCAATATCTGAAAGTTTTTGATTGATGTGTTCATTCCCATTGAAACAAAATCTTCCTGATCTGCTGCTGCAGGTATGGATTGAATTGATGCAGGGGCTGAAAGTATTTTTTGCTCGACAATCAACATATCAGCTGTGTACTGACTCAGCATCAAGCCTGAGAACATGCCAGCACCTTTAGTTAAAAAAGCAGGCAGTCCAACACTTAGAGCAGGATTGTTCAATCTATTCATTCTACGCTCGGACATTACACATACCATTGTGATTGCAGTGCCTGCCATATCCATTGGTAGTGAAACAGGCGTCCCTTGGAAGTTCGCTCCAGATAACTGCAAATCTTCCTTGGGGAAAAATACTGGATTGTCCCCAACACCATTTAATTCTATTTCTACTTGTTTTTTAGCAAATTCCAGTGCATCACGAGCAGTTCCGATAACCTGTGGGGTTGATCTCATGGAATATGCATCTTGAATCTTACATTCTATCTTGCCCTTTTGAAGGTCTCCTTCTTTTATTAACTTTTCAATTGCTTTAGCGCTTTTTATTGCTCCAGGAAAACCTCGAGCTTCATGAAGCTTTGGAGTATATGGCTTCATATTTGCTTTCAATGCTTCTAGTGACATAGCTGCTGCGATTTCCGCTTGCTTTAGAAATCTATTTGCATCATACAAAAATATGGCGCTCATAGCAGTAAGAAAGTTTGATCCATTGATTATTGCCAATCCGTCTCTTGCTTTTAGGCCAGGTATTTCAATCCCCGCTCTTTTCATCGCTTCTTTGCCATTTAGCAATTTACCTCTATAGTACGCCTTTCCCTCTCCAAGCATTAATAATGCGATTTGTGACATTGGAGCAAGATCTCCGCATGCTCCTACAGATCCCTTTTGACAAACAAAAGGTGTTACATCTTTGTTTAACATTTCGACTAGTGTTTGTGTTATTTCAGGTCGGCAACCAGACTGTCCATGTGCATGAACGTTAATTCTACCTAGCATTGCACCTCTCACATATTCTATAGGTGCTGGATCACCAACTCCAGCTGAGTGATTATAGATCAGATATTTTTGAAATTCTTTCACCTGTTTCTCTGTTAGAACTATCTCTGACAACTCACCTATTCCTGTGTTTACCCCGTACATTATTTCTTTAGCTTTGATTTTCTTTTCGAGCATTGCTCTACAGGTTTTGATACGCTTAAGCGCATCAGGGTGAAGTTTTATTTTCTCTTTGTATCTTGCAACTTTCACTACTTTTTCAACTGTAAGTCCAGTTCCGTCTACGACTATTGTCATAAGATATTCCTCCCTACAAGTGGAATGTGAATTATCCGTATCAACTCATTATGTATTAATTTTCCTAATATCTTAGATTTAAAGTTAGACTAAAACTTAAATAATACCTCTATTTTTAGGGGGTTACGATTAAAATGGCAAATATTGATATTCAAGAAGGATTATCTTCAGTAAATCAAATATTTGAAAACTTTGGACTAACTGAATTTGAAGCAAGTCTAATAGTTTCTATTCTAGTACTTATTGGATTTTTAATTTTTGGATGGCTACTTAATCATCTCTTTGAGCACTATTTCAAAAAATGGGCACAGAAAACTAAAACAACAATTGATGATGAAATATTAAAAAATGTAAAAAGGCCGGTTTACATATTAGTTCTATTCTTTGGTATTAATTTTTTCGTTTATAATTTAAGCATTTACCAAGAGTTTTCCCCGTCGATTAAAAAGGATATCACAAACATCTTTTTGTTTATCACGATATTATTAATTGCCTATATTTTTACTAGAGTTACAAATGTACTTTTTGCTTGGTATGCAGAAAGACAAGAACGTAAAAAGAAAGTAAGTCGACACATTTTATATGTGTTTAGAGGAATTTTTAACGCTATTATTTATTTAATTGCGTTTTTTGTATTTATGGCTCTAGCAGGTATTGATCTAACTGGCTTAGCAATAGGTGGAGCTGCTACAGCAATTGTCATTGGTTTTGCACTACAAAACCTACTTAGCGACTTCTTTAGTGCCTTTTCAATTTACTTTGACAAGCCATTTGAAATTGGAGATTTTATTATTGTTGGTGACTATGCTGGTACAGTTACAAAAATTGGAATGAAATCGACAAGAATGCAACTTTTACAGGGGGAAGAACTAGTACTTTCAAATAAAGAATTGACAACTGCAAGTATTAGAAATTTCAAAAAAATGAAACGAAGACGAATAACATTTGGTTTCGGTGTAACATATGATACGCCTCTTAAAAAATTGAAGAAGATACCAGCCATAATTAAAGATATTATTGATCCTGAAAAAATTGAACATGTGTATAAACTTGATCGCGTACATTTTACAGAATTTGGCGATTTCAGTCTAAATTTTGAAATAGTTTATTATGTAAAAACTCAAGATTATGTGGCTTATAGGGATACACAACAGGAGATTAATTTTAAGATCAAGGAAGCCTTTGAAAAAGAAGGAATTGAGATGGCATTCCCAACTCAAACCATATTCCTAAATAAATAATCTTCTTTTTCTCTTCATTTATTCATCTAGCATTTTGATATGTATTTCTTTTCCGATATCTATTAATGCTCCTTCCCCTCTTTTACCCATGCTACAATTTACAATAATGGTATTTTTATTTTTAGTAAAACCTGGATCTTCATGTATATGCCCGCATAAAACAAGTCGAGGTTTGTATTTGTCTACTAACTCCCTTAATTCTTTATTGCCACCATGCATGCCTATAAAAACTCTATCTTGAAATCCGTATGGTGGCACATGTGTCACTAGTATGGTTTTTTCATCAATTAATTTTTTATCATCTATAAATTCGATTTGCTCAATTTCAACTCCATTTAGCCCAACAAAAGGAATCCCTTTCTTTACAACTCTTTTTGCTTCTATATTTGTTGCTTTACTTTTGTCTATTCCCGTTATAACTTCTTTAGTGTCAATATTGCCTGTAACTGCAAGCGTTTCTATTGGGATCTGATCTAAAAAGTTCTTGGCTAACTCTGCAGGACCAAATTGAGTTATATCGCCACAGATTATTGCAAGATCTGGAGAATACTTTTCAATATTTTTTAGCAGAATATTCAACCTAAACTGTGACCCGTGTATATCTGCTGTTGCAAGTATCTTCATAGTGTTCCTCCAGACATCTTTTTTCTGTTTTTAAAAGATTCTTAATTTAAAAAATATTCCCAAAAATTAATTAGCAGATATTAATTGATAGCATTTATGAGACATTCCATTAAAGTAGGATTAAACTTTGGATTAACCTCTGGAATTATTACTACGCTTGGTTTGATGATTGGATTAAATTCTGGAACCAATTCTAAAATTGTTGTTATTGGAGGTATATTGACGATAGCAATAGCTGATGCTTTTTCAGACTCATTGGGCATTCATGTATCCGAAGAGTCTGAAAATAAACATACATCCAAAGAGATTTGGGAATCAACTTTATCAACATTTTTCTGTAAGTTTATTATGGCCTCTTCATTTGTTATTCCTGTTTTATTATTGCAACTAAGAACTGCAATTATTGTAAGTGTTTGTTGGGGTTTGCTTCTATTGGGAATACTTAGCTACCATATAGGTAAGGATCAAAAGGGAAAAACTTGGAATGTCGTACTTGAGCATCTTTCTATTGCCATTGTCGTGATAATAGTTGCACACTACATGGGTTATTGGATATCTTTGACATTTTCGTAGATAGACTAGTAAATTGATCGAAGGTAATCAAATTTCTCTTCAAAGAGCTCTGCCTGTTTTTGTATAACCCTCTCTGCATCATTCATATCCATTTTTTCTACTTCGTTTGCATAAGCTACGAATCTCCCTATCCAGAGAGTCTTTAGAGTGTCGATAAGAAGATATTTTTCAGACTCTGTTTTCTGATTTTTCCATGCTGAGGCATAGTTGTACACAACCTCTACCCAGAAATCCGAATCAAAGCTAGAACCATTGCTAACAATTTTTTCAAGCTCCTTTACAATGCTTTCTGGTAAAAACTGTTTTATTGTATTTTTCGAGGCAAGAAATTCATCTTTGAATGTTTTTTTCATTTTTTCTATATCGATAAGCACAGGGATAGGTTTCTGACTGAAGCATTCACGATAAAATTTGGAGTGCCATAAAACAGGTTTACTCTTCCAATAATCTTCATAGTATTTTGCAAGTTCAAACATACTTCCTATTACCTTTCTAAACATTGGGATTAAAAACTTTTCAGGTTCCAGATAACGTGTTGTAGATTCATGTATCTTAAGTGAAAACAATCCTTCTTTTACATATAATCCTTCTGCTGCTGCAACTGTTAAAATAAATATATCCACACCAAAATCGGGTGGAAACAAAGGATGTTGTCTTAAGAGTTCATAAAGATTTTTTGATATGGCATATTCCCCTGCTATTGGCTGTCTGATATCTATCCCATAGAGTGCTCTTGTAAATGGATAAACAAGGTTGTTTGTTATCACACCATCATATTTGTGTCTGATGTAATATGGTACTGTTAGATCTGCACGACCATAAATGATTGGACTGGCAATTGTCTGAATCCAACCTGGCTTAACACTTAGAAGATCCCCATCCATAAGTACAACACACTTTGCACCAGCATAATGTGCAATTTCAAAGATAGTCATCACACCAGCACCTTTGCCTTCATTTATCATATCTTTTGTTACAATTTTATGTATGCTGTTGTAGGGTTGAAAAAGACGTATTGCTCCATCAGTATTGTCTGTGGATTCAGCACGGCTTATGACAATTGCTTTTTTATAATCTGGAAAATAACGATACAATCCTTCGTTTATGACATTTAAAACATTCAAAACGGTGGGTTCAACATTTTTGCAGAGAACGCCAACCATTATGTCAATAGGCTTAATTTCTTTGCTTTTTTTAATTACTTCAGGATCCAAGCTAGCATTTTTGTTCCAACCCTGATTCATCCCATTCCATCCTCAAAAACCATGAATGTTTTTATGTTATTTATTATCTGCGATTACGATATCTAAAAGCTGTTCCCGAATTTTTCTTCTTGCTGACAACGTTCTCAACCAATCAGGTATGCGCGTTCCGACTGGTTTACGCATGTAACTTATTCCTGCATTCATTAATTGTTGGCTAAATCTTTCCACCATGCTTTCTTCTTTATGCCTATCGTATCGTAAATTGTTGTAATGTGCATCTGCATGGTATTTTCTTATGCTGTCCCTAGCGTTTTTTACATACAACACTCTTAATGAGATTAACGTTTCTCTTGAGACTTTAAAACTTCCTTCTTCGATTAAAATCCTAAGCAATGTTTTTAATATATCTCTTGTCATTTTTGTTAGTCCTTTGTCTTCTGAACCTATTGGTTGATGTTTGTGGTCATAGAAACCTAGATCTGTTTGACAGATAGTTTTTCGAGCGACGTTTCTATACATCTCAGCCATTATTCCTATTTCAAGTCCCCAATCTCCTGGTAAGTCGACATCTCTTGCAAGATCAGATGTAAGTGCAAATTCTCCTGAGATTGGATATCTAAAAGATCTTAAAAATCTAACAAAATCTGTTTCTTTTCCAATCAGATCTACTAATGCTCTTAGAAGAGGATCTAGGAATAATCTAAAAACACGACCGTAGATAACGCCTCTGTTCATATCCACTCTTGCATAATACCCTTTATTGAATTTGAAATCAAGTTCTGGTTCTATAATCGGATACAAAAGTTTTGCTGGTATCAGTTCATCATACATTTTTATATCTGCATCATGCAATGCTATTGCATATGAATTTATACTAGCGATTCCCATTGCAAGCCATACATCTCTTCCTTTACCACGATATTTTAAAAGATTAAGTCCACCACTTTTTAGACTTTTTAGTAATTTTTCAATTTTAGGCCCATTGCACCACATAATATAATTTGGCGTTTCCAATTTTCTAAAAAATCTTTTCACTTCAAGAAACTGTTGTTCGTTATCAGCCGCTAAAGGTATTACAACCTGTGAGAGATAATCACATTTGTTTAAACCTTTCACAATATTTGAAAGTGCATCGCCTTTTATCTCTTTATAGAGCATGGGCATTATTACAGAAGCAGGTCGTTCAACTGTGGCTTCTCTAACTGCATTTATCAATTTCTTTTTATTAATACACATATCATGAAGTGTTGTTATTTCATCTTGTTTTATATCCATACTACCTCCTCCTAACTACTCTAAACATATTCAAGTATTATATCTAGATTATCTGTGGCAACATCTGCTTGTTTCTGAACATCCGTGGGAGCTCTGTAAGCAATTCCAAGTCCTGCTTTTTTGATCATCCCGACATCTACTCGTCCATCGCCAACAGCAATAGTTTCGTCTGTTGAGATGTTTAATTTATCGCAGAGTTGCTCTAGAACGCAGCTTTTACAGATGGAATAGATTCGTCCACTGAAAAAGTCCTTTTTTAATTCTTTGTTGTGAAGTTCTAATTCGCCCGTAATAATACCGTCATTTGTTATAAGATTATTGGCAAATGCATAGTCTATTCCTAAACGCTCCTTTAAATCATCTGCCAGTATCTGATAACTGTCTGTAACAATTGCTGTTTTGATATTTTTATTTTTAAGCTCGTTGATCACTCTTTCTGCATTTTTACTGTATGGAACTTGTCTAAATATTTCAAGGTATTCCTTTGTGCTAAATCCCTTTGAAAGTGTAGCAATTTCGATACTTTTTTGATAAAAATCTATTCCATTGTATTTGAACATTTCAAGTAATTTATCATAAAATCCTAACTTTTTTGCAATTACAAATATGCCTCTGTCTCGAAGCAAGGTGCCGTCCATATCGAATAGAACTAGTTTGTATTTACTCATTTCCCTAGCTCCCTAAAATAAAAATGTTCTAATAATCTTTTTGACGATAAAATGTTGTTATAAGATATTTATACCAAAAACCTATTTCACCCTTATTATGCCGATTGTAACATTTGATTATAACGATTTCATAAATATTCTTGGATACAAGATTCCAAAAAATGAATTGGTAGAAAAACTACCCATGATTGGAGCCGACCTAGACAAAGTGGAAGATGATGAAATTAGTATAGAATTTTTTCCAGATCGACCAGATCTTACAAGTGTTGAAGGGATTGCAAGAGCTTCTAGAACTTTTTTTGATTTCAAAACAGGATTACAAAAGTACGATATCAAAAAATCAGATGTAATGATAAATGTAGAACCGTCTGTAAAAAAAGTTAGACCTTATGTTGTGACAGCTTTAGTAAAAAATGTTACAATGACTGATGAGTTAATTTCATCATTAATGGAATTACAAGAAAAACTACATCTTGGAATCGGAAGAAATAGGAAAAAAGTAGCTATTGGTGTACATAATTTTGAACCAGTGGAGCCGCCATTCACTTACAGGGCAGTAGATCCAAACAGCGTTCAATTTGTACCACTAAACAAAGTCGAATCAATGACAATGGCAGAAATCCTAAAAAAACACGAAAAAGGTGTAGATTATGCCTTTGTTTTAGAGGGATTTGATAAACATCCATTAATTGTTGATAAAAACAATAATGTTCTTTCATATCCTCCAATTATAAATGGTACATTAACTGAGGTTACACCATTTACAACAGATCTTTTTATAGATGTTACTGGAACTGACCAAAAGGCAATCAATTATGCATTAAACATAATTGTAACAGCATTGGCGGAGAGGGGAGGACAGATATATACGACTACTGTAAAAGATGGCAGCAAAACATGTACAACACCAAATTTAAAACCAACAAAAAGAGAACTCAAGACGTCTTATGTAAACAAAATACTTGGCACAAAAATGAACGAAAAACAAATAATAATATGTTTAAAGAGAATGGGGTTTAATGCTACATCTAGTAAAAAAGACACCCTAGACGTTGAAATACCGGCGTGGAGAGCAGATATTCTACATGAAATTGATCTAGTTGAAGACGTTGCAGTTGGATATGGTTTTGATAAATTTGATGTAGAATTTCCAAGTGCCTTGACATTTGGAAAAGAGATTCCAAAAACCAAATTATACGATGTTTTAAGAACTACAATGATTGGATTGGGATTTAATGAAGTCACAACATTTACAATTTCTAATGAAAGAGATGAATTTAATAAAATAGGATTAAAACTAGGTGATAGAGTACAGATAGAAAACCCGATTGCTGAGGATTACACATGCTTAAGAGTAGGATTAATACCATCGCTTTTAAAGATATTGAACGAAAACAGGCACCATTCTTTACCTCAACAGATATTTGAATTAGGAATAGTTGTTGATAAAGCATTCAAAAATAGACATCATCTGGGTTTTGTAAAGATAGATGCAAAGGCTAACTTTACTGAATGCAAATCATACGCAGAAGCGGTTTTAAGAGAGTTGGGGAAAACCTATCAAATTAAAGCTAAAGAACATTCAGGATTTATCAAAGGAAGATGTGCAAAGATTCAAATAGATAATAAAGAAATTGGATATTTTGGAGAACTACATCCAAAAACAATTACCAATTTTGAACTAGAACATCCAATTATTGCATTCGAACTTTGGGCAGATCAACTCTAATCAATAACTATTTTATCTAAAACTTATTCCACTTTTTCTGAAATGTCAAAAACTTGTAGCAAATGCAAGAAACCTGCAGTAACATTTATTCGTTACAATGGCACACATCTCTGCAAGGACCATTTTATAGAATATTTTGAAAAAAGAGTAAAAAAAGATATCAAGAAGCAAGGAAAGATTAAAACTCAAACTAAAATCGGTGTGGCGATATCAGGCGGTAAAGATAGTATTGTTGCGTTATATATTTTAAATAATATCTTTTCAAAAAGAAAAGATATTGAATTGATTGGAATCACAGTAGATGAGGGAATAAAAAACTACAGGGATAAAAGCATAAAATATGCAAAGAAAATTTGTGATAGGCTTGATGTGGAACATCACATTGTGTCTTTTAATGATGTAGTTGAAATAACAATGGATGATATCGCCTCAAAGAATGATGAACTGGGAGAGTGCTCTTACTGTGGTGTTTTCAGAAGACTATGTTTAAACACCAAAGCAAAGGAATTAAAAATAGATAAGTTAGCTACCGGACACAACCTTGATGACATGGCGCAATCAATTCTAATGAACTTTGCCAACGGTGATCTTAAAAAGTTAGCAAGATTGGGGCCACATTCTAGAGTACAGCCTGGATTGATCCCTAGAATGCTTCCGTTGAGGACCATACCTGAAAAAGAAAACACATTATATGCAATACTTCAAAACATAGATTTTTATGATGGAGAATGCCCTTATTCAATCAGGGCTCTTAGAGGAACGTTTAGAGACTTAGTTGATGATTTAGAATACAAAACTCCTGGCACACGGCATAGCATTCTAAATAGCTATGATGCCATAAAAGACATTTTGTTAGAAAAATTCCCACCTGCTGAATTAAATAAATGTAAGTTATGTGGTGAGCCGACTTCTCAAGAACTTTGTAAATCATGTCTCCTTAGAAAAAGAATTATGCGATTGTAACAAAAGAGTATTTATATTGGATGTATTATGGCATACTTAACGGGGATTAATTTTATGAGAAAAAAACTAATTGTTTTGATGATTTTAGTAATAATGCTTCCATTGTCCTCTATAGCAAGTTCGTCAGTAATTAAGAGCACAAATGAAGATCTCGACCCGCTTGTTGATGTATCTGTTACAGTAGAAATACAAGCTATACGTTTTTTAGAAGACACTCTAGAAAAATCTTACGAGTCATCAAAGGCGGTTATAAAGATCCCCTTGATTAAAAACTTATTAAATAGATTGTTTAGATTGGCCACAGTAGATGATGGGAATCCCAATTTCTATGTAAAAGTATTCATCAATGGTGAAGAATTTACAAGTGATGTTTGGCCTGATTCAAAATATGTTTATGGCACATGGCGTGCAACATTAAATGTGCCAGATGATGAAGAATTTGTAGACATAAAAATTCAATTATGGGATTTAAAAGATAGTAGTAGTATACCATGTGATATAAGTGGAGATCCTGATGATTATGATGTTGAACTTACATATAGCATAAAAACAGGGCATTGGACAGGCGATGATAGTTTAAAAGATCCAAGTGGATATGGTAGACTCTGCGGAACTGATGATGGTACAATATATGAAACTGATAACGACTGCGAGATTTGGTTTAATATATATCAAAATGATTTTGATGGTGACACTATTCCATATTGGACTGAGCAGTACTATTATTACACAGATCCCAAAGTGAAGGATGAAGGAGATCCAGATGGTGATGGTGCATCTGTAGAATGGGAATACAAGTGGGGATACAATCCATTTATCTATGACTACTATGAGGAGATAGATCCAGATGGAGACAGTATCAACAATTATGAAGAGTATAGAACATCACAATGGTTTTCAGATCCCTTTAGAAAAGATGTGTTTGTAGAATTAGATATGATGGAAGATGGACCAAATGGTGAGAAGGTTTATTTCCCAGAAGCATCTGAAGAATTGCTTAATACTGCATTTGATAGACAAAATGTTGTTTTTCATCTTGATTATGGAGATATGGGGGGACATGACAGAGTACCATTTGATGATTTATCAACTAGAGGAGAACTAGATCAAATCTATGAAGATTATTTCTTACATGGAGATGAGAATAACTGGCGAAGAGGCGTTTTCCATTATGGCATAGTCACGTATAATGTAGATGGCCCTCCAGGTTGGATGTATCGCTCCAATGCTTTTCAATTAGCAAGCTTAGGAATGGAAGATTTAACAAGATATGATTGGTTGGATCGAAACATAATCTATGCCAGTGGTTATATGCATGAACTTGGTCATACTTTTGCATTTAATCCTATCCCTGGGCATAACAAGCAAAGCCAATATCCATGGCAGCCAGGATACTGGATAAATAGACCTTACAAAAGTTGTATGAACTATGGCTGGGTATATACTCTTGTTGACTACTCTGATGGTTCGAGAAGAAGCCCTGATATTGATGACTGGGCAAGAATAGATTACGATGCTTTTGAGCGCGAGTGGCGTTAATTCATAAAATATTTATGCGGCATCTCGCTCCATACTTTTACAAATGAAACGTCTAAGGTTAAAATGCCAGTCATTGGATCAGTTGCTGGATGGGGGAGTTGAATTTCAATCAATTACAGAAGTTTTTGGTGAAGCTGGGACTGGGAAAACAAACTTTTGTTTACAGGCTAGTCGCGAATGTGCAAATCTTGGAAAAAAGGTCGCATTTATTGATAGTGAAGGCGTTTCAATTGAGCGTTTAAAACAAATATGTCATGATTACGATTTCAAGAAGATTCTTTCAAAAATAACATTTCTCAATCCAACATCTTTGGAAGATCAGGAGAAGCTCATAAAAGGCATAAGCAAACTCAATAATTTAGGATTGATTGTTCTTGACACGTTTAACATGTTTCATAGGATTGAGCTGGAAGAGGATGAAAAAACTGCGAATAGATTGCTAAATAGACAAATAACAGATTTACAGCTAATGGCAAGAAAACTGGAAGTGCCTGTAATAATCTCTGGCCAGGTGTATACAGCAGAAAATGGGGAAATCAAACCTTTTGCTGGTAGAGGGATAGAGCATATGGCTAAAACAATTATTCGATTGGATAAAACAGGTATCGGAAAAAGACAAGCAACAATGATCAAACATCGTTCAATCCCTGAAGGGAGAAAGGCATTTTTTACAATAACTCAAAAAGGTTTGGAATAATGATATGAAAGAAGTCGTTCAATGGCTTAATGATAGTAGTTATACTGCCCCCTTGTCACCTGCTTGTAAGATGTGTGCACAAGGCTCAAAGATGGTTGTTTTGATAACTGGCTTGTGTCCATCTAAATGCTATTATTGTCCGCTAAGCGAGAGAAAAATAGGAAATGACAAGATTTTTGTTGATGAGTGGGAACTTAAAAATGAGAAAGATACAGACAAGTTAATTAAAGAGGCTGAACTCATAAAAGCAACAGGGGCAGGAATAACCGGAGGAGATCCTTTAGTTGTTTGGAAAAGGACCAAGAAATATATTGCGCTTTTAAAGAGTCATTTTGGCTCCAAGTTTCATATTCATCTCTATACTTCCGGTTTGAAGAACATTGAGCACGTAGATGATTTAGTCTCTGCAGGTCTTGATGAGATTAGATTCCATCCACCACCAAATGATTGGAAAAATATGGATGAAATCCCTATAAGAGACGTAATGAAGAGCGCTCTAGAAACTGATATTGATGTAGCAATAGAAATACCAGTAATCCCAGGGATGGAAAAAGATATTTTTTCTTTGATACATTGGGCAGATGGACAAAACCTCAAATGGATTAATTTAAACGAATTAGAATTTTCTGAGACAAATGCCAAAGAGCTTAAAAAAAGAGGTTTTACTGTTAAAGATGATATTTCAGCTGCTGTAAAAGGTAGTCAAGAAGCGGCAATTAAAGTAATTGAATTAACTAAAGATCTAGAAATTGGAGTGCACTACTGCTCTTCTTCTTTTAAGGATGGAATTCAATTAAGAAATAGAATTAAACGACGAGCAAAAAGTATTGCAAAGGAATATGAAATAATAACCAAAGAGGGTACTATTTTAAAAGGGATGATAACCTCTTATGATAAATCGTTAAAAGAAATTCAAAAAATACTCTTGGAAGAATTTGATGTTAATGAAAAATACATATATTTGAACAAAGAAAAAAATCGAATTGAACTGCCACTTTTTTTATTAGAAAAGATATGTTCAAACCTCGAGAAACAAAACATCCAATCATTTATGGTTGAGGAATACCCAACAGCAGATGCTCTAGAGGTTGAAAAGATACCGTTGCCACTCCAATAAAATATTTATATGAGCCCCACATTCCCCATTTTACATCCTATAACAAGGATGAATCTATGAAAGCTTCAAAAAGGAGGCTAAACAATGGCAATGTATGTAAGATTTCAAACACCAAAAGATGTACAAGATTTAGCCTATGATCTTGTAGAAAAAGCTAGAGATAATGGAAAAATAAGCAAGGGGGCAAATGAGGCCACCAAGCAAGTTGAGCGTGGACAAGCAAAGCTTGTTGTTATGGCTGAAGACGTCACGCCAGAGGAAATTTTAGCTCATATGCCAATTCTTTGCGAAGAAAAAAATATTCCTTATGCTTATGTTCCAAGTAAAGATGAACTGGGGAAATCAGCAGGCTTGAAGGTAAGCACTGCTTCTGTGGCAATCTTAAATCTTGGCAAAGATAAAGCAGGAATTGAAAGCCTAGTAAAAAAATTAGAAGGTTTAAAGAAACAGGGATAAGAACATGGTAGAAATCGAAGGAACACCCTGTGAAGTTGTCGAAATTATTGACCGTACTGGTATGGCCGGTGAAGCTTTACAGGTAAAGGTCAGGGTACTGGATGGCATGGATAAAGGTAAAATTATCACACGTAATGTTATAGGTCCAGTAAGACTTGGTGATATACTTATGCTAAGCGAAACCCAGAGAGAAGCTAAAAGACTTGGCGGACCAAGATAGAGGTATTGATTTTATGGTCGAGAGAAGGAAATGTTCATTTTGTGGAAACGAAATTGAACCCGGAACTGGTAAACTATTCTGCAAGAAAGATGGTACCGTACTTTATTTCTGTAAAAGCAAATGCCAAAAAAACATGCTTAATCTAAAGCGCGTACCTCGAAAAGTTCGTTGGAGCAAAAAGTATACAAAATAATTTTTTATTTATAAAATAATTTGCTCGTTCAGATAGTTATACAGATAGTTATGCATATGCATAATTACATAAATAAAATGTATAAAAATGATGTAATAGATTCTTTTTATATTAATATATCTGGATGGGAAGTGATTGGGATGTACAAAAATAATCATAAATTAAAATATATTTTTAAAAAAATAGTAAGCAGTTATATCTTAGTAATATTGATTATTGGATCTTTAAATATTTTTTCATACACTGCGTCTGCAGAAGGTGGAAATGATGTTATACAAACCTATGAATATATAGGATATTTGAATCAAACAATAGATTTTTCTAATGAAAGTCAAATTTTCGTAAATATTACAGTTGACAACATAACTGGGGACCCTGTAGGTCAATATTATTGTCTTAAAGCATTAAACGAAAACACAGGCGAGTGGGTTGTAGTTCCTGTATCTGACAATGATACAAATCCCCCTTTTGAAAATAATACAGCTGGAGATGGAGAGTACTGGGGATTTTTTAATGTAAGTCATGTCAACTCAACTCAAAATGCTTCAGGACCTGGGTCTGATTCAATATTGCAAGTATCAAATGGAGATACAATAAATGTTTCTGAAGATCCTAGTAGTGAATTAGATGGGGATATAGAAATAGGGTACATTACTCTTACAATATTGGGTGATGTTGGAGGGGGCAACAATGCACCTGATTCGCCCACTATGGAGATTCCTTCTAACGGAAGTAGTAACTCTCTTATTTCAACAAATATTAGTTGGAATTGTACTGATCCTGATGGCGATCCTTTAACTTATAATGTTTATTTTGCAAATTCTACACCTCCCGGCCAAGTATTGGAAAATACATCAAATACGAGCTACAATCCTGGAACTCTTGAGTATAATACCACCTATTATTGGTATATAATTGCATGGGATGATAATGGGGCAGGCACAACTGGCCCATCTTGGTGGTTCACTACAGAAAATGGATCAGGTGGCGGCCCCCCACAAGATGGAAATGGAACTGGTACAATTAGAGGCATTGTGAAAGATTATCTAGATGATCCGTTGCCTGGAGCTTCAGTTATGTTAAATAGGACTGATGAACAACAGATGCCACAGATTGTTATATCAAATGATACTGGTGTATATATTTTTGATGATAATGTAACAGTTGGAACCTATGATATTGAGGCATTTAAGGAGGGTTGCGAATCGCATACAATAAATAATGTTACCATTTCAGAAAATCAAACTAGATGGGAAAATATAACATTAGGTTCTGGTGGTGGCCCAGGTCCAGGAGGCGATGACTCAATTTATCTAGATGAGTGGCAATCTAGTGTTTCACCAGCATATATTATGAACAACACTGAGCAAAATTTCACTATCCATCTTATACTATATGGCAGTCCTGAATCACGTTTAACTAATGTAACTGTTGACCTACCAACAGGTTATACATGCCAAGAAAATAATTGGACAAATCTTGGCGATACTTCCAACATCACCGTATATAATACGGATGATTTGATTGTTTGGGAAAAAAATAATCAGGATGGATTCTTCTTTTCACAAGATAGCTACTTTTCATTTAACGCTTCATCAAATGCGCCATTGGGTTCATATCAATTTAATATTACAATCGTTTATGGAGATGACAATACATCACAAACAATTAGTAAAACTGTATTTACAACAACAACTTTCTATTCGTATGGAACTATAAAAGACTCAAACAACCAACCTATAGTTGGGGCATTAGCTAATATCACTGTACAAAGCTTTGGTATGGATGGATGTACAAGTCTAGGATCATTTTCAGGATATACGAATAGTACCGGCGTTTATAATATTACAAACATTCCAACCACAGAAGATGTTTCTACGCTTAACCTCAGTGGACCCATGGGCCCAGGAGGTGGTGATGGAGGTTTATTCTATCAATTAAGCGCTCAGGAGAATAGTGGAACTTATCCAACTCTTGCAGTTAATATTTCAGCAACTCTACCATATGTTCCAATAACTGAGTATATCAGTATGTTGCAAGATCCTGAGATATACCTAAAGCCCGCATTAACATTTAGAGTAAATGTAACTGGGCCGATATACAATTGGAACGACACTTCTCATCAAATGGAAATTACATATGGGCCAAAAAACTTTTCACTTATGGTCAAAGATCAGAAATTAGGTTATCAGGTAAAAGAATATAATACAATGGGCGGTGAAAGAACATTTTCTGTTCCAAAAAATCGTAATTATTCATTCAGTGTTTTTGCGGATCAGTCTTTTCCTATAAGCATTAGATTTAACAATATTGCGACAACTTGTGCTGCTAACGGTAGTCTTGATCAAGATGGTGTGCAAACCAGTTACATGGGCTACAATGGAACTTATCTAATAAATGTTTCAATAAACGTTTCATCAACAAACAGACCATTAACTGGATTTTTCAATAATGTTACCGATCCACTTGATATGCGTGTGGTTGCATATACTATGGAAGATCAAGATATGGTATTTGAGGATTGGGCACTACCATTTAATCTTGGAAATGAAACGGGTGATGGCAATGAAGATGTTTACAATCTTTCGACAGGATGGTACAATATAACATTACCAGCGACTGTTGCATCTTCGTATTTGCTTTTAAGGGCATATGTAAGAAACGAAACAGGCTTTTACATGGGATCTGCTAACGTTTCTGCTTCACTTGGAAATCTGAGTGCCTCTGTTCTTAATTTCAGTATGCAACCAATGATTCAAGGCCAAACTAGAATAATCTCATCGAATAATGTTTCTGATCGATGGAATTCAACAGATATTGTCAATACAACATCTGTTCTATTTAGACTTGTTAGCAATGGTGAGTTATTGAGCAATGAAAATCCGTTTGTAGAAGTTAAAAGAGAATTAAATGGACAGGATTATAATCAGATGATTAATGGACAAAGTGGTTTGTTTAATATCTCTCTGGTTGAAGGAGAATCGATTAAAAAATTGGTAATTTATTCTCAACAATATGCACCTATCTCTACACCAGTTAGTGCCAGTGTTTTAAACGGCTCAACCAATACAAGTACAATAACTTGC
Source organism: uncultured Thermoplasmatales archaeon (assembly GCA_964391625.1). GTDB lineage: Archaea > Thermoplasmatota > E2 > DHVEG-1 > DHVEG-1 > CAYMMP01. The sequence continues at coordinate 15,656 of CAYMMP010000002.1, read as the reverse complement.
TCAAACGGCGTCTGCAATATAACAATGAGGTCCTTTGGGAATTATGATCCGCTAGGTAAGAATGCATCATTTATGATGCAGATGTTGAAATCAAATGAAACTTGTAACGTACCAAATCCACCAGAATATTGTGACCTTTGTGCTGATGAGGGAGATGACGACAATGCATCGGGAGAGATACAAAAGGATGATTTTTCACCATTTAAGGCGATTCTTAAGGGCGACATTAGTTTGATGATTAAGTCACAGACTTCAGAAGGTTGGATTTATGTATACTATGCCAACGTTGACTTACTTGCATCAGGTCCACCAGATGCTGCATTTTCTACAGAGTCAGAAAAGACAGATGGAGGTCTTGCTGCAGCTTGGCAATTTGGTAGCCAAGGTCCTGAGATTTATGACTATGTACTTGTCGGAATGCCTTTGAACCAAACTTTGGTAAATAAGACAGTTAAAGTTGACATACCATTACTCTATGACAATGAATTTAATGTAATTTGGAATGCTACTGCAGGCGATACAATTGATATAATTAGAAATGATTCCACTTTAAACACTTCCTATGGAGATTATCTAGGTACACAATATGAGGCATATTTAAACGGTACTGGAGTTCTTTGCGACCCAAATAATCCAACTCTTAGTAATGGCATTGGATACAAAGATGTATCAAATTGTACTATTTGGATTAAGATTCCTCACTTTTCAGGAGTTGGACCTGAGGTTACTGGAGAAGAACCAGATCCTCCAAGTAGCTTTACTGCAATTGCCAACAGCACTTCTGAGATATATTTAACTTGGTCATTAGGTACAAAAGCAGATTATACTAGAATACAAAGAAAAACTAGTAGCTATCCAATAAATATTTCTGACGGAACCAATGTTTATAATGGTACTGGTACAGCTATTTCAGACACATTATTAACGGAAGATACAACCTACTATTATAAGGCGTGGAGTTGGAACCAAACAAATGAATATTGGTCTCCAGACAATTCTTCGTCAAACGTAAAAACAAAAGCCATTCCATATAAAACAGGAGAGTCTCCAAGTAGTGGTTCAACAAATATAGACCCGTTATCCACAGTATATGTTGTTTGTAGGGATAATGATACAGCTGATACAATGACTGCAACTTGGTTGAGTAATAGTAGTGGCGATTGGATTGAATTTGGAACCAATACAAATATCAGTAACAATAATACAAATATTTCACAGACGAATAGTAACTTTAGCGGATATAATACAACTTATTGGTGGAGTGTTAATCTTACAGATGGCACATATTGGGATAACACAACATATCAGTTCACAACAAGAACCCAATATCGGCCTGATGAACCAAGAAGTTTCACAGCTACGGTGGCAAGTTCATCAAGTATCGGTCTCTCTTGGACCAAAGGTAATTATTCAGATTATACTAGAATACAAAGAAAAACTAGTAGCTATCCAATAAATATTTCTGACGGAACCAATGTTTATAACGGTACAGGTTCTTCTACCACCAGCTCGAGTTTAAGTTCTTCTACAAAGTACTATTATAGAGCTTGGGCTTTTAATAGCACAGATGGGACTTGGAGTGTCTTAAATGCATCAGCTAATGAGACAACAGATTCATCCAGTGGTGGAGATTCTGGTGGAACTACGGGAGGTGGTAGTACTGGTATAACCATTCAAGATGATGCGTCTGAAGAAGAGGATACAACTACCTCAGATGCTAACACTTCATCTTCGTCAACAACACTTGAGTCTATAAGCTCCAAATATAACATAGATTTGGAATTATCATTTTACGTAAATGATACTAATGGTGATGGAACAGTTGATACATTTACTGACCCAAATAATCAACTAACATCAATAGATACTGTGTCAGTTAATTCTGTTACAACATTTTTGATCTCAACAGATGATGACGACATACCTGAATTCTTCTGGGATCCAACTACAGATGATATAACATTTATCACCCACGCGCCTGTTGCTGAAACTCAAACTACAATCGATGTAGAAAATGAAGAGATAACCATTACAGTGTCTATTAATAAGTCGCAAAACCAATGGATATATCTTGATACAACTGACGATTATCCAGAATATGAGTTAACAGTAGAGACATCTGATGGAAGAACAATCAGTTCAGATAATATATGGAGAAAAAATGGTAAAATCTACGTATTGGATGATCCGGATACAGAATACAATTTCATCTATAACTATACAATACTGCCACCAACATTTAACCCAGAATCAGGAACAACAATAACTACACTGAAACCAACAATAACAGTAGTCTACCAAGAACCAGTAATAATACAAGCCTCAACATTTAATGGAGGAACAATCGTCCTATCAACAAAAGATAATAAAACATTTGCATACACGCCCGCAGAAAACCTTGAAAACAAAGAATACGCCCTTAGTATAGTAGTTGAAGATAATGAGGGCAACATGAGGCAGGATACAGCAAACTATATAATAAATACGCAGACATCAGGAAAACCAACAGCGAAACCCCCAGCAAATGAAATACCATGGGTAATGGTAATACTGGTAACAGTAATAGTAATCTGGGTGATAATAGGATTACTATTCAAAACAGGATTCCTCTACATGGAAAATAAACCACCAAAAAACAAAAAATAAACTAAAGCTTTCTATCCTTTTTTTATTTTTTTAAAATATTTTTGATAATACTTGTCAAACAAGCCTTATAAAACAAAAATTTCAGAAATAGTATTGGTGAGTAGAGCATTAACCAAAAACAGGCTTTAATCGTTGCAATCGGTGTTGGTAGCTTAATATCAAACAGTGTTGTATTGTATATAACGTTCTTGTCCGCCTATTTCTCCGACAGCGGTGCTGTTACAATAAACATTAATAATTTTGGTGAAGCCTCCATTGAATTTCTAATAATCCCTGTATCTCTTATTTTTGGAATCTATGCAATTTTTAGTTTATTTAAAAATTATAAGCCAACCTCTGGATAAACTGTTTTACACTATAATTTTATATAACGTATCTAATATTCGTTAAACTGAGGTATGTTGTTATGGGGGAAATAAAATTAGAACTGGTGGAAATTGACAAACCAGATGATATGAATTTTATATTGGGTCAAACTCATTTTATTAAATCGGTTGAGGATATCTATGAGGCAATGGTAAACTCTGTTCCTAGTGCTAAGTTTGGAGTAGCATTTTGCGAAGCAAGTGGAGCTTGTAAAATAAGAAGTGAGGGAAATGATTCCGAGTTAAAGAAGTTAGCAGAAAAAAATGCTTTAAACCTTAGTGCAGGACACAGCTTTATTGTTTTTATGAAAGATTGTTTTCCATTAAATGTTTTAAATTCAATAAAAAATCTCCCTGAAGTATGTAATATATTTTGTGCAACAGCAAACCCAACAAAAGTAGTTATTGCAGAGGCAAAGCAGGGAAGTGGAATTGGTCGTGGTATATTGGGAGTAATAGATGGATTCATTCCAAAAGGAATTGAGAATAAAGAAGACATTGCTTGGAGGAAAAAATTCCTGAGAGATATTGGTTACAAACTTTAATATCCATATTTTCCAACCAAGGGAACAAAAGCACATCCACCCAAACTCTTTATTTCAATCTTTTTATCTTTTTTTTCTAAAAGTTTAAGATCGCATATGGTTTCGCCAACTGGCACCATTAGTTTCCCTCCATCCTTTAACTGTTCTATTAATGGTGGAGGGGTGTCTGGTGCTGCGCATGTGACATAAATCCTATCATATGGTGCATATTTTTGCAACCCTAATGATCCATCACCAATTTTGACTGTTACATTTTTAATATTTGCTTTCTTCAGATTCTCTTTAGCATTTTTGGCAAGACTTTCAAATCTTTCAATTGTATATACATGTCCATTTTTTCCAATGATTTTTGAGACAATTGCTGCGTGATATCCAGAGCCTGTACCTATTTCCAGTATTTTTTGCCCTTTTTTAAGATTCAGTCCTTCACACATTATTGCCACCATGTGTGGTGCAGAAATTGTTTGCCCATTTCCTATCTCCAATGGGGTATCAACATAAGAATAATTTTTTAGATTTTCAGGAATAAATAGTTCTCTTGGCACTTCTAAAAAAGCTTTCTCAACTTCAAAGGTTTTGATACGTCCTTGCATACGAAGCCTTTTGACTAGCTCTATTCTTTTTTCTTCTAAATACATAATTATTGGCTTACAATCAATATTAAGGTATATAATTTTTATACTAATTTTGTTTCACAGGTATTGTTTATGCGAAAAAAGGCAGTAGTAGCACTAGGAGGTAATGCACTGATTAAGAAAGGTCAGGACGGAACAATTTACGAGCAGTTCGCAAACACAAGAGAGATAATGAAGCATATTGTTAGAATTATACAAGAGGGTTGGGATGTGGTTATAACCCATGGCAACGGTCCACAGGTAGGTGCTATACTTCTTCAAAATGAGCTTGCCCGCGATATTACCCCCCCTATGCCACTTGGAATTTGTGTGGCAGAGAGTGAAGGATTGATAGGATATATGCTACAGCAGTGCCTTAGCAATGCTTTGAAAAAAGCAGATATAGATAAATGCGTTGTAACTTTAGTCACTCAAGTGCTTGTTGATGAAAATGATCCTTCTTTTGAAAATCCAACAAAGCCGATTGGCCCTTACTATCCAGATGAAGAGGTGGAAGAATTAAAGAAGGAAGGATACAAGGTTAGAAAACAACCAGATGGTTGGAGAATCGTTGTCCCTTCACCTGATCCAAAGTCTATTGTTGAAGGCAAGATAATCAAAAGAATGTTGGACGAAGGTGTGATAGTAATTGCTAGTGGTGGAGGAGGAATGCCTGTCATAGAAAAGGAGGGATGGGGGCTTGATGGCTTAGAGGCCGTGATTGATAAGGATCTTGCCTCAGAAAGGGTTGCTGAAGCCATAAATGCCGATTTACTTTTAATTTTAACAAATGTTGAAAATGTTTATCTAAACTATGGAAAACCTACTCAAAAATCTCTGAAAAATGTTACTTTGAATGAGATTAAAGAATATTATGATCAAGGTCATTTTCCAGAAGGAAGCATGGGTCCAAAGATACTTGCTGCTGAGAGATTTTTAAATTTTGGTGGAAGGAAAGTAATCATATCACATGTTGACAAAGGATGGGAAGCGTTTAAAGAAAAAACTGGTACAATAATTACAAAATAAAGTTATAGGCTCTTTAACCATTTTTAATTGTAACTATGTTATTTAAAATTGAGTTCATTAGAGTTATAATTGTATGAGTTAAGCTAGTAATTCCTTCTTCCTTTAAAGCAGAGAATTTGTTTGAATCCGTGTTGTTTAAACTTACAGTAGTAGAATCTTCCAGACCTAATATCGAGTTTGTTACTGAATCCTCATACCCTTTACCACAATACTCGTCCCACGTATCAATTTCTATATCGCAATCTGTTCCGTTCCATCTTCCAATGATAAGTTGTACATGGGTTCTCCATGGAATTGTTAAAATTCCACTATCATCGTAACTTCTAATAAACTTAATATCAAAATCATTGTAACCTTCTTTTAAAACAAATTTATTTGCTACTGAATTATACTCAGAAAATCTAACTTTTATACCTGCTGCAATTAATATTGCCTGTTGATGGCACCAAAGTTCTTTTCCTTCAGATACTGCGTCTACTATTTTTGAAAGTCTTAGTTCTGATTGGGGCAAGGCATTTGGATTTTTTCTCTCGGCATCTTTAAAGTATTTTTGTCCCACATTGAAAAAATCTTCAAGGTCATTACAATTTTTAAATAAATTTAAAATCTTAGTATGTGTATTATTGACAAATAATTCTTTTTCATCATTTGCATATTTTGCAAAATAATAGCCCAAAGCTTCTCTATCTCTGGTATTTATTGCCACTCTCCATGCTTTATAATTTGAAATTGGAGCAGTTGAGTTTGCATCTGGATTAATTGTCAAACAATTATTATTTTTTACAACTCTTGCTGAACTTATTGGAAATAGTATAGACATAAGTGATAAAAAACTAATAATAAATATTACTTTTTTAACTAAACATCTCATCTTTTACACCACCCTGCAGCTCCGTTTCCTGGGTTCATATTTCCATCCATTTTTTAACCCTCAAATAAAAAAATAAGTTATAGAAACATAAAGCCCCATATCGAGAAATCCCTTCAAAATTCCAAAACCATGTCTCCATTTAGCATTCTGTTGGAAAAATGGTTTTAAATGGGTTTTTGATAGTTTTTATTAAACCCTTTTTTATTCGGTCTTTGCTAATATGGATACTTTAGACATTGAAAAGCAGATAAAAGATATAGAAGACGAAATCTTCAATACTCAGAAAAACAAGGCTACTGAGCACCATATAGGTAAACTTAAGGCTAAACTCGCTCGCTTAAGACAAGAAGTTGAGAAAAGAAAGAGTGCCGGAGCTAAAGGCAAAGGCTTTTCTGTAAAAAAATCAGGCGATGCTACTGTAGGCTTGATAGGTTTTCCTAGCATTGGAAAAAGCACTCTTTTAAATAAACTTACAGATGCTAAAAGCAGGGTTGGATCGTATGATTTTACAACACTAGATGCCATTCCAGGAATGATGGAATACAAAGGTGCAAAAATCCAAATATTGGATTTGCCCGGACTTATAAGTGGTGCGGCTGAGGGAAAAGGTCGCGGACATGAGATCCTTTCTGCTGTTCGTAATGTAGATCTTATCTTGTTTATGGTCGATGCCCAACATCAAGAGCATATTGATTTAATGGCTGCAGAGCTTTACAAAGCAGGATTAAGGTTAAATCAAAAAAAGCCAGATGTCGTTATTAAAAGGACAGGCACTGGCGGTATTTTTATAACATCTACTGTAAAGCTTACACATTTAGATCACGATATTATTAAAGCCATCGCCTCAGAATATGTTGTGAATGCAGATATAATAATAAGAGAGAATATTACAGAAGATCAATTAATTGATTGCTTTTTAGAAAACAGGGTCTATGTTCCAGCTTTTGTAATAGTTAATAAAATTGATTTAATCTCAAAACAAGAACTAAGAAGTAGAATTCAATATATTGAAAATAGCGGCTGGGGTGCAATAAGCATCTCTGCTTTGAATAATCAAGGTGTTGACTTACTAAAAGAAAAGATATTTTCAGAATTAAAATTTATAAGAATTTACATGAAACCAGTTGGAAAAAAAGCAGATATGAATGAACCTCTCATTCTAAAAGACGGTAGCACTGTGGAAGATGCTTGTAAGAAGTTGCACAGGACTTTTAAAGATAAATTTAGATATGCAAATGTTTCAGGCCCTTCTGCCAAACATGATGTTCAGAAAGTGGGCCTTGATCATGTTTTAAAAGATGGGGATGTGCTTACAATAATAGTTTCACGCTAATTTTTTTAAGATGTTTTTAGCCTTTTTAACCATATGTTTTGTATTCAACTCATATTTTTCCCATAGATCTGCGGGGTCACCGCTTTCACAAAAAATATCTTTTACTCCCATCCTCAAAAACTTTGTTTGAACGCCACTATCCATAAGTGTTTCGGCGACTGCAGCACCCAATCCTCCTATTATGGAATGTTCTTCAGCGGTAATTATTCCATTGGTTTCTTTAGCACACTTTAAAACTAGTTTTGTATCCAATGGTTTGATAGTGTGCATGTCAATTACTCTGGCTTTAATCCCCTCTTTAGACAAGATTTTATGTGCTTCTAGTGCCGGCTCCACCATTGTTCCTGTACAGATGAAGGTAATATCTGATCCATCTTCAACTACAATTCCCTTTCCTAGTTTTAGATTTTCAACATCTTTTTTACTGTAAATCACTGGTGCATTGGCGCGTCCAATACGCGTATACATTGGACCTTTTTGCTCTGCCATCAAATGTACTATTCTACCAGTCTGTGTCGCATCACTTGGAGCGATTACAGTCATATTGGGCATTACTCGCATAAGCGCAATGTCTTCAACCATCTGATGGCTTGCACCATCTTTTCCGACACTTATCCCACCATGAGTTGCAAAAATTTTTACATTGGCATCAGAATAAGCAATATCCATACGAATTTGATCGTAAACCCTGCCTGTAGCAAAAACAGCAAATGTGCTTACAAAAGGAATTTTTCCACAGCTTGCAAAACCTGCAGCAACAGAAATCATATTTGCTTCAGCAATTCCCATTTCAAAAAATCTTTCAGGATATTTTTTTGCAAACATAATAGTCTTTGTAGATTTTGATAGATCAGCATCTAATACTACAAGATTTTTGTTTTTTTTACCAAGCTCTACTAGTGCTTCACCATAGGCATTACGTGGATTTACCATTAGTTTATCGCTCATAATTGCGCCTCCAGTTTTTTCTCAACCTTGGTAAGATCTTCTATAGCAAGATCACGCTCCATCTCATTTGGAGGTACGCCATGGAAATCAACGTTATTTTCCATAAATGAAACCCCTTTCCCTTTGATGGTATTAAGAATAATTAGTGTAGGGCGATTTTGAACATCAGTTGCTTTGTTTAATGCCCCGATAATCTCGGAGAACTCATGACCCTTTGTTTCTATTACATGCCAGCCAAAAGCACTCCACCGATCTTTAACTGGCTCAAGACGCAATACATTCTCCGTGTTTCCATCGATTTGAAGGTAGTTTCTGTCCAATAATGCAATTAGGTTATCTAGTTTATAGTGAGAGGCAACAGCTGCTGCTTCCCAAACCTGCCCTTCATTTGTTTCACCGTCACCAAGCATTACATAAACACGATAATCTTTCTTGTCAAGCTTTCCTGCAAGAGCTACGCCAATTCCAAAAGAAAGTCCATGCCCTAGAGATCCTGTAGAGGCTTCAACGCCAGGGATGGATTTGCAAACAGGGTGCCCCTGCAACATGCTATTAATTTGTCTTAATTTTTTTAATTCCTTAACATCAAAATATCCTGATTCTGCTAAAACAGCATATAATGCTGGGGCAGCATGTCCTTTGCTTAAGATAAATCGATCTCGATCAGGGTCTAAAGGTTTTTTTGGATTGTGATACATATAATGAAAATACAATGCTACAAGTGCCTCGACAGCAGACAGCGAGCCACCCGGATGTCCAGACTTCGCTCTATAAAGCATATCAATAATATGCTTTCTTACTCTAACTGCTGTCAACTCTAATTCTCTACTTTCTTTTTCATCTAACTTCTTCATCTAATGATGCTCCCCGCAACCAAAAAGATTGGATAGACGTTCCCGAATATGTTTTTTATGTAAATAACTTTTGTAAAATTTCATATTTTACCTATTTTTTAGTAGACCTCTTATGGAATCGAGAAATGTGATAAAGATCATCATAGATTTGTGGCCTGATATCTCTTATAACTGGACGATTGGCACGAGCTAATTTAATCAAGCTTAAATCCAAATCGCAAGTCACGATGCTTTCTTTAAGATAAGGTGCTTTAACAATCTGGTTTGATAGCGGGCCATAGACCTGTGAGCCACCAAAAAATACAAGATCTTCCTGAGTTCCTGCAAGATTATTGTAAATGAAGAAGATTGTATTTTCAATAGCTCTAGCAGGAATGATTGTTTCAAAATATTTTCTGTTGACAGACGGTGCTGCAGATATGCATATAATCATGTCTGCGCCAAGTAGGGAGTACGCTTTGCAAAGCTCTGGGAAGAAAATGTCATAACAGATAATTAGACCAATTTTGCCAAATTTAGTATTGCATAGCTTAAGTTTTTCGCCTTCGTCCCAAAATATTTTTTCTTCAAAAGGGCCAAATGTTGGTAAAAACCATTTGTCATAGGAATCTACCTTGCCATTAGGATGAATTAAAACTGCTGAATTATGATTTAGACCTTCAACATCCGGGTCCTTTAAAGGCATACCAAAAACAATGTAACATTTGTTTTTCTTTGCTATATTTTTCATATAGTTTATTGAAGGACCATCTATCGGTTCTATTAGGTCTCTAATCTCATCTTTTATAGGGTATCCAGTTAACGCAAGCTCAGGAAAAACATACATGTCTGCCTTATTTTTTTCAATGTAGCTTTGCATTTTTTTTAAATTTGCTTTTTTATCTCCGATACTAGGTTTCATCGAAATTAATGCAAGTTTCATAATTCTCCCCCTTGAAAAACAGGTAATTAAATTTCTTTTTATAATACTGTTGATGTATCTATCTATTTTTTAGGAAATTGTAATAATGGATGTAAACAAAATCACTGTCAGTTCTACCTTCGGTATCATAAACATAAGCCTCAATTAAATGTTTTCTAAACGATAGCTTGTTTAGACGATATGCATATGGTTTTTCCTTAATGGTCTCTAACAATTTCCCATTATAATAAAGTTCGATTCTATCAATTGGCGCATTTCCTTCTTCTACGTCAAAATATATCAAAACGTCATCAAAAACAATTGATTTTGTACCTTTCAAATCTTTTATTATCCTGTCTTCATAATACACTTTTCCCTTTTTTGGGGAAGTGATTTTTATTTGTGGATATTCAAGTTCTGCATCTGCCAAATATGCCAATGTAGCTGTTATTAGTTTTGTCATTCTTGAAAGATAGCTGTAGTTTACATAGTCGATAAAATCAAGAGGGGTGTTTGCATATTCATAACTGCCAGATTCCCAGAATGCAATCGAGTTATAACCATGTGTAATAAAACCAAAGTAATCACTATATCCTCGATAATAATAGGGATCCATGTCCCATCTAGGGAAATTTTCAAAACCTAAATCAAGATTATAATCGGTGCTTATATTTTCAATTTTTTCCATAATCCATTCCGCGTCTTCTACACCTGAAAGTCTTGCTGTTTTTCCATCTTCTGTTGTATTTGAAACTCCGATCATGTCAGCATTGATTTCTAAAAATATGTCTTGATTTTGCTCATAAGCTCTCTTTGAATAAACATTTGATCCCACGAGACCAATCTCTTCACCTGAAAAAAGTACAAATTTAATGGTTCTATTGAATGTAAACTGGCTCATTGCATAAGCAGCACCTAGAACTCCAGCAACTCCAGTCCCATCATCTACTCCACCTACAGAATCTTTAGTGGTGTCATAGTGTGCATTGAAAATCAATATATCTTCTTCAGGATCGTTTGTCCCATTTAAAGTAACAATTATATTTTTACCTTTAAATAATTTAGGATTCCAAATATTGCCGCACTCTTCAAAATATTGGTATTCAACATCATATCCCATCTTTTCTAATTCTTTTGTAAGATATTCTGCTGCAATTTCAGCTCCATGGGTTCCAGTCATCCTTGGACCAAGATCAACCAAAGTCTGTAGATAGTTTTCTAGAAGCGTTTCATTTATTTTGTTAATTATTTGCTTGATTTTTGAAGGAATGGTACAGGCTTCTATTTCTGTTTTATTCTCTTTTATTTCTCCGTTTAAAACTAAACCCGATGATAATGTTGCACTTAGAACGAACATCAAACAAATGCCTACAACAGACGTCTTTATCATAATTTACCCCTGTTAATCCAGATGTTATCAAATATTATAAATGTTGCTATATTAAAAACAATCATATGTTAAAAAGAGGAGGCACCTCTGTTTTATGGGATGAGAGATGGGAATGCGCAAAGAGGAGGCACCTCAAAAGGATGTAGGAGGAAAGATGTGGGGAGGAAAGTTGGAAAGAAAATAACTCTCAATTTTCGTGCCGATATTATGGGAAAAATTTTGGAATGGGATGCATGGAAATTTTTTTTCGGCACTTCTTTTCGTGTCACTATCTTCCCCAACCAACGCAATGCAATAACGCATTGCAATGCAGGTATTATTTATTTAGTATATAAATATTCCGCTCTTTGCATGGCATTTATGCAAATCAAAAAAGAAATGCATAAATAGTAATTAAAAGATTCACAATGGATGGATTCTTATCAGCAGGAAATTACATTAATTCAACATATTTTAAAAGAGAATCCAAAAGGGATGACAGTTACCGACATATCCAGAAAAATTAAGATTAATAGGAATTCTGTAGCAAAATATCTGGACATAATGCGCATTTCTGGTCTTGTGGAGATGATTACATTTGGTCCTGCAAAAGTATACTTTCCAGCAAAAAGAGTCCCTATATCAGATATGTTGAATTATACTTCAGACTACGTTCTTACCTTTGATGCAAATATGAAGATTACCATGATTAACGAATCTTTTCTAAGTTTTTTAAATGCGGATCGGGGAAATATACTTGGAGAATCAGTTCATGAGATTATTCGGAAACTGTTTGATGATGGTAGTGAAGTATTGGTGGGAATAAATGAGGCTCTTGAGGGAAAAAATTTCAGACAGGAGATTGATTTTAGAAAAGGAAATGATTTTTATTTTTTTGTAATTAATATCGTTCCAACCACCTTTGAAGACGGGAGACAGGGCGTAACAATGATATTAAAAAATATTACTGACCGTAAAATTGCAGAAAATGTTTTAAAAGAAAGTCAAGAGAATTTTAGAAATTTATTAAATAAGATAAGTAAGAAATAATGTTTAACTTTGTATTAGATAAACTGTTAAATTTATCATGAATGTGGCTAAAACAATTAATGTTAAAACTGAATTTGTCTTCAGATCAAATACTCCAATCCAATCCAATATTGCAATAATGACATATGACAAAACAAGCATTACAACAAGCAAAATCAATACAATTCCAACTATATAAAGTGGGTTGGAATAATTTTTTGCTTGTTCTATTAGTATCCACATAGATGAAAAAAAAGCTAGAAAGCCTATTGTTATTTGTGCTTTGGTTCTTTCTTGCATGTTTTGAGTGAGCAATTTTTTCTTTATAAACCTTTTTAATTCTTTATTTTATTAGATAATTAATGTTTCATTATAACGGTCTTGAAATTGATACACATCCTGAGGTTTACGACCCTGCAGAAGATACTTATTTAATTCTAGATGTTTTAGACGTTAATAGCAACAATAGAATCTTTGAAATTGGAACTGGTTGTGGAATAATAAGCCTATACTGCGCTAGTAAAGGTGCTGATGTCGTCTGCTCTGATATCAATCCTTTTGCTACTGATCTTGTTAAAGAAAATTTGGAAAAAAATAAATCCAAGATTAAAGGAACTATTGAGATAAGACAAGGCGATCTTTTTTCTGTTTTAAAATCCAATGAAAGATTCAATGTAATAATTTTTAATCCACCCTATTTGCCGTCAAAAAAAGGTGATATTGTTGGAGGATGGTTTGATAAAGCTGTTAATGGCGGCATAGATGGCTTGAGTGCAACTAAACGTTTCATCGAAGGCTTAAACAAGCATCTTGATGATGCAGGTAAAGCATATTTTGTTTTCAGTTCACTATCTGATCGAAAAAAACTTGAAAGGATAGTTTATAAAAATAGCTTTAAATCAGAAATTGTAAATGGCAAGAAATTCATCGATGAAACTCTAGATGTTTACTATTTATCAAAAAAATGAGATCTATAATTGAAAATCCTCATCAAAAATAATCTTTTTTATAAAATTATGAACTGTTTCAGGGTCCGAATCCAAATAGATAGCGCCAATTAATGCTTCGAGTGCATTTGCAAGGTTTGTTGGATTTTTAAATCCTTCTTGTTTAATTTCGCCGACACCAAGAAATAAGAAATCTCCAATCCCAAGCTCCTTTGCTTTCTTTGCCAAGAAACTATTGTTTACCCGTACAGATCTTCTTCTAGTAAGCTCTCCTTCTGAAAAATATTTGTTACTGTGATAAAGCTCTTCAGCTACAACAAAACCAAGAATACTATCTCCTAAGAATTCAAGCCTTTCATTGTACTCAACTGGTGTTTTGGCTTCAAATGCATAGGTCTTGTGGGTTAATGCATTCTTTAATAGCTCTTTGTTTTTGAATTTGTAGCTGATCTTCTTTTCTAGTTTCTTTAAATCTTTTTCATCCATGTGTGTTAACCCTGTATAAAGAATTATTATTTAATATCAACTATTTAAAATATAAAAAATCAAGGATTTGATTACCGATTTCAGGTTCGTCTAAAGTATTTAGAAAATCATCTTTATTTTTAAAAGGCCTATTTGCAAAGATTCTAATTGCGCGTTTCTTTCCAATACCTGGTATGGCCTCTATCGTTTCTCTGGATGCATTATTGATATCTAGTGGGTATGGAACGCCTGTAATTGATCTAAATCCATAATCAACAATCTTTACATCATTGAATTTGTTCAATTCTTGCACTCCAGGTATTCCAATAAGCAAAGGATAGCTACCTATTTGCCTTCCAAAGACAAGCTTTCCATCGAGTTTTTCTGTATAAACGTCTCTTAAAACGCTCCCAACAGGCAACATCTTCTTCAACAAAGGTTGCTCTATATCTTCCTTAACACGTCTCTTGAATTTCTTAAAATCAGCTTTATGCTTATTTACAAGTTTGTTACCGATCTCCCCCATCTTGGTACCTGGAATTGGAATTATCTGCCTAAGGTTGATTCTACGTAAAAGAAGATTTTGATCCAATATATTCTTTAAAAATTCGTAGTTTAATTCAAATGTTTTCTTACTTTCACCTTCCAACCCAAACACAAAGTTTAATCCTGGAAGCAGTTCAGGCATGCCATTTGAACCTTTCTTTGATCCAACTTCATTTAGAATTTTGATTGCTTTTAAAACCTCTTCAGCTGATGCTTTTAGATTGTTTTTCTTAATGACTTCTGGATCTACACTTTCAACCCCAAAAGCAGCTACATCTCCGGATGTATGATATTTTACAATTGTCTTTGCTATTTCTTTAGATTCTGTTGAATATCTTGCAATAATTCCAGGATTTGCATTATCGATATGAAGTGTTTTAGGATCAGGTGCAACTTCTTTTATTCCTTTGAATAGGCTTTCTATTGCATCTGGATTTGGCTTTGGGAATTCTTCTTTCCCTGCGTCTTTTGCCATATATGAAAAGATACACGGTTGGTTGCCAAGTCGAAAATGTCTAATGCCACTTTCATAAAGTACTTTGATTTCGCTGATAATATCTTTAACAGATCTAAAATCTGGTAATCCTTTGCTTGGTTCACTACAGAAAGAGCATCCTCCTACAATGGATCTAGCACAGCCTCTATAAGTTTCTATCTCAGTTATTAGATAATGAGGATAGTAAGGATGTTGCTTTACTATATCTGACCCTTTAATTGCAAATTCTTTGATTTTATCTGCATTTTTACGACATTCTGATGGATCAACTTTATCTGGATTTAATTTGTTTTTTAACAGTTCATCGATTACAATTTCTCCATCTCCACTGATTATCAAATCAAAAACATCTTTAATCTCTCTTGTTTTTTTGCCACCAGACATTCCAAAACCATGTTTTGCTGCAGGGCCTGATAATATTTTGATTGGTTTTGATAAACTATTCATCAGGTTAGTTATTTCATTTGGAGATGCAGGAAAACCAGATAGATATCTTCCTGGAACACTCATTCCAGCTATTGTAATAATTACATCATTTTTTGTTAAAAAATCAATAATTTCTGAATTTTTACGTATTTGATCTATTGTATAGTAGCTCACATTAATATGTTTATCAAAATCCCATATTGCACCAGCAATATACCTTGGGTATGGGCTGATATATGGTGGTACTCCTAGGCATGTTGGCTCATCAATGT
>CAYMMP010000001.1:0-62040 GCA_964391625.1 uncultured Thermoplasmatales archaeon | reverse complement strand
CTGGTAGATTTATTCTTCTAATCAAATTGTTATTTTCAAATCCCCGTCTTAAACGCGATACCGTATGTCGTGAAACTCCAATTTCCCTGCCAATATTTTCATCTGACAAATCTGGATAGCTAACCATCATACAAAAAACATTTTTTTCAGTGCCTGTGAGTTCAACGTTTTTTGTATGTCTTAAAGCTAAATTAATTACGTTTTCTTCATCGTCAAATTTAAGGTCAAAACTTTTTTTAAGCAACGGTGCAAAGTCAAAAAAACGATAAATTCTACTAATGTCAAAAGGAAAAACTATCATGTTTGGATATTCTTCTAATAATCCTCTTCCACCGAAAGTTTGAGTACGGATGTCATTAATCCTTCCGATAGTTGCATAATCTTTTGAAAGACTCAATGAAAAGCCTTTATCCTGTTCACCTATTGAAAAGAAAATTTCATCAAAAACTTCGATAGTTTTTCCTGTAATTTCAATTCTTTCTTCTAGAGGAATTAAAGGACTAAAGCTTGTATAAATTGTAACAAGCATTTGACAGCCCATATTTTGAAGGCGTGGGATTATCAACTTTCTAAAATATCCTTTCTCTTTTAGTCTATTTCTTATTGCTGTAACTGTAGATTGCTTAATTTTTAACTTTTCAGATAATTGCCGGTCAGTTAGGTCTGGATACTTAACAAGTCCATATAATATTATTTTTTCTTTTAAAGTTAATTCAAATTTTTTCATCATTTTAAGAATAGGTAATTTCTGATTATAAACCTTTTTATCATTTTAATAAAAAATACGTGGAATATTGCTAAAATGCTCATGGAATGGGAGGCAAATACACATATTTTATAAAAACCTTTTCACTCCTTGTATTTATGATAATTTTATCAAAACACTTATAATCTATAATTATATTTGATTTTCTTACTATTTGGGAGGAGCCGTTTTGGAAAGACCTCTGGCAAATAATGCCATCTACAAATTAATTCACGAAGAACTTCTCTTAAAATTTTGTTATGTTTGTTTTGTGGGGAATTAATCATGGCTAAAAGTAAACAAACCTTTGTTGAGCAAAAGAAAAAACCAAAAGACAAGAAGCCAAAATCCGGTGAAGTAGAAGTTTTTGTCATGGGCAAAAGCTACAAAGTTCCAGCAGGTCTTACTATAATGAAAGCTTTGGAATATGCTGGTTATCGATTTATCCGTGGCTGTGGTTGCCGTGCTGGTTTTTGTGGTGCTTGTTCTACGGTTTATCGTATCGAAGATGAACAAAAACTTGGTTTTAATCTTGCTTGTCAAAAAGTTGTCGAAGATAAAATGTACCTAGTTCAACTGCCATTTGTACCTGCTGCAAAAGCAGAGTATGATATTAACAAACTTGAACCTACTGATAGCGTACTCTTAACCATATATCCTGAGATTGCTCGTTGCGTATCGTGTAACACCTGCACCAAATCTTGTCCCCAGGATATCGAGGTTATGAAATATATTCAGAATGCAGTTCGTGGTGATATTGCAAAGTGTGCTGAGATATCTTTTGATTGTATTCAATGTGGTCTTTGTGCTATGCGTTGTCCTGCAGATATTAAACATTATCATGTTTCACAACTTGCTCGACGTTTACGTGGTAAGTACATAGACCCTAAATCAAAGAATCTTGCAAGACGTTTGGAAGAGATTGATACTAGGAAATATGACGATGAAGTTGACAAACTAGTAAAAATGCCCAAAGAAGAAATTATTGACTTGTATAAGAACCGTAAGATTGAAGCTGAAGAGGCAGAAGATTTAGGAGGTGACTGATTTTGAAAATGATAGATGGTTATCCAGACTACATGATGGAATCAATTAAACTTGTGGAGAAAAAACGAGAAAAAAATATGAAAACTCCCGTTAAACCTATGAGTCTAAAAGATCGAGAAGAGATACTTAGTAAATATCACCCAGATTATATGAAAGAGACAAAAAGAAAAGTACGTATTGGTCCTGATAAAGGAAAACTTTTGTATAATGGAATCGTGGATTTACTTGAGGCAAAACCTGTCTTAAGTTCTAAGGATGCAGATCTCTCTAAAATAGATTATGATGTTGATATTCTGATTGTTGGTGGTGGAGGTGCTGGTACTGTTGCAGCGTTATTTGCTTATGAATCTGGTGTTCCTAAAGACAATATTTTAATTACTACCAAACTTCGTCATGGCGATGCTAATAGCATGATGGCTCAAGGTGGTATACAAGCAGCAGACCGTCCTGAAGACAGTCCGGCATTACATTATCTTGATATCTATGGCGGCGGTCATTTCAGCAATAAGCCTGAACTTGCTCGCGCTTTAGCTTTAGATGCTCCAAAGATTATTAACTGGCACCAGGAACTTGGTGTTATGTATGATCGCCAAGAAGATGGAGAATTTCAGGAGCTTTCTGGTGGCGGTACATGTCGTAATCGTATGCACAGCTGTAAGGATTATTCAGGCATGGAAATTATGAGAAATATCAGGGATAGGGCAAGAAATCTTGAAATCCCTGTGCTTGAGTTCTGTCCAGTTGTTGAATTTTTGATGGACGATAAAGGCCAAGTTGCAGGAGGAATTGCATTTAATCTTGAAACATATGAATATTATGTAATACGGGCAAAAGCGACTATACTTGCAACTGGAGGCTCAGGCAGACTACATCTTTCAAATTATCCAACAACAAATCACTATGGTGCAACTGGCGATGGACTTGTCATGGCATATCATGTAGGTGCGAATCTTCTAGATCTAGACACAATCCAAATTCATCCAACTGGAGATGCTTTTCCAGAACCAATAGTTGGAATTTTGTCAACTGAAAAGATTAGAGGACTTGGTGCAATACCTGTTAATGCAAATGGTGACCCATTCGTCTTTCCACTTGAGCCTCGTGATGTTGAGGCAGCGTCGTTTATACGTGAATGTAAAAGCGGACGAGGTATTGTAACGCCGACAGGAATGCCAGGTGTGTGGCTTGATTCCCCAATGATAGACATACTACATGGTGAAGGCACTATAGCAACTAAGCTTGCTGGTGAGGTGCGCAAATTTAAACGATTTGGGATTGATATGGCAAAGCATCCAATTCTTGTATATCCAACTTTACATTACCAAAATGGTGGAGTAGAGATCAATGAAAAAACAGAAACAAAGGTTCCAGGATTATTTGCTGCTGGAGAAGTAACTGGTGGAGTTCATGGTAAAAACAGACTCATGGGCAATTCTTTACTTGATTATAATGTATTTGGTCGACGTGCAGGAATATATTCTGCAAAATATATTAAAAAAGCAAAGATTGGTAAGTTAACTCTCAACCATTTAGATAAATATACTAAACTGCTTGATCAAGCGAAAATTAAATCAGAGAAAACGGCACCGATACTACTTCCTGAGTATCGTGGTGAACTGGCAATATCTCGATCACTTGATATTTTATGAGGGAAGTTATGATAGAAATAAATGAGGACTGGTGCAAAGGCTGCGGCATATGCATAGAACGATGCCCTGTTAATGCACTTGAAGAGTCGGACAGACTAAATAAAAAGGGCATTCATCCGCCACAACTAAAAGAAAAAAATGAGTGTAACTTTTGCAGACTATGTGAACTCGTCTGCCCTGACTTTGCAATAACTGTAATTCCAGATAAAGAAGCTAAAAAAGATGGGAGAAAACCACTTATAAGTCCAGCTGGAGGAAAAAATAAATGAGATATAAGCGAGACCCTAAGATAATAAGAAATGTTTTAGGTAATAAGGTACAATTTTTACTTGGAGATATGGCCTGTGTTTATGGCGCTCTACTTGCAGGTTGTTCTTTTTTTGGAGGATACCCTATAACTCCTGCATCAGAGGTTACTGAGGGTATGGCACGTATGCTCCCAAGAGTAGGGGGGACCTATATCCAAATGGAAGATGAAATAGGCAGTATTGCTTCTGTTATTGGTGCATCTTGGAGTGGTGCTAAATCTATGACTGCAACATCAGGTCCTGGTTTTTCACTTATGATGGAAAATTATGGTTTTGCTGCAATGACTGAGACACCCTGTGTAATTGTAAATATTCAACGAACTGGGCCTTCGACAGGTCAACCGACCCTTGGAGCCCAGGGTGATATGATGCAAGCCAAGTGGGGAACACATGGTGATTTTGAGGCAATAGCTCTAGCCCCTAGCACCGTACAAGAATGTATGGATTTTACAATAGAAGCTTTTAATCTAGCTGAAAAGTATCGTAACCCTGTTTGTATTATGGCAGATGGGGAAATAGGACATCTTAGAGAGCGAGTAGTTATTCCAGATGAAAAAGATTTGAAAATAATTGATCGGGTTCCTGCTACAATTGATAAAAAGAAATTCATACCTTTTTCAAATTCGCAAACTAGGAAAAGCAAGGTTCCTGATTTTCCAACTTTTGGAACTGGTTATCGTACATATGTTACAGGCCTTACTCATAATGAGAAGGGTTTTCCAGCAACTGATAAACAACCAGATCATGAAAGATTAGTGAAGCGAATTACTACAAAAATTACTGACGATCTTGATAAGCTTACTGATGTTGAAAAACTCTATTTAGATGATGCAAAAACTGTTTTTGTTACTTATGGTGCAACATCTAGGCCTGCAGAATCAGCTATGGAAATGGCAAGAGCTAAAGGTAAAAAAGTTGGCCTACTTCGTCTTAAACTTGTCTGGCCTTTTCCATTTAAAGAAATTCAGAAATTAGCAGGTACTGTTGATAAAATAATTGTTCCTGAGATGAATCTCGGGCAAATTGTTCACCCAGTTCATGAATATGTGGAAGGGCAATGTGAAGTGGTTAGTGCTCCAAAGATAGGTGGAGAAATGCATCTGCCCGGTGAACTTTATAAATACTTGGAGGAGAAATAGTATGAAAGAAATAAAAACAGCCGATAAACTTAATAAAAAATACCTCCGAGATGGAATGTTACCTACTATCTTTTGTAATGGCTGTGGTCATGGTGTTGTTTTGGAATATACATTTTGGGCATTAGAAGAACTAGGTTTAGATATGGATAAAACAGTATTTGCTTCCGGTATTGGTTGCTCATCTCGTTTACCTGGTTATATTAATGCTGATGGACTTCATACAACTCATGGGCGGTCAATTGCATTTGCTACAGGCATAAAAGCAGCAAATCCTGATTTAGACGTAATTGTTTTTACAGGGGATGGAGACTGTGCAGGAATTGGCGGCAATCACTTCATTCATGCAGCCAGACGTAATATAGATATTACGGTAATCATGCTTAACAACTTTATTTATGGTATGACAGGCGGCCAGCTTGCACCAACTGCTCCACTTGGCAGTATTGCAACAACTGCACCATACGGAAACATCGAGCATCCATTTGATATATGTGAACTTGCAAAAGCACTTGGTGCTAATTATGTTGCTCGTTGGCCTGTTTCTCACCCATACCAACCAATAAAGTCAATAAAAGAAGGCATACAGAAAAAAGGTTTTTCACTTATTGAGTTTTTATCACCATGCCCAACTGCTTATGGCCGCCGTAATAAACTTGGCGATATCAAAAAACATTGGAAATGGTATGATGATAACACGATTCTTATTGAAGATTACAATAAAATTATGAAATATGGGGCAGATGAAGAAAAAGAAAAAATCAAAAATAAAATACAAGTCGGTGTTTTTCAGGATATTCAGACGGCAGGATTCTTTGAGGAATATGAAAAACTTGTTAAAAGGTTACAAGAAAAACAAGTTAAGGGGGGGAATAAATGAAAAAAGAGATGCGTATCTGTGGTTTTGGGGGACAAGGAGTAATTCTATCTGGCTTCATTTTTGGCAAGGCGGCATCTGTCTTTATGGATTATAATGCTGTTCAAAGCCAGTCATATGGGCCTGAAGCCCGTGGTGGAGCTGCTCGATCTGAGGTGATTATCTCCGATGAGAAAATAGGCTATCCTCGACCAACAAGCGTTGATTTTTTTATTGCCATGTCGCAGGAGGCATTTGATACTTATAGAAAGGATATTCGTGATGATACAGTAATTGTTCTTGATCCAGATTTGGTTCCAAAGCATGACATTGGAAGGCCAGTTTATAAGATTCATGCTCAGAAGATTGCTGAGAAACTTGGTAATAGGATTGTTACAAATATTGTTATGGTTGGTGCGGCTACAGCAATTTTTGATCTACTAAAGCATGATGCTGTAAGAGATGCAGTTATTGATAGTGTTCCAAAGAGGTTTGTAGAGCTTAACAAAAGAGCCTTTGAGGAAGGGCTTGAGGCAGGTAAAAATGCCAGAAAAGAGTTACAATAAAAAAATAGATCATGATTTGGGAATTCCCCTTCAGGATGATTATTTTTATGACGAACCAGAAGAAATCATAGAAACAAACCAGATGGGAGACGTGGAGAGTGAGGCAAAGCTTTCTGAGAAATTAAAAATAAAAAAAGAAAAAAGAGTAATAAATGCCGATGTTCTCATTGTAGGTGCTGGTATTTCTGGGATGCAGGCTGCTCTTGATATTGGAGATAAAGGTTACAAGGTTGTGATTATTGATAAGTCTTCAACAATTGGCGGATCAATGGTCAAACTTGATAAGACATTTCCAACAAATGATTGTAGCATTTGTACATCAGCACCAAAGATGGTTGAGCTTTCCCGCCATCCTAATATTGAACTTATTACTTATGCTGAACTTAATTCACTTGACGGTAAAAAAGGAAATTTTAAAGCACAGGTTTGGAAGAAAAGCAAATATGTTGATCCTGATAAATGTACTGGATGCAATGATTGTGTAGAGGTTTGCCCTGTTGATGTGGTAAGCAATTTTGACGAAAAAATTACAACTCGTAAAGCAATATATATTGAATTCCCACAGGCAGTACCAATTGTTTATACAATTGACCATGAAAACTGTATAGGTTGTGGGTCATGTGATCGGGTTTGTGAACCAGAGGCAATAAGTTTTCTTGAAAAATCTGAAGAAATAGAGGTAAATGTTGGTAGCGTTATTGTTGCAACAGGGTTTGAAGTATTTGAGCCTACTGAAATGAGACGCGAGTATGGTTATGGCAAGTATGAAAATGTGATGACTGCAATGCAGTTCGAAAGATTACTGTCATCTTTTGGGCCTACTGAAGGAAAGCCTGTGCGACTTTCTGATGGTAAAAAACCTAAGACCATTGGTTGGATTCAGTGTGTAGGCTCACGTAGTGCACAACTAGGTTTTCCTTACTGCTCACGTGTGTGTTGTATGTATGCAACTAAGGAAGCTTCTATTGTTAAAGAGGCAAACCCAGATATTGATATTTCAATTTATTATATGGATATTCGTGCTTATGGTAAAGATTTTCAACAGTATTATAATCATGCCAAAGACCTTGGTGTCAGATATATTCGTGGACGACCTTCTTCGGTTTATGAAAACAAGGATAAAAGTTTAACAATTCGTTATAAAAATACACTTACTGATGAGGTAAAGGAAGACGTAGTAGATATGCTTGTGTTATCTACTGCGATAGTTCCCAACCGCGATAATAAAAGACTTGGTGAAATACTTGGGGTGGATGTTGATGAAAATGGTTTTTTCAAACAACAATCATTGTTAAACAATCCAATTCAGTCAACAAAAGACGGTATATTCCTTGCTGGCTGTATCCAAGGTCCAAAAGATATACCTGATAGTGTAGCTATGGCAAGTGGTGCTGCTGCAAAAGCAGTTGAGTCAATTAAGGATCGGGAGCGTCATGTTGGTAAGAACTTCCCACCAGAAATTGATGTAACTCGTGAAGAACCACGAGTGGGTGTATTTGTTTGTCATTGTGGTAAAAACATTGCCAGCTATCTAGATGTAGAAAAGGTTACTAAATCTGCTGAAAAACTGCCAAATGTTGAATATGCAGAGCATGTAATGTTTGCTTGTTCCGAGGATAGTGGTAAAAAAATTAGAGAAACGATTAAAGAAAAAAAGCTAAACAGGGTTGTTGTTGCCGCTTGTACGCCAAGTACTCATGGCGGGTTATTTAGAGACACGCTTATGGAAGCAGGTTTGAATAAATATCTTTTTGAAATGGCTAATATACGTAATCAATGCTCTTGGGTTCATTCTGATGATTGGGATGCAGCGACTAAAAAAGCAACCGCTCTGGTTAAAGCTGCTGTGGCAAAAGTGAGATTGCTTGAACCACTTCCTGAGGAAGAATTTTCAATTATTCCAAAAACTCTTGTCATTGGTGGTGGCCTTTCAGGTATGAAAGCTGCCCTTGCTTTAGCTAATATGGGTATTAAATCTATTCTTATTGAAAAGAACCCAAAACTTGGTGGAGAGCTTAGAGAACTTTATTCTATGTTTCCATCTGATGTAAAGACAGAGGATATTATCGATCCATTGATTAAAGAGGTTACAAAAAACAAGTTGATCAATGTTATGACTAATGCTGAGATTGTTGATGTCGATGGTTTTATTGGCAATTATACTGGGAAAATAAAGCAAAACGGCAAAATCAAAGAGATGGAGTTTGGAACGATTATCATTGCAACTGGTTTTAAAGAGGTCGATCTTGAGGGTGAGTATCAGTATGGCAAGAACAGTAATATTTTATCACAAATCGATTTGGAAAAAAGGATTAAAAACAATTCTTTGAATTTGAAAAAGGAACCTAAAAATATTGTTTTTATTAATTGTGCTGGTGCAATGGATGAAAAGCGTCCTTATTGTTGCCGTGTTGGCTGTGGAGTATCTATTAAGAATGCAAAGATTGTTAGTGAGAAATTCCCAGGTTCTAAGGTATATATATTATATAGAGATATGCGGGTTTTTGGTAAAGAGGAAGAGGAGTATTATTCTGATGTTTTGAAAAATTATCATGTCACAACTATTCGCTACGCCGGTGATAAGAAACCAAAGGTCCTTCTTGACAAAGATGACCCAAAGGAAGGTTCTGTAACCGTAAAAGTTTATGATGATATCCTAAATGAAGAACTGGAAATTCCTGCTGATCTTGTAGTTCTTATGATTAATATTGAAGGAGCAGAGTCTACTGAGGCCTTGAAAAACATGCTTAAGATTCCTGCAGGCACTGGAGGTTTTTTCATGGAAGCGCATGCAAAGATCCGTCCATTGGATTTTGCAACTGATGGTATTTATTTGTGTGGAGCTGCACATTATCCAAAAAATCTTGTAGATTCAATTGCTCAAGCTGAAGGCGCGGCATCTAGAGCTGCAATTCCAATTATGCAGGGGAGAATGAAAGGTGAGGGGCAGGTAGCCGAGGTAGACGAAGAACTATGTAGTGGATGTAAAACATGTGAGGCTGTATGTCCATTTTCTGCTATTGAAATTAAACCTCGCCAAGACAATCCTGATCGTCTTGTAGCTACAGTTAATCGAGCTCTTTGTAAGGGATGCGGTGCATGTGCAGGTGCTTGCCCATCAGGTGCAATACAACAGAAAGGATTCAAAAACGAGCAGATTGAGGTAATGCTAGATGCTCTTCTTAAGGAGGAGGTGGCTGTCTGAAAAAAAAGTTAGAAAGTAACAAAGAGATCGATGAAATCAAATTTAAAGAAGGAGGACTTGCTGAAGAGGTGAAAGAGCTCTCTGGAGAAAACCTGTTTGCATGTTATCAATGTGGAACTTGTTCTGCTGGTTGTCCGTTTATCGAGGATATGGATTTAGGTCCTGATAAGGTAATTAGATATGTAATACTGAATAGAAAGGAAGTGTTGAATTCAAATACGATTTGGATGTGCGCATCATGTTATACATGTGCAGAAAGATGTCCTCGTGATTTAAATATTACAAAAATTATGGAAGCTCTGCGTCAAATAGTCTTGAGGAAAAAAATTGATCGAACAAATGTCGTAAAGATTTCTAAAAAAGAAAGAGAGACTATTCCTCAACTTGCATTTGTAAGTTTGTTTAGAAAAAATATTGGGTAATGAAATGAAACTATTGTATTTCCCTGGTTGCACACTCAAAACATCTGCAAAAAATCTTGAAAAATCAGCATATGCTATAATGGACGCATTAGGTCATGAACTAGTTGAAATGGAAGACTGGAACTGTTGTGGCGTTGTCGCATCACTTACTGACGATGATCTTATGCATCATCTGGCGCCACTTCGGAATCTTATCCATGTCGAAGATCAGGGTGAAAACAAGGTTGTAGCATTATGTGATATGTGCTACAACACTCTGAAGCAAACCAGTCTGCGAGTCAAAGAAAACCCTGACGATCTTGAAACATTAAATCTTTTTATGGATAGGGAAAATGACTATAAAGGAACAGTTGAAGTAATACATTTCCTGGAATTTTTACGTGATGAAGTAGGATTTGATGTCATTAAAAAAAGGGTAAAAAATCCATTAAAAGGCATAAAAATCATGCCGTACTATGGTTGTATGTTGCTCCGTCCACGCGAAGTTGCTATCGATGATGCTGAAGAACCGACAATTCTTAGAGATCTTTTAATTGCTCTTGGTGCAGAAGCTGTTGACAACCCATTCAAAATTGAATGTTGTGGTTCTTATCATACGATTGATGAGAAAGAAATTGTTTCCAAACGAGCATATAGAATTACAAATTATGCACTTGAGCGCGATGCCGAGGCCATGGTTCTTTCTTGTCCTTTATGTAGATATAATATTGATGTTCGCGGAAAAGAAGCAGAAAGAATGTTTAAGGGATATAAACAGATCCCTACATATTATTACACTCAACTTATTGCCATAGCATTAGGACTCGATCCAAGTGTTTGTGGTTTTGATCAACATGCTGTTGATCCAACTCTATTATTAAAGAAAAAAGGGGTTTATAAAAAATAAAGGTGGTAGTATGACTAAAAAAGAAGAAAAGAAGAAACTGCAACTGGCTTTCTATTGGGCTGCAAGTTGTGGTGGATGCGAAATAGCTGTTTTAGACATAGATGAAAAAATATTGGATGTAATCGCGATAGCAGACATCCTGTTCTGGCCAGTAGCTATGGATTTTAAGTATAAAGATGTCGAAGCGATGAAGGATAATCACATAGATATCTGTTTTTTCAATGGGGCGATTAGAACTGAAGAGCAAGAACACATCGCAAAACTTTTGAGAAAGAAATCAAAGGTCATGGTTGCGTTTGGAGCCTGTGCAGTTAATGGTGGAATTCCAGGACTTGCAAATGTTGCAAATCGTGAGGAAGTTTTTGCAACCGCCTATTTGGATAATCCATCTACTGTTAATCCTAAAACTATTGTTCCAAAAACAAGCGTTAAAGTCAAAGAGGGAACACTTACTCTCCCAGAATTTTATGATACCGTAAAAACACTTGACCAGACAGTTGATGTTGATTATTATCTAACAGGTTGTCCGCCAACACCAGACCAAATAATGACTGCCGTAGGTGCAATTGTTGAAAATAAACTACCACCAAAAGGATCTGTTATTGGTCCAATGAAATCTGTTTGTGATGAATGTCGTTTTGAAAAAACTGAAAAGAAAA
Organism: uncultured Thermoplasmatales archaeon; assembly: GCA_964391625.1. Classification (GTDB taxonomy): domain Archaea; phylum Thermoplasmatota; class E2; order DHVEG-1; family DHVEG-1; genus CAYMMP01. The sequence continues at coordinate 50,561 of CAYMMP010000001.1, read as the reverse complement.
TCACAGAGATAAAAAGAGTATATGAAGTTGAAAAAATCGAAGATAAGTGCTTGCTTGAGCAAGGAATCATCTGTATGGGTCCAGCAACACGTGGAGGGTGCGATGCAAGATGCTTGGATGCCAATATGCCCTGTACTGGCTGTGGTGGCCCTACACCCAATTCTTTAGACCAAGGTGCAAAGATGATATCCGCACTTGCATCAATTCTTGGAATTGAAGGTGAAGAGAAAATGAGCGATGAAGAAGTTCAAAAACTTATTGATCAGGTCGTTGATCCTGTTGGAACGTTCTATAAGTATGCTCTTCCATCTGCTTTGATTAATAGGAAGGTGGTGAAGTAATGGAAACAATTACTATTGATCCAATAACTCGTTTAGAAGGTCATGGCAAAATCAGTATCTTCCTTAACGACAAAGGGAATGTTGAAAATGCGTATCTTCAAATTCCTGAGCTTAGAGGATTTGAACGCTTTGCTCAGGGAAGAAGAGCAGAGGACATGCCGCAGATTACCTCTCGTATTTGCGGAGTGTGTCCAGTTGCTCATCATTTTGCTGCAACCAAAGCTTTGGATAGGGCATTCAATGTCGATCCCCCATCAGCCGCAAAAAAACTCAGAGAATTGATGTATATGGGGTATTACATCTACGACCATACTTTACATTTCTATTACTTGGGTGGCCCTGATTTTGTAGTTGGCCCAGATACTCCACCTGCAAAACGCAATATAATTGGTGTGATAGAAAAAGCAGGCGTTGAGATTGGTAAAGAAGTAATCAAGCATCGTGCATATGGTCAAAAGATTACAGCCATACTTGGTGGTAAGGCAACTCATCCAGTATGTGGATTGCCTGGTGGAATTTCAAAAGGACTAAACAAAGATGAAGTGACAGATATCAAAAAGATGGTAGATTCCTGCATAGAATTTGCCAAGTTTTCTTTAAAACTTTTTGATGATATAGTTCTAGCAAATAAGAAATACGTTGATTTGATTTTAAGCGATCCCTATCAACTTGCGACGTATAATATGGGTCTTGTTGATAAAAATAACAACGTGAACTTTTATGATGGAATGATAAGAGTTACAGATCAAAAAGGAGATGAAAAAGCCAAATTCGATGTGAATGACTATTATAAGTACATTGAAGAGCGTGTTGAGGAATGGACGTATATAAAATTCCCTTACTTGAAGTCCGTAGGATGGAATGGTTTTACTGATGGTAAAAACAGTGGTATTTACAGAGTCGGTCCATTAGGCAGATTAAATGCTGCTGAAGGTATGGCGACCCCGCTTGCAAATAAAGAATATAAGAGATTTTATGAGACACTTGGTGGCAGACCAGTAAATTCAACGTTAGCCTTCCACTGGGCGAGACTAATTGAACTTTTGTATGCAACTGAACGGGCAAAGGAACTTATAAATGATCCCGAAATCACTTCTCAGAAGATTAGAAATCCTGTAGGAGAGCCTGGGGAAGGAATGGGTGTCACTGAGGCTGCTCGTGGTACATTGATACATCATTATAAGCTAACAAAAGATGGACTTATTGATAAAGCAAATTTAATTGTTGCAACGACCAATAACTCAGGCGCGATCAACATGTCGATTCGTGATGCTGCAAAAGGCGTCATAAAAAACGGCAAAGTTGACAACGGAATACTGAACTTGGTTGAGATGGCCTTTAGAGCTTATGATCCATGTTTTGCATGTGCCACTCATACATTGCCTGGCGGATTACCTCTTGAAATAGATATTTACGACTATAATAAAAAACTGTACAAGAAATTAAAACAAAATCTGTAAGAGAAATGAAAATAATAATCCTTGGTGTAGGAAACCTAATATTGGGTGATGATGGAGTCGGAGTTCACGTAGCGAATGAGTTAAAAAAACACGTAAAATCTCCCGATGTTACAATAGGCGAAGCAATAACTGGGGGTATGAACCTTCTTGACCTGCTCCTTGGATACGACAAGGCAATAATAATAGATGCAGTGAAGTCAGAAAGTAGTAAGACGGGAGAAGTTAGGAGAATCCCATTAAGCAACTTTACAACAATGCATTCGTGTAATCCACACGATGTATCGCTCATAGAAGCGATTGAGATGGCAAAAAAACTAGGGGAGGACAGAATCCCAAAAGAAATTATCATAATTGGAATAATGATGAAAGAAATCCCATGTGAATTTGGTGAAAATCTCAGTAAAGAGATTGAGCGGGCTGTACCAACGGCCATTGAAATGACAGTAAATGAGATAAAAAATCATAAATTGAGGTGAAAAAAATGGCAAAAGAATTTGAACCAAATATTATTGGTTTTCTCTGTAATTGGTGTTCTTACGCTGGGGCAGATCTAGCAGGGACTAGTAGAATAAAATACCCTGCAAATATTAAATCCATTAGGGTGATGTGCTCTGGCAGGGTAGATACTGTTTTCATTCTTGAAGCTCTAAAAAAAGGTGCTGATGGGGTGTTAATAGCAGGATGTCATCCTGGCGATTGTCATTATCAATCTGGAAATTACAAAACCAACCGTCGTGTTAAACTTTTGAAAAAACTTTTGGCGGATATGGGTGTAAAATCTGAAAGAGTACGTTTTGAGTATATTTCTGCTTCGGAGGGGCAGAAATTTGCTCAGGTGGTCACTGATTTTGTGAGTGAATTAAAAAAATTAGGCCCGTCCCCTATAAAGGAGACTGGATGATATGAAAAAAATTGATTTTGAATATCTTAAAAAAATAGTTGGACCTGAGAATATTACAAACAATCCTGTTGACTTGTACGCATATTCTAGTGATGCTTCTGTGCATCAGGCAATGCCACAGGTTGTTATTCGACCAAAAACAATTGAAGAAGTTCAAAAAATTATCAAATATGCTAACAAAAACAAAGTACCTGTGGTGCCTAGAGGTGCTGGTTCAGGAACAAGTGGCCATTCAGTACCTATTGATGGTGGAATTGTATTGGACATGAAACATATGAATCGTATTCTTGAAATTGTTCCTGAGGATATGCTTGTTAGGGTTGAACCAGGAGTTGTTGATGATGATCTTAATCGTGCTTTGAAACCATATGGCTTGTTTTATCCACCTGCACCTGCGTCTAGTCGTATTGCAACGATTGGTGGAGAAATTGGTGCAAATGCATCTGGAGTAAGGTCTGTAAAATATGGAGCTACACGTGATTATGTGATGGGGATGAAAGTTGTTCTTGCAGATGGCTCTCTTGTAAATCTTGGTTCAAACACCCGTGTGCACTCATCTGGTTACCAACTTGAGAGACTCATAGTAGGAGCAGAAGGCACTCTTGGAATTGTTGTTGAGGCAACGATGAGAATATATCCTCTTCCAAAGTATCGCTGTCTTGGTGTTGCAGATTTTGACAAACTTGAAGATGCCGGCAATGCAATCTCTGAGATTATTGCAAGTGGAGCTCAACCTTCATTACTTGAATTGATGGATGGGATAGGTATTGTTGCTGTAAACAAAGCACTTAATCTCGGTCTTCCTGAAGTGGGAGCAATTATACTTTTTGAAGCCGATGGAAATGTGAAAAGCGCAATTGATTATGAAATAAAAAAAATGAAAGAAATTTGCGAGAAACATAAAGGATACGGTATAGAAGTAAGTTACGATGCAAAAGAGAGACAGAGACTCTTTGGTGGACGAAAGAAACTTTTTGCTTCTCTATCAAAATACAAAGAAGGAATTGTTTGCACAGATCTTGCAGATGATATGGGTGTTCCAAATTCAAAGGTTGCAGAATGCGCAAAAAAAATTCATGAGATAGCCAAACGAAATAATGTTATTATGGCAGTATATGGACATTGTGGATCTGGCGTAATTCATACCAAGATTATGCTTGATCCAAAAAAAGCAAGTCAATGGAAAGATGCAGAGAAGGTGGTCGAAGAACTATATGATTATGTGCATTCCATTGGTGGGGTAACATCAGCTGAGCACGGGATAGGTCTTTCTAAAGCGCCAGCTTGGAAGAAAGCAAGAAAAGATATACTTCCAATGATGTGGGCCATTAAAAAAGCACTAGATCCAAATAATATTCTCAATCCTCATAAATTGATGGATGCTCCTAATGACTGGGTGAAAGCAACAGGTCTCCGGTACAAAGTGGGGAAATAAAATGGCAAAGAATATCGAATTCGAAAGAACTAAAAAGTGGGAAAATGAGTTAGATAAATGCATACGATGTGGTTATTGTTATGAATTGTGCCCCCTTTTCAAATCGTATGGTTGGGAATCAGACACTCCTCGCGGAAAGCTTCTTATGGTCTATGGGATGATTACAGAAAAAATAAAACCAACACAAGAAATTGTAGACAAGATATTTCAATGCTTTTATTGTAAAAATTGTTCTGACAACTGTTCAGCAGGCGTTCCTGTTACAGACATTCTTACAGATGCTCGTGCTGACTTAATTAATGCAGGTTTTGAGGTTGAAGGCACAATTGCACATATCGATGAAGAGTTATGTAGCGTATGTGGTATTTGCATGTCACTTTGTAAATATGATGCATTAAAGATTGTTGATACCGGAAAAGGTAAACTGAAAGTCAAAGTTGATAAAATTGAATGCCGTGGATGCGGATTATGTCTTGCGGCTTGTCCATCTGGTGCGATCACTCAGAAAGAAGGCTGTAATGTAACCCTCCCAGAGCTTCACGAAAGTGTAAAAGAAGTCCTTAAAGATGAGGATAAAAAGTTGTTAGTTTTCGCTTGCAACTGGTCGGTATTCCCTGGTATGCAACTTAGTGAAACTGAGACACTTATTAAGACGCCACATGGTATTATTGTTACAATGTGCTCAGGCCGTGTTGCCCCTGAACTAGTACTCGATGCTTTTGAGGAGGGTGCCTGGGGCGTTATGGTTGCTGGTTGCCCACCCGAAGAATGTGATCATAATGGTAACTACAAAGCACGAAGACGTTTGATATTGCTAAAAAATGTTCTTAAAGATCTAAATATTGAGCCAGAGCGTGTTAAACTTGAATGGGTTTCAACAGGAGAATCTGCCAAACTTGAAGGCATGATAAAAGATTTTGCTAAAAAGCTTGAAAAACTCGGACCAATCAAGATAGAAGTTTAATCTAGTAAAACTATTATAATATTCTGCGATACGGGGTAAGGAGTTATATTAACATTTAATTTGGTGAAAATTATGCCTAAGTTAGAAGATGTCAAAATAATAAATAAAAACGAGTTCAATGAGTTTGTAAATGCCATAATAAAAGAAGGAAAATATGATGTCGTTGGCGTCAAAGAAAAGCGTGAAAGATTTGTTTTCGATCAACTTAATACTGCAAATGAATTGCGCCTTGATTATGATGTGACAATCCTTCCGCCAAAAAAATATTTTCTCCCCCAGATTGAAAAACTTATGGACTATGATTTATCAAAATCTTTTGATGTTAAAAAAAGCGATGCCAATGTACCCAGAATAATCATCGGCATTCATCCGTATGATATTATTGCTATCGAGCAGATGGATAAATATTATCTTGATTCTCAAGAAGATGATTTTTATAAAAAACGACGTGAAAATACAATAATTATTGGTACAGACATTCAAAATGTTTCAAAATATTCTTTTGCAGCTAGCATGGATACTCATACTACAGATTCTGGTTTTGACTTGATGCTTACTGACATTGGCAATAAATATGCTATAACGATTGGCTCAAAAAAGGGAAAAAATCTATTGCAAGAATATGCTCGAGTCAAGGATGCAAAAAAATCTGATCTAAGAAAGATTGAAAAAAAACGTAATTTGATTGCTTCACAATATATGAAAAAAGTAGATGTAAAAAAAGAAGAATGGTCAAAATATCTGGTGGCAAATTATAATAATACTATCTGGAAAATAAAATCAGATAAATGTCTGAGCTGTAGTTCATGTACCATGGTATGTCCAACTTGTTATTGTTATAATGTTAAGGATGAAGTATCACTAAACCTCAAAGAAGGAGAAAGATTTCGTACATGGGATGGATGTTTATTACACGATTTTACTAAGATAGGTAGTGGAGAAGTTTTTCGTGAAGATACAACAGATAGATTTCGCCATAGATTCTACAGAAAAGGGAATTATTTACCAGAGCGTTATGGCTTTGTTGCATGTGTAGGATGTGGGCGATGTGGAATAGCATGTCTTCCAAATATAGCAGACCCATGTAATATGATAAACGAGTTATCACACTTTGAAAAATCAGATGAAACTAACAAGTTTTTTATAAAACAAAAAACAGAAATAGATGAGAAAGGCATTATTCACATTCCAAGGAGTGCCACTATTAAACGTATTGAAAGATTAACTTCAAGAGAAACTCTTTTTGAAATCGAACTTGATGATAAGAAAAGCCTTGGTCATAATCCCGGCCAATTTGTTGAGGTGTCTGTTTTAGGGGTTGGAGAAGCACCAATTTCTGTTTCATCACCCCCAACTGAAAAACCTACTTTTCAGATTGTTGTAAGAAAAGTTGGAAACGTTACATCCAAACTCTTTACTATGAAAACAGGAGACAAAATTGGTATACGTGGACCCTTTGGAAACGGATTTGATGTTAAAGCAATGGAGGGCAAAAATATAATATTTGTTTGTGCTGGTCTAGGGGTTGCACCACTAAGATCCTTATATTTATATGTTACAGATAAAAAGAATAGAAATAAATTCAAGAATATAAAGATACTTTATGGATGTAAAGAACCCAATGAGGCAATGTTTTTAGATGAGTTTAAGAGCCTAGAAAATCTAGATGATTATGAATGTAAATTAACCGTTGATACATGCCCCGAAGGTGAATGTTGGGATGGAGAAATCGGTCTTATTACAACGCTATTCCCGAAAATAAATCTTGATAAAGCTGCGTCTCAAGACACAATGGCTGTCGTAGTAGGCCCACCTGTAGTTTATAAATTTGTAATCGAATCCTTGAAAACCATGGGTTTCCCTGATGAAAATATTTACGTTTCACTTGAGAGGCATATGAAATGCGGTGTTGGTAAATGTGGACATTGTCAAATTAATGGTATATATGTTTGTAAAGAAGGCCCCGTCTTTCAATATAGTCAAATTAAAAACTTACCGGAGGCATTCGAATGAAACCGAAAGTAGCATTCTTTGATTTTTCATCATGTGAAGGATGTCAACTTCAAATAGCAAACCTGGAAGAAGAAATCCTTGATTTAATAAATATTGTGGATGTTGTTTCTTTTAGAGAGGTTATGAAAGAACATTCAGATGACTATGATATCGCATTTATTGAAGGATCAATTATGCGACCAATGGATGCCGCTCGACTTAGAGAGATTAGAAGCAGAGCTAAAATACTTGTTGCTCTAGGTGCCTGTGCAACTATTGGCGGCATAAACAAAATTCGCAATCAATGGCCACCTGAAGATGTTAAAAAGGAAGTATATGGTGATGCTGATCTTGAAAATAACGAGTATTTTGATGTTTTTGAAACAAAGGCTATAAACGAGGTTGTACCAGTTGATTATTATATCCATGGTTGTCCTATCAACCGAGATGAATTCAAGCATGTTGTAACATCACTTGCACTTGGTAAAAAACCAAATATTCCAAATTATCCAGTTTGTGTTGAATGTAAAAAGAATGAAAATGTTTGTTTGTTTGAGCAAGGGAAGTTTTGTCTTGGCCCCATAACTCGTGCAGGGTGTGGTGCTATATGTCCAACAAACGGCAGTACATGTGATGGATGTCGAGGTCTTCTAAAGAAACCAGAAGTAGAATGCGTAATGGAGATACTGGAAAGATATGACCTTACATATGAAGAACTAAAAAGTCGTAGTTTACTGTATAATTACGGGAGGGATGAATGTCCATGAGTAAAGATTTTGACATTAACGTGGAGCATGTTACAAGAGTTGAAGGTCATGGAAACATCGTCTTAAATGTAAAAAAAGGCAAAATTGAGAAAGTTCAATGGCAAGTTTCTGAGGCTCCAAGATTTTTTGAGGCAATGTTGCGCGGAAGACATTATGACGAGCTTCGACCAATAACTTCGCGTATTTGTGGAATATGCTCAATTGGACATTCGCTAGCAAGTTTAAAAGCCACAGAAGATGCATTGGATATTGAAATCTCTAAGCAAACAGGCATACTCAGGCGACTTGCTATTAATGCAGAGAATATGCAAAGTCATATTCTTCACGTAGGTTATCTTGCAGTTCCTGATTTGTTTGGAGTTGGTAGTGTTTTCCCACTTGTCGGCAGTAAAAATCAAGATGCCCTACTTAAAATTGTAAAACTTCATAGAATTTCTAACGAAATGTCTGATTTAGTTTGTGGGAGGACTACCCATCCTATACGACTCGTTGTTGGCGGTTTTTCAATGATTCCTACTGAAAAAGAACTTCTGAATCTAAAAAAAGATTTGGAAGATGCTATCAAGATAACTAAAGAAGTTGCCGAGGTTGTAAAAAGCGTTGCTGGCAATTTCCCTGATTTTGAGAGAGAAACCGAGTATATTGCCCTAACGTCAGATGATGAATATGCGTTATATGATGGAGATATTGCATCGACAGATACTGGTCGTCATCCAGAATATAAAGATTATAGATCAATTATGCAGGAGTTTGTAGTGCCACATTCTACTGCAAAACACGCGAAACATAAAAGAGAATCATATATGGTGGGAGCTCTAGCAAGATTCAATTTAAATAGCAATCAGCTTCATCCAATTGCTCAAGATGTTGCTAACATGTTTGAGCTCAAGCCAATTTGTTATAATCCTTTTATGAATAATGTTGCACAACTTGTAGAATTTGTGCATAATATTGAAGATTCAATCAAATGGATTGATAAATTGGTTGATGATGGGATTGAGGATGAAAAACCTGTAAGTGTAATACCTAAAGCAGGTCGCGGAGTTGGAATTGTTGAAGTGCCACGAGGCATACTTGTTCATGATTATACTCTTGATGAAAAAGGACGTTGTTTAAAGGCAAATTGTATCATTCCTACAAATCAGAATCATGCAAACATCCAGAAAGATATGGAAGAACTTGTTCCACAGATACTCAACAAACCCGAAAAAGAAATAGAATTAAATCTTGAAATGCTTGTAAGGGCTTACGATCCGTGTATCTCCTGTAGTACTCATTATATTGATGTCAACTTTGTTTAAAATGAAAAAAATTGGAATAATAGGTATAGGAAATCCACTTAGACAGGATGATGGTATAGGTATACTTCTTTTGCAAAAACTAATTGAAAGAAAAGACGAATTACCGTCATATGTTGAGTATGTTGATGGCGGAACAGGTGGGATGAATCTTCTTCATCAGCTTGTACGTTTTGATATCGTGCTTATTATTGATGCTGCAAATATCAATAAAGAACCTGGAGAAACCCAACTGCTAAGTATAGATGATATCATAAGCCAAAAAATCCCAATAACAATAAGCACTCATGAATCAGACATTATGAAAATAATTCAAGTTTCAAAAACCCTTGATGAGAGTCCAGAAAAACTATTTATTTTTGGCATACAACCTAAAAATACTTCATTTGGTGATGATCTCTCATTCGAGTTAAAGCAAAAAATGCAAACAATATCTGACAAACTATTTAATGAAATACAATTAATTATTAAAAACAATAAATAACTAAGATTTTTATGTAAAATATTTTTAAATCCCAATATCCTTAAGTAGGAGAACTAGATACCATTCCCCGTCCCTTCATATGGAGAACTAAGCATTGTTGATTAAAAAAACGTAGAAGGAATGGTTTATGAACCCAGAAACAGTTAATATCTTAAAATCCAGATTAAGTGATGAAGATTATCAAAAACTTTTAAAATTAAACAATACAGACGCTCTTAAGTTTATAGCAAAATATATTGATCTTTGCAATCCATCTAAGGTTACTGTATGTGATGACAGTGACAAGGATATCAAATACACCAGGGAAGCAGCAATAAAAAATCATGAAGAAGCAAAATTGGCTACACCAGGCCATACAATACACTATGATGGCTTTTACGATCAAGCTCGTGATAAAGCAAGAACTAAGTTTTTGTTACCTAAAGGCAAGGATCTTGGGCCTGAGATTAATGCAATGGATCGGGAAGAAGGTCTCAAAGAGATACATGATATTATGAAAGATATCATGAAAGGTCATGAGCTTTTTGTAAAGTTCTTCACCCTAGGTCCTAACAATTCAGAATTTTCTATCCCCTGTATACAATTAACAGATTCAGCTTATGTTGCTCATAGCGAAGATTTACTTTACAGACAAGGATATCAAGACTTTGTCCGGCTCGGAAAAAATGCAAAATTCTTCAAATTTGTGCATTCTCAGGGCGAGATGGAAGAAACAAGTCTTGGACTTTTAGTTAGCAAAAATATAGATAAAAGACGAATTTACATTGATTTGGAAGATGAAATTATATACAGTGCAAATACTCAATATGGCGGCAATACGATAGGACTTAAGAAACTGGCAATGCGTCTGGCAATCAATCGAGCATCTAATGAGGGATGGTTGACAGAGCACATGCTTGTTATGGGAGTTCATGGTCCAAACAATTATGTAAGTTATTTTACAGGTGCTTTCCCTTCAATGTGTGGTAAAACATCTACTGCAATGATAAATGGCGAGACTATAGTTGGTGATGATATAGCTTATATACGTAATATTGGTGGAAAGGTAAGGTCCGTGAATGTAGAGTCAGGGGTATTTGGAATCATAGAGGGCATTAACGATAAAGATGATCCGCTTCAATGGAAAGCACTTCATGAACCTGTAGAGATAATCTTTACAAATCAACTTTACTATGATGATGGAAAGGTTTACTGGAACGACAAACCTGGAGAAAAGCCAAAAAAAGGTTGGAACCATTCAGGCGAATGGTATGAGGGTAAGAAAGATAAAGACGGTAATGTGATAACTGCTTCGCATAAGAACGCCCGTTTCACATTTAAGATGGATATCCTAGATAATGCAGATAAAAAATTACATGATCCAATGGGTGTGGAAGTAAGCGGATTTGTTTACGGCGGTCGAGATTCGGATACTTCTGTACCAGTTGAAGAAGCCTTTGATTGGGTCCATGGTATTATTACAAAAGGAGCATGTCTGGAATCTGAAACCACGGCTGCTACATTGGGTAAAGAAGGTGTTAGGGTGTTTAATCCAATGTCAAACATTGATTTTTTATCAATTCCGATCGGCAGATACATAGAGGACAATCTAAGATTTGGAAAGAATTTGAAAAACCCTCCAAGCATATTTTCAGTTAATTATTTTTTAAGAGACAAGAATGGAAATTGGTTGAACCATAAGAACGATAAGGCGATTTGGCTAAAATGGATGGCGCTAAGAGTAAACAATGATGTTGACGCAATTAAAACTCCAACAGGTTTCATACCAAAATACGAAGATTTAGAACGACTATTTAAACAGGTTTTAAACAAAATCTATACTAAAGAGGATTATATCAAACAATTTACAATCAGAATTCCAGAGAACCTGTCTAAAATTGAGCGCATGAAAGAGATATTTACTACTAGAGTCCAGGATACGCCAGAAATCCTATTCAAGGTTATGGAAGAGCAAAAAGAACGATTGCTTGAAGCTCAAAAGAAGTACGGGGATTACCTATCTCCATATGATTTGATATAAACAAAAAAGAGAGAATATCGCTTTTACTAATTCATTAATATTCTCAAAAAACTAAATTTATAAAATATTTTTTCCATAATCATTTGGAAAAACGGTAGTCTTACTGTATCTTTTGGCATACTGACTTCTAATGTTGTCCAATCGCTTTCTGCCCCATACATGTCTTGTGCTTTTGCCATAATTGTATATGTGCCATCTTCTTCAAATGTATGCCCTCTCAATAACGAGGCCCCTGAAGCAAATGGCCCTATGTACTCTTCATTCGATTCATCTCCCCAACGAATACGGTAGTTTATATTATCACCATCGGGGTCTATTGATCTAAAATGGTAAGTATACTCAACTCCAGATTCTCCAGTTGTTGGTCCTTCGATAGTTGGGTTAACTGGCGGATTGTTTGCAGCTGCAGTAGTAGCTAATAAAGGTATTATCAGCATCATTAAAATACTCAATATTATTATTTTTTTCATAATTTTTCCCCCACTCTATAACTGTCAAATTTCGATTGATATCATGAATTTAAAATATAATACTTTCTATTTTATTTATAGGGTAAAAAATCCTTGCCAAGCAATTCTCTGGCAATAATTATTCTCATTATGTTCATTGTACCTTCCGCACCTATTGAATATGATCGTACTCCTCTGATTCCCATTTCAACAGGGTATTCTTTTGTATAACCTACTGCTCCCAACCAATCTGCCACTTCGTTCATAACTTCAAAAGCTCTAACAGGAGCTCGAAGCTTAGTCATAGCAGCAGCTATTGCAATATCGTGGTGAGTTCCTTTGTTTTCTTTATAGAATCTGTCCATTGTCCAGGCAGCTTTATAGGTTAATAACTTAACACTTTCAAGATTTGTTTTGTGTTCTACTAGTGGAAATTGTATCCCTTCAAAACTTGCCAATGGACGTCCAAAAGCCTTTCTATTTTTTATGTGATCTATTCCTAGTTCTAGAGCACCTTCTGCGGCACCAACACAGGTTGCACCTATTAATGTTCTAGCAGCTGAAAAACCTTCCATTGCATAATAGAAACCTCTATTCTCTTCTCCTATAAGATGATATAATGGCAATTCAACATTGCTCATAGTGAATCCACCTGTAGATGTTCCCATTCTTCCCATGTCCTCAAACAATGTTGTTTCAATGCTCTTACTATCCTTTAATGGTACTGCAAAAAATGAAAATCCTTTGTGAGCTGTTTTTGGATTTGTTCTTGCAAGTGTTAGATGAACTCCTCCCCACTTACTTGATTCTCTTATTCCGCTTATGAATATTTTTTCTCCATTCAATATCCATTTGTTTCCTTTTTTCTCTGCTTTGGTTTTAGCTGCACCCAATATATCTGAGCCTCCTTCGGGCTCTGTTACAGCTATTCCGCAGAAAGCTTTACCTTTGGTGATTTTTGGTAAATATTTTTCCTTAATTTCTTCTGACCCGTACTTGCTTAAAATAAATCCCCATGCCGCTTCTACCAAGTATAGAACAGGTATCGCTAGACTGATATCTGCTCGCCCTAATTCTTCTGCTGCTATTGATGCCATGGTCCAATCTAGATCTGCCCCCCCGTATTCCTTAGATGCAGTTGGAGCTAGTAAACCCAGTTTTCCCATATCTTTGATAATCTCCTCTGGGATTTTTTTATTTGTATCTATCTCTCTTACTCGTGGTTTTATTTTCTTTTCAGCAAATTCCCTTACTGTCTTTCTCCACAATTCTTGCTCGTTTGTAAAACTAAAATCCATTATTTCCCTCCTTTTATTATAGGTATGGTAAGACTACCAGCAGGCATAATAACTATCTTCGGTTTTTTACCCTTTGATTTAATTAGTTTTATGGCTTCATCTACAGCTTTTTGTATAGTTGGATATGGCTTTAACATAGCTTTTTTCAAGATGCCATCATCAAGATCTGACACTGCCCACATTTCAGCACGGATTCCTATTTGCGCCATTTTTGCTGCTTTATGATAACCAAGTTTGTATTCAACATCTAGGATGTCAAATATTTTCTTTGGAGAATCTGCCTTACTTAATAATTCTAAGAATTGAGCTTCGCCTACACCATCGCGACATTTTGAAACAACGATAATTACTCCATCATCTTCTAAAGCAAGTTTTCCATTATCAAGAGCTTTTTGAGATTGATAAAGATCGATATCCATAGGATACGGTGCAACAGTTAGTACGATATTTCCCTTCTCTTCTAATGGCGCACAAAAGATTTGATTTGAATGTTTAATTGCCGCGTCAAATGATTTATGCAGGTCTCCTGCTGTTACTGCATAAAGTTTATGATCGCCTGTAAGAACTGTTTGTATTGAAAATATGTTAAGGTCTCTCAAGACATTCATCGCGTCCACCATATCTTCGTGAACAGGATTGCCCTCTAATGCTAAAGAGCGGGCAGCATCACTTAAAGCGAGTTTGTGGTTCATCTCAATGGTTTTGTACGATGCTACGCCTGGTAAGAATGATTTTCTACCGCCAGTATAACCTGCAAAATAATGCGGCTCTACAGAACCAATGATAAGTATATTTTTGTATTCCGTAACAAGCTTGTTAATGTACATCTCAGTCCCATTTTTTGATTTGCCAAGATAAACCATATCTTCATCTTTTCTAGCATCATGGGCATAAACCTTTCTTCTAAAAACTTCGTAGGTATCTCCTAAAATAAATCTGTACTCTTCTTCAGTTGGAGCTCTATGTACGCCTGTTGCTACTAAAAATTTTACATCTGGATGTGAGGACAGTACTGGCAACAGATATCTGAGAATCTTAGATGTTGGTGTGGGTCTTGTAGCGTCGTTTATAATTACAAGAAGTTTGTTTGATTTATCTGCAAATTCATCATATGATTCAAAACCAATTGGATTTTCTAATGCATGTTCTATTAGTTTATCTTCATCTTTGATTTGTACTTTATTTGGTAGTAATACTGTAAACGATTCATTTATGTTTATTTTTATTTGTTCTTTTCCATATGGGATTGTTGTTTGCATTGAAATTCCTCAGAATAGTATGCAGGATTATTTAATATAATTATATCAAAAATTTAGACAATGGAGCAAATATCTAGCAGATTTATCCAACCCATCGTTATCTTTCTAAATTTTATTTTTATAAAGGACTTTTTATGATATTGAACAACTGTTATCCATATTTTCAGTTCTTTTCTTTATATTATGGTTTATTTTTAAATATTCTATTAGTTCGTCTAAATATCTCAAACATGGCAAGCATCTTAAGTGCAGGAACCTGATTCTTAAACTCTTTTTTAAGCACTTGAAAAGATAGAGATGAAAGACCATTAAAATTATATGATTTCAAAACTCTATTGGAAATGTCGATGGCGTTCTCGTCTTTGTTCCCACGACCAAGAACAATTGCTAAAAGCTCAGCATCAGAAAGAACAGAAACGCCTTTTCTTTTAAGACGAATGCCTGGACGATTATACCAAGGGATGTCTCTTATTTTCATAAAATAAAGAGTTAGATTTGAATAATTAATAGTTTACGTATCAAAGTGACACAAAAATGAAGTAATGTACTATCATACAAACTTCCTAATATATTTATATTATACTTTATATTCTCGAGACAGATGAAAAACTTCCATGTAGCAATCATCGGAGGAGGCATCATAGGCTCTACTATTGCATGGGAGTTATCTAGATATAAACTAAACACAATTGTTTTTGAAAAAGGGTCTGATGTAGCCTCTGGAACAAGTAAGGCAAACAGTGGAGTCGTACACAGTGGAATAAACTCAAGACCTACTTCATTAAAGGCAAAATTCTGTGTAGAAGGAAACCAACTTTTCCAACAGCTATCGGATCAGCTAGGTTTTTCAGTAAAATTCACAGGAAAATACGTTATAGCAAGAAACAACGAAGAAATTAAAGAACTTAAAAAATTAAAACAAGTGGGAGAACAAAACGGAGTACCTAACCTAGAAATAAAAACAGAGATTAACGAACCAAATGTGCCCTGTGAAGCAGCACTGTGGGTTCCAACAGCAGGTATTGTTTCGCCATACCAAATGACAATAGCCTTTGCAGAGAATGCTGCAATAAACAATGTAGAATTCTTATTAGAAACAGAAGTAGTTGGTATAAAGAAACAAAACGAAACGTTCCTAATAAAAACAAACAAAGGGGAATTCAAATCAAATATAATTGTAAATGCAGCTGGCTTGAACTGCAGAAACATTGTATCAATGCTGGAAAAGCCAGATTTCAATATTTATCCTTGTAGGGGAGAATATCTAATCTTAGATAAAAACTACAACAATCTAGTATCGTCCATGATTTATCCTATTCCGCCCAGGGAAGTTGATGTTCTTGGTGTTCATATCACTCCAACAATTGAGGGAAATATTCTTCTTGGTCCAAGTGCAGAGTTCATAGAGGATCCAGAAGATAAAAAAACAACAAAAGAGATGATGAACCAGTTATTGATCGAAGCAAAAAAAATTATCCCCTCAATCCCTGATAAAGGTGTTATAAGCGCCTATTCTGGAACAAGATGTAAGCTTGCATCGCCTGAAGAAGGTAGATGGGCAGATTACAGAATTGAAGAAAGCAAACAAACACCTGGTTTAATCAATCTTTTAGGCATCGAATCGCCAGGTCTTACTGCTGCGCCTGCAATTGCAAAATATGTCACAGAATTAGTTTCAAAGCATTTTGATTTAAAAGAAAAAACTGGTTTTAAAGTAAAGAAACAAGGCAAACGATTTAATGAACTGTCGAAAGAAGAGCAATCCAAACTAATCAAAAAAGACTCAAGGTGGGGGCGAATAGTTTGCAGGTGTGAGCATATAACTGAAAAGGAAGTAATTGATGCTCTCTCAAACCCATTAGGCGCCAAAACCCTTTCTTCTGTAAAGTATAGATGCAGGGCAGGAATGGGTAGATGTCAGGGAGGTTTTTGTACACAACATATTGTAAGGATAATGGAAGAAAAATTCAATGTGGATGTCAAGGACATTAATTTGAAATCACCTGAATCTTATCTATTTGTGGGTAGAACTCGTGAGGTTAAAAATGATTGAGCATAGTGTCGATGTAGCAGTCATTGGCGGTGGTCCTGCAGGTCTGGCAGCAGCTGTATCTGCACGGGAAAACGGTGCAAAAGATGCATTAATCTTGGATAGAAATAGTTGGCTTGGTGGTATACTACCTCAATGTATCCATGACGGTTTTGGAGTTGAGGAAACCGGTATTTCAATGACTGGACCAGAATACGCGAACATGTACACCAATGCCGTAAAGAAGCAGGCCATAGATGTTTGGAATGAAACAATGGTTTTGGAGTTCAACAAAAAACTAGAGATAACTGCAGTGAATAAGAAAGGATTGCATAAGATCAAGACTAAATCCATTATCTTAGCTATGGGATGTAGGGAAAAAACAAGATGGAATGTATTGATCCCAGGCGATAGACCAAGTGGCATTTTTACAGCTGGAGTCGCCCAGGCTTTTATCAATCTTTACAACATTTTACCAGGGAAAAACGTGGTGATTTTAGGCTCAGGAGATGTCGGACTAATAATGGCAAGACGTCTAAAATTAGAAGGTGCAAACGTTCTAGGTGTTGTGGAGATTTTGCCTTATGCTAGCGGTTTACCTCGTAATGTAGTTCAATGTTTGGACGACTATGACATCCCAATGTTCTTGAATCATACTATAACATGCATTAAAGGTAGAGAGCGTTTGGAAAGTGTAACTATTGCTCAGGTCGGCAAAAATATGAATATTCTCCCTGAGACCAAACAGGAAATTAAGTGTGATACCCTTCTTCTCTCATTAGGCCTAATACCTGAGAATGAACTATCAAAAGGTGCTGGTATCGAATTGGATAATATCACTGGCGGACCTGTTGTAGATCAGGACTATATGACATCCATATCTGGTGTTTTTGCTTGTGGAAATTGTCTGCAGGTTTATGATACAGTAGACGCTCTAGCAGTTGGTGCAAAGCATGCTGGAAAATATGCTGTAACTTGGAAATCTAAGAATGATGGCCTCAAGGTCAAATCAGGTAAGGATGTTAGATATGTTGTTCCTCAGAAGATTACAAAGAAAGGAACTACTAGATTTACTCTACGCGTTGAAAAGCCAATGCAAAATGTGACATTTTATGTTAAGTCCGGCGGAGATGAAATCTTTAAAAAGAAGCTTCGCTGGGTAAATCCTGCCAATATGGTTGAGATCAATGTGGATATCTCTGACAAAATGATTAATTCCAAAAAGGATTTGGAGGTTTCAATTGATGGTTGAGAAAGAAATTACCTGTATCGTTTGTCCAATTGGCTGTAAGATTTTTGTTAGAATGGATGGTACAAATATTAAAAAAATTGATGGGTACAAATGTAAAAGAGGCATAGGGTATGCCCGATCTGAGGTACTTGACCCTCGTCGTGTTTTAACATCTTCAGTATTAGTTAGTAATGGTGAATGGCCTTTAGTTAGTGTAAAAACATCAAAGCCGATTCCAAAAAATAAGATTTTTGATGTTTTAAAAATAATTAGAAATACCAAGGTTAAAGCACCAGTGAAGATAGGTCAAGTAATAATTAAGAATGTAGCTGAAACTAAAATTGATATTATAGCAACTAAATCTGTAAAATAGATTGCAATTTTTCTGATATTTCCACAATTTTTAAATAGTAGTTATGAATATATATTCAAAACATGCAACCAAAAAATATTGAAATCGAACAAAAAATAACCAAGAATCTTGGAAAAATAAAGCATAAGATATTCGTATTGAGCGGTAAAGGTGGAGTTGGAAAAAGCACAGTTTCAGCAAATGTCGCTCTTTCATTAGTGCAAAATGGATATAATGTTGGATTGATGGACTGTGATATCCATGGGCCAAGTATACCAAAAATATTAGGTATTGAAGATAAAAGACCAATGTCTACAGAAAATGGCATAGAACCTGTTTTGGTTTCACCGAAACTAAAGGTTATGTCTATGGGTTTTCTACTACAAGACAGAGATTCTCCGGTTATTTGGCGCGGACCATTGAAAATGACTGCCATAAAACAATTTATCAGCGATTTTAACTGGGGCGACCTTGACTATCTTATAGTAGATCTACCTCCTGGAACCGGTGACGAGCCATTAAGCATTGCACAACTCATTCCAAACAGCGATGGGGCTGTTATAGTTACAACTCCTCAGGATGTTGCACTATTAAGTGTACGAAAATCAATTAATTTTGTTAAACAGATGAACACACCGGTTATTGGAATTGTTGAGAATATGAGTGGATTTACATGCCCTCATTGCAACAAGACAATTGACATATTTAAAAAAGATGGAGGGTTAAAAACTTCAAAAGATTTTAATATTCCTTTTCTGGGAAAGATTCCTCTGGATCCAAAGATTGTTGAGTCTGGGGACTCTGGAGTATCTTTTATGAATGAGGATTCAACATCTGACACTGTTAAAGCCTTTGAGGCAATAACAGAGGGAATTGTAAAAAATATTGAAAAAAATGATAAAAAGGAGGTGAAATAGAATTATGCCAGGTGGCGATAGAACAGGACCAGAAGGTCGAGGATCAAGGACCGGAAGAGCATTTGGGTACTGCGCAGGATACGATAGTCCAGGTTTTACAAGAGGTGGAGGCTTTGGACGAGGTTTTGGTAGAGGTTTCGGCCGAGGATACTGGGGACGTGGCAGAGGATTTTGGCATAGAGGTTACTATCCAGATCCTTACTATGGGCCAACACCATATTATGGAGATGCCTACAGAGAGCCAAATAAAGAAGAAGAAAAAAAATCTCTTGAAAATATTATCAAAGGCCTAGAAGAAGAGATAAACTCGGTAAAAGAACGAATTAAAGAACTTTCTAAAGAAAAGGAATGAGTGTCTAAAAACTCTTTACTTTTCTTAATTTTTAGAGGTTTGTGTATAGAAAATGCCGAGACCAAGACGTCGTAGAAGGGTTGGCTTTATGCCAAGTTTTACCTACTTTAAACCGGCAGGAGTCAGGACAGTTGATCTTGATGAAAATGTTTTGACGGTAGGTGAATTTGAAGCTGTAAGATTAAAGGATCTAGAAGGTTTAGAACAAAAAGAATGTGCTGAGATGATGGACATCTCGCAGCCAACTTTTCATCGTCTTTTGTTATCTGCTAGGAAAAAAATAGCTGGTAGCATTGCGAACGGCAAAGCAATTAAAATTGAAGGAGGTGAATATAGTATGGCCCCTCAAATGAGAGGAAGAGGTCGCGGCCATGGTGGCGGATTTGCCAGTGGACCCGGTGGAGACTGTCTTTGTCCGAATTGTGGGCATAGAGAGCCTCATCAATTAGGTGTTCCTTGCTATGATAGAAAATGTCCAAAGTGTGGAGCACCCATGACAAGAGCATAAAAGGTGAAAATATGAAAATTGGAATAACATCTATGGGTGAAAATTTAGATGCAAATATCGATCAAAGGTTTGGAAGATGCAGATACTTCATTATTGTTGATACGGAATCTATGGAATTTGAAACTCTTTCAAATGAAAATGTAATGGCTTCTGGCGGGGCTGGGGTTCAAGCAGCTCAAACAATTGCGAATAAGGGAATAGAAGCAATTATAACTGGTAATGTTGGACCTAATGCATTTCAAACCTTATCAGCAGCAGGTATACGGATATATACAGGAGCAAGTGGAACAGTAAGAGAGGTAATTGAAAAATACAAAAAAGGAGAATTTGAAGAAACAGAAAACCCGAATGTTGGAAGCCACTCTGGGATGGGGCGATAAAATCTATGAAAATATGTGTGTCAGCTTACAACATAGTAGATCTTGATACAAACGAGATTAACGCGGTTCCAGATACAAGTGAGCATCTGAGTTAGGACACTACCATTGAGTGAGAAGATGATAATTTCAGTTGCAAGTGGAAAAGGTGGAACTGGGAAGACAACTGTGGCTACGAATCTAGCCTTAAGTATTGGGCATGCTCAGTTTATTGATTGTGATGTTGAGGAGCCAAATGCAAATATTTTTCTAAAGGCAAAAATCGACAAATCTGAAGATGTTACAGTTAGTTATCCTGAAATTGACAAAACAAAATGCGACTTCTGTGGCAAATGTTCTAAATTTTGTGCATATAATGCTATTGCTATCGTTCCTTCAAATGCTCTTGTTTTCCCTGAGCTGTGTCATTCATGTGGAGGATGTGAATTAGTTTGTCCAAAGAAAGCAATAAGTTGGAATGAGCGTACAATTGGTAAAGTTGAGCATGGAAGACATGATGGGATTGATTTTTACCAAGGGTTATTAGATGTTGGAGAGATGCAGGCGATACCAGTAATTAAATCTTTAAAAAGAAAGATAGACAAAAGCAAAAATGTTATCATTGATTCTCCTCCAGGCACGTCCTGCCCAGTTATCGAGTCAATAAATGTATCAGATTATTGTATTCTTGTCACTGAACCCACTCCATTTGGCCTTCATGATCTTAAACTTGCTGTTGAAGTGGTAAGACATTTAAATATTCCATTTGGAGTAATTATTAATCGCGATGGTATTGGCGATAAAAAAGTTGAGATGTATTGTCAGACTGAAAATATACCTATTCTTTTGAAAATTCCAGAAAGAAAACAGATTGCGCATCTTTATTCAAAGGGTATTGCTCTGGTAAATGAGGTTTATGAGTGGCATGAACTGTTTGGACTAGTTTTTAATAAAATAAAAGAAGAGGTGAGCAAATGAAGCAAATTACAATAATCAGCGGTAAAGGTGGAACAGGCAAAACCTCTATTACTGCAGCATTTGCATCTCTTGCCAAGAATGCTGTCCTAGCTGATTGTGACGTAGATGCTGCTGACCTCCACCTTATCCTTAAACCAGAGATTAAAAAAACTATGGGATTTCACGGGCTGAATATTGCAGATATTGATAAAGATAGATGTATTGATTGCAAAGAATGTTTCGATTCATGTAAATTTGATGCAATCACTAATGATATAAAACTAATCAAGGAATCCTGTGAAGGTTGTGGAGTTTGTGCATATGTTTGTCCAGCTAATGCCATTAAAATGGTTGAGAGGGATTCTGGATTTTCCTATGTCTCTGAGACTCGTTTTGGGCCTATGGCTCATGCTGTTCTAAATACAGCTGAGGAATCCTCTGGTAAACTTGTAACAGTTGTTAGGGAAAATGCAAAAAAGTTAGCAGAAGAAAAAGATAAAGATTTGATTATAATAGACGGTCCACCTGGTATCGGTTGTCCAGTAATTTCTGCTTTAACAGGAGTTGACCTGGTTTTGGTTGTTACAGAGCCGACATTATCTGCGATTCATGACTTGGAACGTGTATTTGGTGTGGCAAAACATTTTGGAATTCCTGCTACTGTGTGTGTTAATAAATCTACTATTAACCCTGAAAACACTAAAAAAATCGAGGAGTATTGTAGGGACAATGGCATACCGATTGTAGGCAGGCTCCCATATGATACGATTATGACGGAGGCTATGATTCACGAGCAGAGTATTGTTGAGTTTTCAGATAGTGAGTTATCCCATGAGATAAAAGAAATGTGGAATAGAGTTCAGGAGGTTTTGCAGAGTCATGATTGATAATGATTTTGAAAAGTTGCTCGAAGAGCTCCAACAAAAAATTGAAAATGAGGAGGAGGCAACATACTCCAAAGTAGTTATTCAAGAATATAGAAATCCCAGTAATTTTGGTGTAATTGAAAATCCAGATGCGGTTGGAATGGTGAAAGGATCTTGTAACGACACTATGAAGATAACATTGAGAATTGAAAAAGAAGCGATAAAAGATGTACTTTTCTGGACAGATGGTTGCGGTGCAACAGTTGCTTGTGGTAGCATGTTAACAAAGACGATAAAAGGAAAATCAATCGAAGATGCAGCAGCTTTTACCGATGAAAAGTTAACTGATATGCTGGGTGGGCTACCTAAAGAGCATTTACATTGTTCAAAGCTTGCTGTTGATGCATTACAAAAAGCTATCTTACAATATCGTGTAAAAAATGATGGACGATCGATATGATGTCTCTTAAATTTTTTAATCATAAAAAGGTATCAGTGTTAAAAATGACTTCTGAAGAGTGTAAATGGTATCCTGTGTGCCCTATGAAGGCATACTATGAAAAAGGATATTTAGATAAAAAATGGATTGAGTTATATTGTAAAAGTGACTGGGAACATTGCGTACGTTATCAGATGGAAGAAAAAGGAGAACCTCACCCTGACTGGATGCTCCCAGATGGAACAATTGATAAAAGATTATCAAACTATGAAAAGTTTTGATAGAAGGTATATGTGATATACAACGGAGGAAAATAAAATGAAAGAAGATTGGAGAATATCCAACAGAGTTATGCAGATACAGAAATCTGCAATCCATGAAATGACAAGATTGTCAAAAGAAGTTAAGGATGTTGCATTTTTGTCTTGGGCAAAGCCAACTTCTGACACACCAGAACACATCAAAGAAGCAGCTGTTAGTGCAATTAAGAAAGGATTGGTTGGCGGATATTCTGAAAATGCAGGTCTATTAGAATTACGAAAAGAGATTGTTAAAAAACTAAAAAATGACAACAATATAGATGCTAATGCTTCTCAGATATTGGTCACTATCGGTGCCGTTGAAGGGTTGTCTGCAGCGGTTATGGCATTGGTTAATCCTGGTGATGAAGTTATTTTACCATCTCCAACATATTCTACTCATATTCAACAGGTTATTCTTGCCTCGGGAAAACCTATTCTTGTTCCAACGATTGAAGACGAGGAATTTGCCTTAGATATTGATGCCATCAGAAGTGCAGTAACGTCTAAAACAAAAGCAATTATGTATTGCTCTCCAAGTAATCCTGCTGGTGCTGTTTTCTCAGAGAAACATCTTCGTCAGTTAGCTGATATTGCTCTAGAGAACAACTTAATGGTCATCACAGATGAAGCCTATGAATATTTTACTTATGATCATTATAAACATTTTAGTATAGCTTCAATTCCAGAAATGAAAAGCAATACGGTTAGTTGTTTTACGTTTACTAAGAGCTATGCAATGACAGGTTGGAGAATTGGATATTTGCATGCAGATGAAACGTTAATCCCACAGATCACTAAAGCACATATTCCTTTTGGCATTTGTGCCACAGTGGTTTCTCAATATGCAGCACTTGCAGCATTGAAAGGCCCTCAAGACTGTATCGTAAACTTCAGAAATCATTATCTTTCAGCTCGTGATTTAATGTGCAAGAGGCTTGATGAACTTGCTTCGGTTTTCGAATATCAAAAACCAAGAGGCTCTTATTTGATGTTCCCAAAAATATTGCTCAAAGAAGGTAAAGACTCAACGGTGTTTTGCAAAAAACTTTTGAAAGAAGCAAAAGTTTCGACGACGCCAGGGATTGCATTTGGACCAACAGGTCAAAGCCATCTAAGACTGTCGTTTTGCGTACCTGAAGAGACGATAAATAAAGCTTTTGATAGAATGGAGATATATTTTAGGGATTGAATCCTAAAATGGGGATAAAAAATGAAACTTACCATTGTTTATGACAATGAAGTATACAAAAAAGATATGGGTTTAAAATCAGATTGGGGTTTCTCTTGTTTAATAGAAACAACACACGACACAATTCTTTTTGACACCGGGGCAAAAGGCAGGGTTTTAATTCACAACATGAATGCTCTTAGTATAGATCCAAGCAGCATTAATAAGATCGCAATTTCTCATGAACATTGGGATCATAAAGGAGGATTAAAAGCGCTTTTACGTCTTGTTGGTAATGTAGAGCTATATCGGTTAAAAAAACAACGTCTTACTGGAAAGATACGACCTGTTTTTGTTTCAGATTCTCGTGAGGTCGCTGAAGGGGTTTATACCACAGGCAGGCTTGAAGGTGTTGTAAATGAACAATCGTTGGTTCTTAAAGGCAAGGCAGGTTGGTATGTTCTTGTTGGTTGCTCCCATCCAGGTGTTGAACAAATTCTGAATGCTGCAAAACAATATGGCAAAATAGTAGGTATAATCGGTGGTTTACATGGTTTTAATGACTTTCCAATTTTGAAAGATTTAAACTTTATATGTCCCTGTCACTGCACCAAATATAAAAAAGAGATGAAAAGCCTCTATCCAGAAACGTACGTTGATGGTGGTGTTGGAAAAGTGATTGAGATTTAGTGCCAGCAGTATAATAAAATACTTTTTAAAATAAATATCGGGTGAAATCTAATGAACAACAAAAAATCAATCTACGCGATTTTCATTTGGCATGCTTTTTTCCTGGCAATTACAATGTCAATGATTGATTTTAATACAGTTTTCCCTTCTTTAATTTCTTCATTAACTGAATCAAAGATTATTTTTGGTGCTATTTATTCGACAATGTTTGGTATCCCTCTTATTTTTAATTTAATATTTGGCCATTATCTTTCCTCAAAAAAATTTAAGAAAAAATTTCTCCTACTTGGGATAACTCTCAGAGCATTTTCTTTTCTTGGAATGGCTTTTTTTGTCTACACATATGCAAATCAAAATCCTCAAATTGTAATCATGAGTCTATTTTTCTGGGTATTTTTATTTTCATTTAGTGGAGGATTTGCAGGCATTGTTTATACAGATCTAATTGGTAAGTTTTTGAAAAAAGGAGAAAGGGGAAACCTGTATGCTTTTAAACAATTTTTCAGTAGCATAGGTTTCTTGATTGGTGGGTTTGTTATTGCATTTGCTTTCAACGTTTCAAATATTTCCTACCCGACTAATTATGCTCTCATTTTGTTTATGGGATTCATTGGTTTACTTATTGCATCTGGGGCATTTTGGCGTATTAAAGAACCACCTTCAAAAATAGAGAAATATGTGTCTTTTTTTGTTTTTGTTAAAAAAATCCCAGAGATATTAAAATCGGATAAAAGTTTTTCAAGGTTTATACTTGTAGAAAATCTTACAAGTTTTAGTTTGATGATACTTCCATTTTACATAGTTTATGCCAAGGATACTTTTGGTATAACACTTCTCAGCATCTATCTTTTTGCAATTATTGTGGGCGCTATTGTTTCAAATTTATTTTGGGGAGTGATATCAAAGAAATTTAGTTCAAAAGCAGTTATAGAAATATGTATCTTTATAGGGGCATTAATACCTATTCTTTCGTTACTCATAGTTCCTTTAGGTCCGTATTATTTTACAACAATCTTTGTGCTAATAGGTTTTATTAGAAGTGGTAGAACCATTGGTTTTGATCCTTATTTCCTTGATATTGCACCTGAATCAAAAAGAACTGTTTATTTAGGTATAAGGGGAACTCTTAACGTACTAACAATTATTCTTCCGTTGATTGGTGGAGTGTTTATCGAGGTGCTTGGATATATGTTCACTTTCTGCGTAGTGACTATTGTGATGTTTCTTTCATTGTTTTTATTGAAGGATAAAAATGGTAAAAGATTTAATATGATGTTAAATAATCTGTAAAAGAAATTAATTGGGAGATATTATTCTTCCCATATATTTTGTAAGTTATTCTTGATAAAACGTAAACCTTATATATATTGACAAACATCAATATGTCAATATGAAAGAATCATTAAAAATATTCAAGGCGTTATGCGATGAAACAAGACTAAAGATAGTAAAATTTCTTCTTGATGGGGAAAAATGTGTTTGTGAAATTATTCCGCATACAAAAAGAACAC
Organism: uncultured Thermoplasmatales archaeon; assembly: GCA_964391625.1. Lineage (GTDB taxonomy): Archaea > Thermoplasmatota > E2 > DHVEG-1 > DHVEG-1 > CAYMMP01. The sequence continues at coordinate 24,215 of CAYMMP010000001.1, read as the reverse complement.
AATCAACGGTTTCAATTCAACTGGCAAAACTGGAAAATTTAGGTGTTCTTAAATCAAGAAGAGACGGTAAAAGTGTTTATTACAAACTTACAAATAAAAAAGTCAAAAACATTCTAAAAATTGTGAACAACCGATCAAATTGAAAGAGGGTGTTAAAAAATGGAATTGATATTGATAATGGCGCTTTTAATAACTGGTCTTGGAGTAGGATTTGCATCTGGGTTGCTAGGGGTTGGCGGATGTTTCATTATGATACCTGTTCAATACTGGGTCTTAACATCAATGGGTGTTGGACCAAAGATTGCTATTCTTGTAGCTTTTGGTACAAATCTGTTGGTTGTACTTCCCACTGCAATGAGCGGTGCCCATCGTCATTCAAAGAAGAATGCAGTTATGTGGAAACCTGCTGTTATTATGGGCGTTTCAGGTGCGATAGCTTCCATACTTGGCGCCTTTGTAGCAACCCTTCTCCCAGGAAACGTGCTGACTGCTGCTTTTGGAATAGCAATTATCGCAGGGGCAATACGAATGCTTACAGCAAAACCACCAAAAGTTGAGGAGCATCCGCCAGATAGCAGTTTGCCGTATATCTTATGGGGCCTTCCCTTAGGATTTGCCTGTGGCTTGATTGGTATCGGTGGTGGGGTATTGATGATACCTGTTATGGTTGTGGCATTGAGGTTTAATATTCACAAAGCAGTAGGTACATCTACAGGGATGATGATTTTCACTGCAATAGGTGGAGCTATATCATATATTGCTACTGGATGGAGTGTAGCTGGTCTGCCAGAGTATTCAGTAGGATATGTAAATCTTCTTCAATGGTTGTTGCTTGCTGTGACAAGTGTCCCGATGGCTCAGGTGGGAGCACATTTTGCTCATAAACTTCCAGCAAAACAACTGAAGTATATATTCATAGTTGTAATGATTTATATGGGTCTAAAGATGATTGGGGTGTTTTCCTGGTTGGGGTTACCGATATAAGATGATATAATGAAAAAAGCGGGAGCAAATACAATATATTTTGGTATAGAGTCAGGTACACAAAAAATACTAGATTTTATTGGTAAGGGTGTTACACCTGAACAATCAAAGATTTCTGTAAAAAACGCTGAAGAAGCAGGTCTTCGCACTTTCGGTTCGTTTATTATAGGATTTCCACAGGAAAGCAAAAGTGATGTAAAAAGAACCTTAAAATTTTCAAGAAAGGTTGGTGTAGATTTTGCGCAGTTCACTATTGCAACACCGTATCCAGGTACACGACTGTGGAATATGTCTCTAAAAGAAAAATTGCTTACAACATTTGATTGGAGAAAATTTACCACAATTGATCCGATACTTAATCTAAAATGTTTTACCTCAGATCAGATAACAAAATTCCTAGAGTTTGCGTATTTAAAATTTTATCTCCGTCCAAAAGTTCTACTTAAAGATCTTGCACAAAATAAAGGATTTATATTAAGAAGAGCGGTCCCTCAAGCTATAAAATTTTTTACTAATGAAGAGAATTTAAGAAAAATAGTTCCTAAAACTGGGGGAGGTATGGTTTGAATGAAAACTAAAACAACCATAGGAGTATTAAAAAGTACAATTGGAAATCCTATTACAAGAACTGCTCTTAAAGGTATGAGTAAGTACTGTAAAAAGGATGGGAAAAATAGAATAGAAGTAGCAGTGGATATATATACAGGGCAACGTAAGGATGCCTGTCTTTCATGTAAAGCTACTGAAAAAATAATTGCTACAGTTCTTAAAAAAGGTGCCTCTGCGTTTGGTGTCACTGAAGATGAATTGAAAGAGAAATTTAGCGATCCTTACTGGGCAAAAGGCCTGTCTTCAACAATAAGAGGCATTGCTGAATTTGGAATAAAAAAACCGTTCACACCTGGTGCACCATTCCAGGTTGTATGGGATGTTACTTATCTGTGTAATCTTCATTGCAAGCATTGTTATGCAACTGCGGGTAAACCATGGAAGGATGAGCTGACAACAAAGCAGGCTAAGCATGCAATTGATATTTTTGATCGGGCAGGTGTTGCCATACTGGCATTTTCAGGAGGCGAACCTCTAGTACGACCTGATATCTTAGAGCTTACAAGATATGCTGCGGATAAAGGAATTTATGTTGCGATGGCTACAAATGGTACTCTTATCACAAAGAAAAAGGCAAGAGAGATGAAAACTGCGGGGGTTGAGTTCGTTCAGATTAGTCTTGATGGATTAAATGCAAAAACCCATGATGCATTTAGAGGTATAGATGGAGCGTTTGATAAGACTGTTCAGGGTATAAGAAATTGTGTAGAGGAGAAATTTTTTGTGGAGGTTTCAACTACTGTAACTAAATACAATTACAAAGAAATTCCACATATCATAAACTTTAGTGAAAAGCTTGGTGCAGATTGGTTTATGGCGTTTAATTTCGTTCCTACTGGGAGAGGAACAGACATCATAAATATGGATCTTTCTCCAAATGAACGAGAAGAAATGCTTAAAATGTTGTGGAATGAGTTAAAAATAAGAAAGAAACTAAATGTGCTTTCAACAGCTCCCCAGTTTGCCCGTGTTGCTCTTCAACAGGAAGAAGGAGAAAAAGAAAAGGTGGTGCCAACTCATTTTTATAATCCCAAACTAGCTGATCAACTTGTTGACTTGGCAGAGTTTATTGGGGGCTGTGGAGCAGGCCGGTTTTATATGTCGATGCGTGCTAATGGCGATCTGCAACCCTGCGTGTTTTTCCCGTTGAAGGTTGGAAATATTCTGAAGGATGATTTTGAAGAATTGTGGATACATAATAAAGTCTTCCAGGAATTGAGAGACAAGGATTTATTGCATAGATGCAGTACTTGCGATTATCGTTATTATTGTGGTGGATGCAGGGCAAGGGCTTATGCATATACTGGTGATTATCTTGCACCTGACTCAGGATGCATATATAATAAGGAGGCGCACGAGAGTCTTGTTGAAGAGCAGAAATTAGTTGTTTCTACAGGTAAATAGAGGATTTGCAGGAGATTGTGAATCGTGGTGTAATTATGACACCTGCTGTTTTTATAAATAGTGAAGTAAAAGGTGTAGGACGTATTCCAACTACTGAGGATATAAAGAAATTACTTCAAAAAATAATTGATTAAATATAGAAAAAGAAAAGCCTGGGGATCTTTTGATCTAACGATGTGAGGAGGACGATAAGATATGCATCTCTGATGGTATATTGCTATAAAAATATACATATACTAAAAGGAGGATGCAACAGTATCATCAAAGAATTAAAACCAGGCAAGTTCTAGAGGAAATCAATGATCTTGAGATATAATTGAGGGTTAACACTATGGAAATTACACTAATAATAATTTATTTTATTATTGGGCTTATCGCTGGTCTTATGAGTGGGATATTTGGGATTGGTGGCGGCTCTGTTAGGATTCCCCTGCTCAATCTTGCAGGGCTCCCCCTAATATCCGCTTTTGGGATAAATCTCTTCGTTATACCTTTCTCCTCATTGATAGGTGCAGCTACTCATAGGAAGAATATTGATAGAAAAATCGCGGTCTATGTTATCATTGGTGGCACAATAGGGTCTATAACAGGAGCTTTTCTTGTTGGGTTGATCTCAAATATTGTCTTAGCAATCCTATTTGTTATAACTGCTATAATTACAGTCATGGCGATCTATCTGGACAAGATAGCACCTACACTATCAGAGAAAATCAATCCCAATAGGTATAACATTGTAGGTTTCTCGTTTTTTTTAAATCTTATCACGGGTATGCGTGGTGGCAGTGGAGGTTCTCTTTTTCCTCCTTTTCTTAGAGCCATGAAACTTGACATACACAAAGCAATTGCTACTTCTCTGTTTGTGACAATTTTTACAGCAATCTTTGCAATAAGTATATACTGGCACCGTGGAAATATAATCTGGCTACCTGCTTTATCTGTTCTTGCAGGGTCAATACTTGGTGCAAGGACCGGAAGCAAAATATCATTGAAAACAAAGCCAAAGTGGTTGGAGATCGGGCTTTCAGTTCTTATCATAATTCTTGCACTTCTTACGGTTTACAAAGCATTGTGATAGTCTACTTATTATTCAATTATTTTTTAAAACTTTTGAAGAAAAGTAAATAATCTTTGTAAATAAGTATCATCAAAGGCAAATTAATAAGAAGACACCAATAGCATGGGGGCGAGATAGGTTTTTTTAAATGAAAAATATTCCTAAATATAACAAAAGATATTTCTACTCGCACATCTATTTTGTACTATTAAACTAAGAGAAACGTTGAAGAAAATTCTTGAACATAATATCAGTTGAATTCACTCAAGATTATGGATATGTTTAAGGATCAAACATTTGCTACAGATTTTAAGGTGGAGTTGCCAAGATGGGAACAAAAACGGTTGAGCCTACCACAAAAACCAAGTTCAAACGGCTAAAAAAGTGGGAGAATGAGCTTAACAAATGTATACGATGCGGTTATTGTTATGAGCTTTGCCCTTTATATAAAGCGTTTAATTGGGAGTCAAATGCTCCTAGGGGCAAACTAGTAACTCTACATGGATTACTCTCTGATAAATTTAAACCAAGTCAGGAAATATCAGAAAAAATATTCCAATGTTTTTATTGCAATCAGTGCAGTGACAATTGCTCAGCAGGTGTTCCAATCACAGATATTTTCACTGACGCAAGAGCAGATTTTATTGATGCAGGTTTTGATTCAGAAGGCACCACAACCAAAGTTTCTGAAGAGCTATGTAGTGCTTGCGGAATGTGTATCTCTGTGTGTAAGTCAGAGGCCTTATCATTCACGGAAGATGATATTGGAAATAGAAAGGTTACTGTTGATAGAGCTAAGTGTGAGGGCTGTGGTTTGTGCGTGGCAACATGCCCTTCAGGAGTGCCCTCTCAAAAAGAAGGGTTTGGTATAACGCCGTCAGAGTTAAAAACTCAAATTTCAAGCTTTCTTAAAACAAACAATACAAAAATTATTGTTTTCGCTTGCAACTGGTCATTGTTCCCGGGATTGCAATTGAGCGAATCGACAACGTTGATAAATACAACGTATGGGGTTATCGTTACATTGTGCTCAGGTCGTGTGACTCCAGAGCTGATATTGCATTCATTTAAAGAAGGTGCATGGGGTGTCATGGTTGCTGGCTGTCCACCAAATGAATGCGAACATGATGGAAATTATAGGGCTAGGAAAAAAATTTTATTGTTTAAAGACTCACTCAAACAGATTAACATTGAGCCAGAACGGATTAGGATGGGGTGGTTTTCCAGCAGAGAATCTGCAAAACTTGAAAGTGCTGTTGCTGATTTTGCTAATGATCTGAAAAAACTGGGGCCTATCGGAGAAACCTCTAAAATCAGTTATTGGTAAAAACCTTCAGATAATGATAATTATTGAATATTGAGTTTTGTTTTTAACTAACCCTATAGTATTCCTTGATATCCCTCTTGCAATGGGCATCCCACACATCTATCCTCTTTGAATGATTTACACTGAAAACATTCTGTTTCAAAATCACACTTCATCTTCTTTTTTTCATCTTCTGAATAGAATGATATGGGTTGATATGTGGAGGGGGAATTTGTGAGGGGTATTACGTTGTATTTAGTAATGTCTGTAAAGTTGAATGAAAAACATTGTTCTATCATTGACTCCATGGTGTTCATATTCTCAGCAGCAGCCAGTATTATAAAATTATATTCGCCATATGTGTCAAAATAGTTTATTATTTTTGGGCAATTTTTTACATGACCAACAACTTTATCTTTAAATCGTGCTTCAAGGCAAACAAGAAATAGTTTTAGCCCTAATCTCTCAAGATCGACATTGCAATTTACTTTTATAATATCTCTTTTAAGACGTTCCAATCTTGACCGGACTGCAGTATGAGATAAGCCCAATTTTCGCCCAATTTTTGTAGCACCCTGCTCCCAATTATTATTAATTAATGTAATGATCTTTTTATCTATGTTGTCAATAAGTTTCACTAAAAAGAGTATTCAATAGGAATATATAAAGATTTCAAATTAAAAATAATATCTTATCTTTTCTATTCTAAATTAATAAAAAACCACAAGAATTATATACAATATGAATATTGACCTAACAGGAGGCACATTATGAGTAAAAAAGTAGCTATTGTATGTAACGGAGCAGAAAGCAAAAATCTTTACCCAACTTTTATCTTGGCTTCTAGTGCGGCGGCTTCTGGTGATGAGGTTGTTTTATTTTTTACCCCTGGTGCTGCACCAGCTTTGAAAAAAGGAGAGCTTGAGAAAATAACTGGTAAAGGTATGCCTGATATGGCAGAGCTAGTCGAGGGAGTAAAGACTCTTGGAGGCAGATTACTTCTTTGTGAACTAGCATTGGAAGCAAAAGATTTAACAAAAGAAGAACTTAGAGATGATCTTGAAATTGTTGGAGCGACTTCATTTATGGCAGATATAAATGACGCTCAGATAACCTTTTCATTTTAAAGGAGGTAAAAATATGGCAACACATACACTTGATACGTCAGGATTAAAATGCCCGCAACCAATACTTAAAGTTGCAGCTAAAGCTAAAGAATTACAACCTGGCGACATGCTTGAAGTGATAGCTGACTGCCATTCTTTCCCAAAAGATGTGGAAGCATGGTGTGCCAGAATGAATAAGACCCTTCTTGTCTGTGCAGATGAAGGTGATGGTAAGTACAAAGCACAAATACAATTTTAAATCCTTTTTATTTGGAAAAAAGGCATCTAAAATAGTCTAAAAGAGCAAAATATTTTTGCTTATGAGGAAAAAAATGGCTGAAGAATTCAAACCCCGAATAGTTGGCTTCCTTTGCAATTGGTGTTCATATGCAGGAGCAGATCTTGCCGGAACTAGTAAACTGAAAATACCTTCTTCTTTTACACCCATTAGAGTGATGTGTACCAGCAGAATCGATCCGGTTCTTGTCGAAACAGCATTTCTTCGTGGTGCAGATGGTGTCCTTGTGGCTGGTTGTCACCCTGGAGATTGTCATTACGAAGAAGGAAACTATTATGCTCGCAGACGATTTGCTGTATTAAAAAAAGTCGTTGAGGGACTTGGCCTAGAATCAGAACGTCTACGCCTTTCATGGGTTTCTGCATCAGAAGGCCAGAGGTTTGCAGATGTTGTTAATGAGTTCAATGAGAAAATAAAAAAGATGGGGGCAAATCCTCTTAGAAAAAAAACATCGCTATGAAATGAAGATGAAATCATGGGTGAAAAAAAACAACACACAGATGTATTGGTTATCGGAGCAGGTATAGCAGGGATTGAGGCAAGTTTGCTGCTCTCCAAATCCGGAAGAAGGGTACATCTTGTCGAGAAAACATCATATACTGGCGGCTCTGTAATAAAATTTGAAGAAGTTTTTTCTAATATGGAATGCTCTACATGTATGGTATCGCCAGTGCAACAAGAGCTATTGCAGGATAAAAACATCAACCTGCTAATGCTTGCAGAGGTTGAAGAGGTTAAAGGATCTCTTGGGAATTTTACTGTAAAAATTCGTAAAAAAGCTAGATATGTGGATCTACAAAACTGTATCGGATGCAATGCTTGTTTTGATCCATGCCCAGTTAGTTTAAAAAACGAGTTTGAAGAGGGACTTAGTGAAAGGAAAGCCATCTATGTTCCATGTGCCGGTGCACTTCCAAATGTACCTATGATCGATACTGAACATTGTCTTCATTTCAAAGGAAAAAGTTGTAACGCTTGCCAAGAAGCTTGTGCGTTTGAAGCTATTGATTTTAAACAAAAAGATGAAAGCATTGAACTTGGAGTTGAAGCCATTATTGTAGCTACTGGATATGATATATTCGATTCTAAAAAAACCCCTAAATACGGATACGGAAAAATTGATGATGTGTATACTGCTATGGAGTTCGAAAGATTATATGCCTCCAATGGCCCGACAGAAGGGCAGATTTTTTTAAAAAATGGAAAAACTCCAAAATCAGCTGCTATCATTCATTGTGTTGGTAGAGATGAAAAAGGATATTGCTCAGCAGTATGTTGTTTATATTCACTTAAATTTAATCATTATCTAAAATCCAAAATACCTGAAATTAAGATTTCAGAATTTTATACAGATCTTTGCATCCCTGGGAAATCTCATCAAAAATTCTATGAAAAGATGAAAGAAACAGGAACTCAAATGATTCGCGCTAATGTAGTTGAAGTTACAAAATCGGGAAAGGAAATAACAGTCAATTACAAAGATGAAAATGGTAAAAAGAGCAATCTCCTGGTTGATATGGTAATACTTGCACCAGCTATTGAACCTAAATCTGATGCTTCTGAACTTGCTAAGATTCTTGGTGTATCTCTTGACGAATATGGGTTTTTTAAAGGCGAAAATCAAGATGTTTTTTCTGTTGTTACATCAAAACCAGGAATATTTGCTGCTGGATGTTGTCAAGGGCCAAAAAATATTCAAAATTCAGTTTCACAGGCAAATGCAGCAGTAGGAAAAATACTATCAGCAACCAAAACCAAAATGGAGGGAGATATAACTGCATGACAATGAAAATAGGCGTCTACATATGTGAATGCGGCCCAAATATATCAGAAAAAGTTGATATCGACAAAGTGATTGATGCAGTTTCTTCCATGAGTGATGTTGCAGTTGTTGACCGATATAAGCTTCTCTGCTCGTCAGATGGTAAAAAATTCCTGGAAGAAGAAATTAAAAAACACGGTCTAACACATTTGGTGGTTTCTGCATGCTCGCCAAAGCAACATGAAAAAACCTTTATGGAGGTATGTGAAAATGCAGGAATTAATCCATATCTTTTCCAAATTGTCAATATCCGAGAGCAATGTGCTTGGATTACAGAAGATAAAGATGAGGCTACAGAAAAAGCCATACGTTTAACAAAAGCAGCTATTAGACGAGTTCGTTATCATGCCCCCCTTGAGAAAAAAGAAATCGAATGTAATACTGATGTTTTGGTAATTGGTGGTGGTATTGCCGGCATAGAGGCAAGTTTACAGCTTGTAAGCGCGAACAGAAAAGTTTATCTTGTTGAAAAAACCCAGTCAATAGGTGGACTATTAACAAATTTTGAAAAAACTTTTCCCGATATGCAGCCCAGTTCTGCTCTCATAAATCAAAAAATTCAGAGTTTGAATAATAATGAAAATATCAAAGTCTTTACTGATAGTGAAGTTGAAGAAGTTTTAGGGTTCTTTGGGAATTTTGAAATAAAAGTAAAGAAAAAAACAGAAGAGGAACCTATTGAGTTTGATGTTGGTGCAGTAGTGGTGGCTACTGGTTCAAACATATTTGATCCCAAAAAGACTCCTCAATATGGATATGGGAAATTCGATAACGTCATTAATTCATTAGAATTTGAAAAAATGAATTTGTCGGGGAAAATATCCCTCAAAAACGGCAAAATACCAAAATCAGTTGCCATCATTCATTGTGTTGGCAGAAATGAAAAAAAATATTGTTCAGAAATTTGTTGCATGTATTCTCTCAAATTTGTTAGATACCTTACGAACAAGATCCCAGATGTTAAAGTATCTAATTTTTATTCTGATTTATGTCTCCCTGGAAAATCGTATCAAAAGTTCTATGAACAAACAAAAGGAAATACTGATTTCGTTAGGTCAATGGATGTTAAGATTACAGAAAAGGATGGCAAATTAAATATTGAATATAAAGACGAGACTGGCAAAAAGAGCGACCTATCAGTTGATATGGTGATACTTTCATCAGCTATCGAACCTACATCTGATGCATCTAAACTCGCTGAAATTATTGGAATGTCCCAAGGCGATGGAGGTTTCTTTGCCGAAGAGCACGAAAAGCTAGGTCCTGTTTCTACTTCGACAGAAGGAGTATACGTTGTCGGAAGTAGCCAGGATCCAAAGAGCATCTCTGAGACAATGGTTCAATCAGAGGCTGCAGCTGGTGAAATACTTTCATCTCTCGTGCCAGGTAAAAAAATCGAACCCGAAGTAAAGGTATCCCATATATCTGAATCGCTTTGTACGGGATGTAAAACATGTCTATCTGTCTGTTCATATGGTGTTATTACATTTAACGAAGAAAAAAAGATATCTGTTGTAAATGAAGCAATATGCAGAGGATGTGGAAATTGTGCCGCTGCTTGTCCTTCAGGTGCAGCAACTATTAAACATTTTACTTTCGATCAAATCTATCAAGAGCTTATGGAGGCTGTTAAATGAGCAAAGTTGAAGGTACCCCTATAACTAAAGGGGCAATCATTTCAACTAAACTGAACACAAATGAGTCTATTATTGAGTTCCTAAAAAAAGCGATGGATAAGAAAGTTTTTGATGCTGTTTTGGTACCTGTGAGAGTACCAGCAGGCGATTCATTTGCATATGTGTTAATTGAGGATAAATCACTTCTTAAGGATGCGGCCCCTCTTTCACCGATTATGTCCGTTCAAGGAGCCAAGGCGATTTCTGGTATGACCAAACTTGGAAAAGGAAATATGAAAATAGGCGCTGTTATGCGGCCTTGTGAGATACGAGCAACAGTGGAATTAACAAAGATTAACCAAACAAATTTAGAGAATATAACTCTTATAAGCATGGACTGTCCAGGCGTTATGCCTATCTCTGATTTTCTTAAAGATCCTGAGAAAAGCATGAAGATATATGAAGATGCTGTTAAGAGATCAGATGATAAAATAATGCGGCCGGTGTGCCAGATATGTGATAAATCAAGTATGGTGTCTGGAGACCTTCATATAGGAACTCTTGGTGCAAAGAAAGGTACTTTTTTCATTGTTTCAAATAGTCAAAAAGGAAACGAGGTGATGAATAAACTTGGCATAGAATTAAAAGACAATGTCGATGATTGGCGGAATAAAGTACAAGACGTTTTTGAGGAAAAGCATAAGAAGAGGGAAAAAAGCCATAAAGATTTAAAAGCCAAAACAACCGGTCTTGACAATCTAATCAACACATTTAGTAAATGTATAAACTGTCACAATTGTATGAAAGTCTGTCCAATCTGTTATTGTCGTCTATGTTATTTCGATTCTGATAAAGTAAAACATACGTCTGAGGATTATCTTGACCAGGCAGAACGCAAGGGAAGCATTCGATTTTTACCAGACACTCTTCTTTTCCATATGGGTAGAATGATGCATATGAGCCTTTCATGCGTATCATGTGGATCTTGCGAAGATGCATGTCCTATGTCTATTCCCGTAGCTCAAATATTTAGTATGGTCGCTGATGAAACGCAAGATTTATTTGATTATGTTTCAGGTAGAAGTCTAGACGAGCCAATTCCACTGGTGGGCTATAAAGAAGATGAGCTTCATGAGATGGAGGATGCAAAATGACCAAAGCTCTAAAAATAAACAAAAATATTGAGCAAGGTATCCTCGAGTTCTTAAAACTTCTTTTAAAAAATGGCAAAGTTAAAGGAGTCTTTACACTCAAAAAGATTAACGACGAAGGGTCCATAGCTTATTCACTTATTACTGAACCAGAAGAACTAAACAATGCAGTGCCTTTTTATCCATTGATGCCAGTTAATGCTGGTAAACTTCTTTCGCGTTTTACCTTGAAAGGAAGCACAAAGGAGCCAGTTGTTGCGGTAGTGAAACCATGTGAATTAAGAGGTTTTGTAGAGTTAATTAAACGTGAACAGGGAAGCCTTGAAAATTTATTCATTATAAGTTCAACATGCGGCGGGGTATATCCAACTAATATGGCGGTAGATGGTACAATAGAAAAAAACCTTTCCAAATATTGGGATGCAGTTAAAAAAGCTGAGATCCCTGCAGAGATACGACCAGCTTGTAAAGGTTGTGTGGAATTTATACCATACACTGCAGACATAACTGTTGATCTTATAGGAAAAAAAGATATTGACAAACAATTCACGATGCTCCTTAATACTAAAAAAGGAGAAGAGCTTGCTGAGGTTATAAAAGGGGAGTTCTTAGAAAAAGATCTAGATAAAGAGACGCTAGATAAATTCCGCGATAAGAGAAAAGCAGAAGAGAAGAAACTTTTTGAAAAAATCGATTCAGAGATGAAAGGGATAAGTGGATTGGTAGACATTTTTGGAAAATGTATTGGCTGTCATGGTTGTATGAGAGTGTGTCCTATCTGCTATTGCAAACTGTGTGAGTTCGAATCCCCTGATTCTGAATATTCGCCTTCTAGTTATGAGTCAGAAGTTAAAAAAAGAGGGGGAGTTAGAGTTCCACAAGGGGTATTATATTACCAGCTTGGGAGGTTAACACATGTCGGCATCTCCTGTGTAGGATGTGGTGCATGTGATGACGTCTGTCCTGTTGATATTCCACTTGCAACCATCTTCAAGAAAGTGGGAGAATCCGTCCAAAAAATGTTTAATTACATACCAGGAAAAGATGTAGATGAGCCTCTACCTCTTGTTACATTTGAAAAAGAAGAATTTTCTGAAGTTGAAAAATAGGTGGCTAGAGTGAAGAAAGATGAAGAGTTTAACCCAAAGATACTTGCCTTTCTTTGCAATTGGTGCTCATATGCAGGAGCAGATCTAGCTGGAACAAGTAGACTTCAGTACCCACCTGCAATCTTGCCGATCAGAGTTATGTGCTCAAGTAGAGTTGATCCTCTTTTTATCTTAAGGGCATACTTGGGCGGTGCAGATGGTGTCCTTGTGGCTGGTTGTCACCCTGGAGATTGTCATTACCAAGAAGGAAATTATTACACCCGTAGACGATTTATGATGTTAAAAAAAGTTGTTGAAGAGGTTGGTTTAGAGCCAAATCGTTTTAGGCTTTCATGGGTTTCCGCATCAGAAGGGCAAAAATATGCAAAGGTGGCTACCGAGTTTACAGGAAAAATCAAAGAGGTGGGAAAAAATCCTGCCATTAATGAAATCTTTTTATAAATTACTTAAATAAGTCAGTACTAAAATAATAAAAAATTCTCTGTGAATGTATCGATAATTAGATGTCTGATTAGTGAGAATGTTTTCGGGACAGTTGATTTTAAAATGTTTAACTCTACAACCAGTATTGCCTGTATTTTACCAAAAGAGACCTTTGTATTGTTTCATGGCAGGGCATCCAAAACATCTGTCTCCTTGGTATGAAGGGCAATCTTGACACTGCATTTTAATACCGCATGGAGGTTTGTCGGCAGGATCTACCCTAATTTTAATTGGCATAATAAAATCTTTTATACTTGAAACAATAATATCAAAATTAACGCTTTGAACATCTTTGTCTGGTCTCAAATGACCATCTATAATTGCTTCCAATGATGCAATATCTTCTCCTACAAACAGCAAACATAAGTTATCTTTTCCAGAAATAATAAATCCATTTAGAAAAAATGGGCAATCTCGAAAAGTATTCAAAATTTTGGTTGTATTGGCAGTTGTGATTCTTACTTGAGCCATATATAGCCCAACTTTATTGATATTCACTCCAATTATAGGCTCAATAAACCCTCTTTCTCTGAGTTTCTTAATTCGCATTGCCACTGAAGGTTGGGAGAGCTGTATCTTTTTTGCAATTTCCTCTTGAGAAATTCTAGGGGTGTTATTTAGTAATTCTAATATTATTCTATCTCTCTTGTCAAGTTTTGTATTGTATTTGGTCATTTTATCCCTCACATTGTATCAAATATTTTATTTGAAATGCAACCAATAAATATAATTTTTTCCAATAACTATAATCTAAAAATTAACTTTTTTAAATATTTATTATAAAAGTTTTTATAAATCTGTGTATTATTTCACATTCAGTAGTTGAAAAAAAGTATTGTCGAACAAAAGATTAAGGAGTACATAAAAATATCCAAAGGATAAACAAAGTCTATCTCTGAATGTGACAAAGAAGAGATATGGAATATTTGTGATAATTATTATTAGAAAATAGGAGCTAAAGATGCCTTGGATCGATCAAGATAGATGTATAGGTTGTGGAGTTTGCATTGATTCATGCCCTGAAAATGCAATATCGATGCAAAATAAAAAAGCAGATATAGATCAAAATAAATGTACATTTTGTGCTAAATGTTTTGCGGCTTGTCCACAGGAGGCCATAAGACCTAATAGCGAGAATCCTCTTTTAAGAGGAAGAAACCCTCATCGCACTGGTGGAGGATTTGGAAGAGGTATTGGTAGAGGATTACGAGGGTGGGGGCAACAATAGATAACATAGGATGAAAAGAATTATGACGAGGGAAAGAAATGGAGCTTCTCGAGTGGAAAGAAAAAATAATAAACGAGCGTGAGCAAAAAGATATTTTTTTTAAAAGACATGCACAATCACCAATCCCATTTGAATATAGAGAACATTTTAAGAAGTTACAATACTATCCAGTTAACCAAAACCTTAGATTCGAATTGAAACTTTATGAACATGCTGATAAAGAAACTATACAAATCGAAGATACAAAAGGAGTTATCAGACAGTTTATACGATGGGGAGAATTTCGATTCAAGGTTGAGAATGAACAGTGCACTCTCCAGGCATATAAAAGCAATCCCTATGAGGAACGATTGTTTATTCCTTTTCGAGATTCAACAAATGGGAAAGAAACCTATGGGGCAGGGCGATATATAGACTTGGATCCAAGTGATCGCACTGAAAATGGAGATTGGATTCTTGATTTTAATAAAGCATATAGTCCATGGTGTGCATATAGTGAGAATTATGCTTGCCCGTTTGTACCACCTGAAAACTGGCTTAAAATACCGATATATGCTGGTGAAAAAAATATAAATTTAAAAGTGATGGAGCGTGAGTAGATGGTAGATAATATTTCAGAAAAAAGCATTCGTAGTATTCTAGAAGGAGTTAAACATCCAGCGATTGATCGCAGTTTGTTAGAACTTGGAATAGTTAAAGAGTTTACAGTCGAAGAAAACAGAGTGTTAGTTATAATGGCGCTGCCTTTTCCGAATATCCCAATTATAGATCAGCTTATAAGCAGTATAAAAGAACCTATTGAGAAGCTTGGTGTAGAAGTCGAAATAAAACAAACTATGATGAATCAAGATGAGATACAAAAATTTCTGATGATGGAGCAAGAAAGTTGGAAAGGCGGTATGTAGATACACTCTAAAAAAAGCTATACATTGGTATCCATTTTTCTAGAGGGATTTACTCGTAAAACTTTTTCGACATTTCGAATAATTTATACAACTCATCTAAAAATATTTTGTAATCTTCAAGAGAAATATCTCGATTTTCACAATAATCTTGCTCTTTAGTAATGTCTTCAATCATTCTTTTCTGAGATTCTAGTTGTCGTCTGTTTGCCTCTTCTACATCCTTAATTTTTTCAATTATCTCTTTGCAATCTTCCATTTTTATACCTTCTTTTATTTCCCCATCTTATTAAAATCGATATTTTTCTTTTACTTTTACAAGAGCTTTCTGGTACTCATAAAGTTGTAACAATCCTTCCTCTCTTGGAATAAAATCGATAAAATCACATCGGCCATCTCCAGTATTCTCTAATAATGCAAATTTATCTCTTTTACACCATAACCAGGCAATACCATACATACATTCTTCGCATGGAACTGGCCCTAGACGTGTCCAACCCAAATCAGATGCTTCATTTTCAGATTCAACAAGTAAGATCCTATCTTTAGCCATTATAACCTGTGATTAAAGAATGTTGGAATATTCATAAATGCTTTCACTATATTTATTATAGATGCCATATGTCTTGTTTATAATTATTAGTAAAGTCGCTTTAGTGCTATTTGTCGTAATTTTTTATTTTATTACAACAAACTATCAATTTTTTGAGAAAGTTTTACAGTGTCTTCTGACAAACCTTGAGGGATTTCCGAAAAAACAGCAATTCCTTCATGTTGGAGGCTAAGTTTTCCTTCTCGATCAAAAATGCAGAGGGTTGGTATCCCTCCATTTAACATATACTTCTCCCAAATGCTACCATCATCCATACCAAAAACCCAATTTAATTCAATACCTTGTTGTTTGAAAGCATTTCTAAAATTTTCGACTAATTGTACAGTTTCCCTGGTATCAATATCAATAGAAATTATCTCTAGATCATCTCTGCTATATGCTTCATATGTTTTTTTTAATTCAGTCATTTGAAACTGACAGGGACTACACCAGGTAGCCCACATGTCTAAAATAACCACTTTGCCACGGTAATCGCTTAAATGTTTTGAAGTACCGTCAAGCGAAGTAAATACAAAATCATCTCCAGTATCTTTATTATCTACATGATGCTGTTGCCATGCAATAATCACACCAACAACAATAATCACAAGGATTAAAATAATTATAATAAGTTTACTATTACCAAGTAAACTTGTATTTATCTTTGATTTCTTTTCTACAGGTCTTGCCCTCTTTCTAATAATTATCACCATACAACTTTTTTAAGTTGGTTTCAACTTATTCATAAGGGGCAAGTTTAGCTTTAAGTATTTCTTTGGGCATTGCACCAATAATGTTATCCATGAGAGTTCCATTTTTAAAAACAAGTAAAGTTGGTATGCTCATAATGCCATATTTCATAGATGTTTTTTGATTTTCGTCAACATTCAATTTTCCAAAAACTATTTTCCCTTGCATTTCCTTGGCAAGATCTGCAACAACGGGCTCTACCATCCTGCATGGACCACACCATGGGGCCCAACAGTCTATAGCTATAGTCGGATATTTCTTAACATTCTCATCAAAATTTTCATCTGTTAATTGAATTGGCACGTCTGGTAATTCTTCTTTCATATTTTTCACCTATTATCTTTTTATTAGCGAACTGCTTTTGTGCCAGTATATTACATGTATTATTTAACGTTTGTGCAAAGAATATGCACAACTATTATATATTAATATGTAATATTGGTGTACCGGTTTATCAATGAAATTGGTTGGTTCGTACAAAGATATTAATTGCAATAACGTACTAGAATGTACTTTTGACCTTAATAAAGCAGATGTTGAAGTGTATAGAGAATTAAAAAAAGTAGGCAACTCAAAAGTGGAAGAACTCGCACAAAAACTGAACAAAGATCGAAGTACAGTATACCGCTCCCTACAAAAATTGGTTTCTTGTGAGATTTGTATCAAGGAAACAAGAATGATAGAAAAAGGCGGCTATTATCATGTGTATTCGTGTGCAGACGTAAAACAAATTAAAAAGAAAATGAAGATGTGTATCGATGAATGGTATAGACATGTGGAGGAAACCCTCACTCATTTTGAGAAAGAGATGAAATAATTTCTGTTTTTCATAAGATGTTTTCAAATATATGTTTATATATACAAATATATATCTTAAATATATATAAGTCATCTATAACAAGTTGGTTGTGCGTATGGTACACACAAACGTTATATACTCCTTCTAGCATTACGGCAACTCATGCCAATATTTAACGTATATAAAGAAGATTTAGAGAGAGTAAAAAAACCAACAAACATTTGGTCCAAAGAAGCGGAATCTATTGAACGTTCAGTAAGTTCTTTGTTGGGGCCATATGGTATGTATAAACTAACTAATGACGGAGAGATTCTAATTAATGGTAAAGAAATTTTAGATAATGTAGAATTAGGACCTACGGCTGAGCCGATTAAGAAAAGTGTAGATGCCCAATATAAAGAATTTCGTGATGGAACTGTTTCATTAGCACTTCTTCTATCTAAACTGATAGTAAAAGCACACGATCTTTCAACTACCGGTATCGGTATGCCAACCATTCTTGCAGGTTATGAGAAGGCTATGAATATAGCAATTGAAGAGACACAAAAAAGAACAAAGAAAATAAAAAGTAAGGATGTTGAAATACTTGAGGATGTTATAAAGCACTCTATTTCTAACACTATCGCAGATAAAGATAATATTCTTTCTGTTATAAGAGATGCTATCTTATTTTTAAAAGAACCAAAAGAAGAGGATATAACTGTTTTGGCTGAAGGAGATGGAGAAGGGAGTGAAGTTATTGTTGGACTTAAACTAGACTACAACAGAGTGCGAGAGGACATGCCTGATAAATTGAGCGATGCAAAGATAGCATTGTTAGACAAAATAACTCCAAGAAAAACAAAGTTAGATGTGAAAATCGACATCAGTAATACAAAAAACTATTCGGCTACTTCAACTTTTGAAGAGAGTCAACTAAAAGATTTTGTTGATAGGTTGACAAAATTTGGAGTGAATGCTGTTTTTTCAAAGGGCGAGATTGATCCACGTGCAGCAGAAATGATGGCAAGAAATGGAATTACTGGCTTTGAAAAGATAAACGATTCTGATATGAGGGCACTTGCCCAATCCAGTGGAGGAAAATTTGTCAATATGTCAAACATCTCTGAAAATGATATTGGATATATTGGATTGATAGATGATACAAAGGAAGAAGGATGTGTTGGTGGAGTATGCAGAACTTGAGGTGGAAAAAATGGTATTATTAAGTGATGTAAAAAATTCAAATAAAACAACAATAATCATTCATGGAATATCTAATAAATACCAAGCGCAGATGGAAAAACTGGTAAAAAAAGGATTGAAAAATGGATTGAATGCCCTTGAATCTGGAGTACTTCCAGGATATGGACTTATGTATCTGTTTATGGCAAATAAAATTCGAGAGGCTGCAGTATTAACAAGCACCAAGGAATCTATTGCCATGGAAGGAACAGCCGATGTAATGGATGACATATATAAAACACTAGCAGCAAATGCAGGAAACAATCGGCTAGATGCTTATTTGTCTACAAAGAAATTAATTGCAGATAATGCAACAGATATAAAAAATACTATGCCTGCAAATCTCTTTCTGTCAGAACTCTATAGGGCAAAGGAATCAAGTATAAATATGTTGAGAATTGATGAGGTTCTGAGTGCAAAACCACTCTACAAAACAGAAAGTTTTGGAGGGGGCAGCTCAGGAGTTACTATTTATACATCTGATGGTTGCCCATGGTGTGCCAGAACAAAAGAATATCTGAGATCAAAAGGAGTATCGTTTACTGAGGTAAATGTTTCAAGAGATCCTGCAGGGATACAAAAGATGATAGAGGCATCTGGCCAAACGGGAACACCAGTTACAGTAATAGAAGGAGAGGCGGTTGTTGGTTTTGATGAAGCAAGGTTAAGCGCACTCATCTAAAAATATATTGTAAGAAAACTATAATTTTTGATGTCCCTCCAAAAAACTAAACTAATAATAAATTTGTGATATAAGCAAATTATGCAATTTTTCTTAATAAATATAAGTCGATATATTATTTCCATTTATAATTATTACAGAAGTTTTTATAAATATTTTTTGCTTGTTATAATAGCAATATATAATTTTAAAAGAGGGAAGAGAAGATGTCGCATAAAACAGAAGACGATTCATTTGAGAATTGGCTAAAGCTCCAATGGTGGATATCACTTCATGCCAAACATACTTTATCATCAGATTTTTTTAATAAGCTTGAGAAACAACTCAGAGAAATTAAGAAGTGGGAAAACTATCTTCCTATGGATGAATCAATAAATGAAAAAATATCCTTCCCTGAAAAAGAGCGTCTTCCTATATGTAGATGTCCTTGCTACAACAACCGAAGAGATCCTTTATCACTCAATAGCTTCTTGGATTTAGATAATCAAGATGTATCTGGCGAATCAAACCAAACACCTGAAGATACAGATTCATCGATAGATGTCATTGAATGGGATGACACGATAAGCATTACCATTGAAACTCCGATGACTTCATTAGATGGAGATATCGATATAGATGTTGTGGAAAGTGAAGTAATAATTGAAATAAATGGGGAAGAAAGTAGATATTACAAAAAAGTGCAACTGCCTTGTAAGGTTGATAAAGATTATGCAAAAACAAGTTATCAAAATGGTATATTGGATATAGAATTGAAAAAGAAAATAGGAACAATTAAGAAAAGATTTAAGTAATTATCAAGTTGGTTGGGGGATTGGTGACAGAATCAAAAATTAGAGCTTGCATCTATATATTGAAAGTTAGTTAAAAAACATAAGTTATGAGAGAGGTAGGTGAGATAGTTGAAAGAGGATAAAAAAAACTTCAATTTAATTGTCTTTATTGCTCTAATGGGCACATCGGCTTTAGCATTATCTTCAAAGATAATTTTTAATAATAATGTTTTAGCAAACATGTTTTCATATCTACTTGAGATATCTGTGATATTCATGTTTTTACTGTATTTCTTAAAATTTATAATCCACATATTTGAAAAAAAGGATCTTGTCGAAAACCTGAAGAATCCCATAAAATCAAATTTATATTCAGCTATTCCTATAGCTGCTGCTTTAATTTCACTAATGTTGGTTAATATAGGATTGCCTTATCTTAATGAGTATGCTATTATTGTCAGTATTTTTTTCTGGTCTATTAGTCTATTGTTTTCTCTAATATTTGTAGTCTTAGTTCCAATTAATTTGAAATTTAGATCAAAGGTTGAACAGGTCAGTGGAACCTGGCTTCTTCCACCAGTGGGGCTTTTTGTTTTAATAACAGCTGGTTCGACTTTGGCATTGAGGGCTGATTTTATTTCTACACCCATACTCATAATAAATCTTTTTTTATTTGGACCTGCTTTCATTCTTTATTTGCTTACATTAACTTTAGTATACTTTAGAAGTAAATTTTATGAACTCTCTCAAGAAAAAGTAACTCCGACATTCAATATTGTTCTTGCCCCAGTGGCAGTTTCGATATTAGCTATAATAACAACCTCTAAGGCGCTGTTAAAATATGATGTTCTGGGTTTTAGCAATTCTTTTCTAGGGGTAAGTAAAATTTATTCAGTAATCATGTTTGGTTATGGCATATGGATATTGTTTGGATTGCTATCTTTATATTATAGGATTATTAATGAGAAGAAGAAAATTCCTTTTTCTGAACTATGGTGGGCATTTATATTTCCAACAGGTGCTTTTACATTGGCAACTGCAAATCTTTATGTATTTGTGATTAATTTTTCGTTTGTTAAACTGTTGTATTATTTACTGTATTTCGTTTTGTTGGTGGTATGGCTTTACGTCCTGGTAAAACAAAGCCTTATTTATTTTACTAACAAACAAAAAATAGTGGGCAAGTATTTCTCTAAAAAAGTTAAACATGCGTAGATGGATGTGAGTCAGAGTAATTGTTGTGGATGGCAAGAATTGAGTCATTTGAAAAATATAGTAAAGAATACGATAAGTGGTTTGTTAGAAATAAAACTGTTTATTTAGCTGAGCTTAACGCCATAAAAAGTTTAATTCCCTCTGGGAAAACTGGTGTTGAAATTGGTGTTGGCTCTGGTAGATTTGCTTTACCTCTTGGAATAAAGGTTGGTGTAGAACCTTCTAAAAAAATGGCAGAAATGGCAAGGAACCTTGGAATACAAGTTTATGAGGCTGTAGCAGAGAAATTGCCTTTTGATAGCGAGACATTTGATTTCGCTCTCATGGTTACAACAATTTGTTTCGTCGATAATCTGGTTGAAGCCTTTAAGGAGGTGCATAGAGTTTTAAAACCTGATGGTCTTATTATTGTTGGTTTTGTAGATAAAAATAGTGAGATGGGGACGCAATATCAGCTTAAAAGGGATAACAGTAAATTCTATAAAGATGCTACTTTTTATTCAGTTGAAGAAGTAACAGATTGTTTAAGAAAAGCACATTTTGAGGTTATTTCAATCAAACAAACGGTCTTTCCTAGCCCTTCCAACAAAATAGATTCAGTAAAAGAAGGTCATGGGGAAGGTAGTTTTGTTGTGATAAAAGCAAATAAAACTAGCTAACAAAGGAGTTTAATAAAAATGATAAACGAAAAAAAATTGATTGCTTTTGGCCCTGTCCCTTCACGGCGTCTTGGGAAAAGTCTAGGCATAAATAATATTCCCCCAAAAATCTGTACCTATTCCTGTGTTTATTGTCAACTTGGAAGGACAAATAACATGCAAGTTGAACGAAGAGAATTCTATGAACCAAATGAAATAGTATCTGCCGTAGAAGATAAAGTAGGAGAAGCAAGAACTAGAAAAGAACCTATTGATTATCTTACATTTGTCCCCGATGGCGAGCCAACATTAGATATTAATCTTGGTAAAGAAATTGAACTGCTTAAGCCTTTAGAAATTAAAATTGCTGTTATTACTAATGCTTCTTTGATCTGGGATAAAAAGGTTCAGGATGACTTGCAAAAAGCCGATTGGGTTTCTTTAAAAATTGATACGATAAATCAAGATATTTGGCATAGAATTGATAGACCTCATAACTCTTTAAAATTTGAAAAAATAATGGATGGCATATCTGAGTTTTCCCAGATATTTAATGGTGAATTAGTAACAGAAACTATGATTATAGAAAATGTTAACGATTCTATAGATGTGTTGGAGGACACTGCTGATTTTATTGCTAGATTAAAACCAAAAAGAAGCTATATATCCGTCCCAACACGACCACCAGCTGAGCAATGGGTTAAACCACCAAAAGAAGTTATGATCGTTAAGGCATATGATGCTTTTAGAGAAAAAGGAATTGATGTCGAGTATCTTATTGGCTATGAAGGAAATGCCTTTGCATATACTGGAGATATAGAAAAGGATATTCTAAGTATTGCATCGGTACATCCTATGCGAGAAGAAGGTATGGAAGAATTATTAAAGAAATCAAAGTCCGATTGGGATGTTGTTGAAAAATTAATACATGATGACAAACTTGTAGCGGTAGAGTATAAAAATAAAAGATTTTATATAAGAAAAATGATTGGAAGGAGTAGTTAAAAGACAGAGACATGTGTTATTGAGATTAGTTCATATGGAGAATAATGCAGGTAGATGTAGGTATAGAAAGAATAGAAAAGTGACGTGTATGGCAATGAGATCTAAGATATTTGGTAGTAGGAGGGCTTGAGGTGATTGAACTAATATCAGTAATCAACCGCTCGATTGTGATAACAATTTTCGTCTTTGTGATGATGGTCATCATCGACTATCTCAACGTTTTAACTAGAGGGAGGATGAAAAATGCTGTGGAAGGTAGCAGATTAAGACAGTATACAATAACCTCATTTCTTGGCTCTACCCCAGGATGCTTGGGAGCATTCATGAACGTTTCGTTGTATGTTCATGGCATAATAACTTTCGGTGCAATAGTTGGAGGAATGATTGCTACTTCAGGGGACGAATCATTTGTTATGTTGACGCAGTTTCCTAGAGAAGCACTGATTCTTTTTGCATTGTTATTTGTTCTCGGAATCATTGGTGCATCAATAGCTGATAAAATTGCATCAATTTTTCATATAATTCCCTGTAAGGAATGTAAGTTGCAAAAGGTTCATACTGCTGATGTAGGGCATCCATTTCAACCATCTATATTAAAAAATTTTCTACAATTGTCGTATAGTAGATGCGGACTAATATTGCTCTTTGTTATCATTATAGTATTGAATCTTGTTGGCATCTGGGGACCTCAGAGTTGGAGTATTGAAGAGCCTGATAGAATTCTTCTAATGTCACTATCTCTCCTTGCAATTTTTATAATTTTAACAGCTTCAAAACATTATTTCAAAGAGCATATTTGGGAACATATCACCAAGAAGCACATATGGAGAGTGTTTCTTTGGACGTTTTTTGCTCTACTTTTTGTTCAAATTGGTTTTCAATATTGGAATTTACAAGGTTTTGTCGAAGCAAATTTAGGCTTAGTCCTTATAGTCAGCGCTCTAGTAGGAATGATCCCTGAATCTGGTCCACATATGGTTTTTGTCATGATGTATGCTTCAGGAATAGTGCCATTTTCTGTATTGTTGACTAGTTCTATTGCACAAGATGGTCATGGAATGTTGCCTTTGCTATCGTATTCTATTAAAGACTCCATTTTAATAAAAATATTTAATTTTGTGTTTGCATTGATAGTAGGTTTAGTTTTTTTTACTTTAGGATTTTAATCAAAAATATTTCTTTGCTTTAAGTACAAGCTTATCTATTCTAATTGCTAGCAATCATCCACTTTCTTTTTTTATAAAATTTAATTTACCATTCCTAAATACATTCATAACAAAATTACAATATTTTGTTTCAATTGCTTCAATTTTGTCAAAGTATTCTCCGCATACGCACTCTTTCTCCTTTCTACAGGATGACAATATCCTTCAAAAAACCCTAATTTTTACCGCATTCAGAACATCTTCTTGCCATTTTTACCACACGCTACAATTTTAAAACAATAGTTTCTTTTTAAAATTTG